>DFXC01000190.1:37063-37219 GCA_002383105.1 Hyphomicrobiaceae bacterium UBA4118
GCAAAGCTTCATCGAGCGGGTCGAGAGCGGGAGGCGCAAGCAGGCTGCGGCCTGCTTCCGCTTCGCGCTCGACGACGACGGCCTCATGCCGCGCCTCGTCGAGAGGATGGTGGCCTTGCGCTGCCTCCTGCTCGCGCTGCCTTACGGCGATCAGGG
>DFXC01000032.1:0-7441 GCA_002383105.1 Hyphomicrobiaceae bacterium UBA4118
GTCATCTCGGCCATTCCGACTCCGTCTTCGTGAACGCCTCGACCTGGGGCCTGATGCTGACGGGGCGCATTCTCGATTGGAGCGAGAGCAAGCGCACCGACCTTGCCAGCCTCGCCCAGCGCCTGATCGGGCGAAGCGGCGAGCCGGTAATCCGCCAGGCGCTCCGCCAGGCCATGCGCATCCTGGGGGGCCAGTTCGTGCTCGGGCGGAGCATCGAGGAGGCACTTGCCAATGGCGAGGACGAGGTTGGCCAAGGCTATCGCTTCTCCTTCGACATGCTGGGAGAGGCGGCGCGCACTGAGGACGACGCTAAGCGCCATGCCCTCCGCTATCAGGAGGCCGCGGCGGCTATCGCCGGCAACGCCGGTCCTGCTCGGGCGCGGACCGAGGATGAGCTTCATCGCCGCCCCGGGCTCTCGGTGAAGCTCTCCGCGCTCCATCCTCGCTACCAGTCCTCGCAAGAGGCGCGCCTCCATGCTGAGCTCGTGCCGCGTCTCTCCGAGCTCGCTCACGCCATGCGGGACGCTTGGCTGCCGCTCACCGTCGATGCCGAGGAGGCCGACAAGCTCGATCTGTCGCTTGCCCTCATGGAGCCGCTGTTCACCGATCCCACGCTTGCCGGGTGGAACGGGCTCGGCCTCGCCGTGCAGGCTTATAGCAAACGCGCACTGCCCCTCATCGATTGGCTTGCCGCGATTTCTACCGCGACGGGCCGGCGGATTCCCGTGCGTCTTGTCAAAGGCGCCTATTGGGACAGCGAGATCAAATGGGCGCAAAGTAGGGGCCTCGCCGGCTATCCCGTGTTCACGCGCAAGGTCAACACCGACGTCGCCTATCTTGCGGCTGCGCGTGCGCTTCTCGCCCACGACTGCTTCTATCCGCAATTTGCCACCCACAACGCCCACACCATCGCCGCCATCGCGACGTCTGCCGGCGACCATCCTTACGAGTTCCAGCGTCTCTACGGCATGGGCGAGGCGCTGCATCGGCAGGTGGTGCGGCCGGAAGCTTTGGGGAAGCCGTGCCGCATCTATGCCCCGGTCGGCGGCCATCGGGATCTTCTGGCCTATCTGGTGCGCCGGCTCCTCGAGAACGGCGCCAACACCTCCTTCGTCAATCGCCTGGCAGACGACGCGGCGCCGATCTCGGCAATCGTCGCCGATCCGGTGGAGAAGGCGGCAGCGCTTGCCGAGAAAGCCAACAAGCTGATCCCGCCGCCGCCCGATCTGTTCGTACCGGAGCGGAAGAACAGTCTCGGGCTGCCGCTGTGGGAGGGCGCCGTGCGCGAGCCCTTGCTTCAGTCCATGGGCAGCGCTCTTGCGAGCCCGGCAACGGCCAATCCCATCGTTGCGGGCGAGGAGATAGAGCAGGCCGGCGAGGTCGGGCGGATCACCTCGCCTCATGACCGCAGGATCGTGGTCGGCACCTGGCGCTCTGCCAGCCCTGAAGCCATCGACCAGGCGCTGGCCGCGGCGAAGGCCGCATGCGGGGCTTTCGACCGTCTGGGAGGGGACGCGCGCGCGGCGATGCTCGAGCGGGCCGCCGATCTATTCGAGGCGGATCGAGCCCAGTTGATGGCGCTCATGGTGCGGGAAGCGGGCAAGACGCTTGGCAACGCCCAAGACGATCTCCGCGAGGCGGTCGATCATTTGCGCTATTCGGCGGCGGAAACGCGCCGGCAGTTCGCCACGACGCTTGAGCTGAAAGGCGCGACCGGAGAGTGGAACGCGTTGTCGCTCCATGGGCGCGGCGTGTTCGCTTGCATCTCGCCGTGGAACTTTCCCCTTGCCATCTTCACCGGCCAGATCGCTGCCGCGCTTGCTGCCGGCAACGCCGTGGTGGCGAAGCCCGCCGAGCAGACGCCGCTCACCGCGGCCCATGCGGTGCGGCTGCTGCATCGCGCCGGCATCCCGCCCGATGTGCTGCATCTCTTGCCGGGTCGGGGCGAGACGGTGGGCGCGGCACTCGTCAGCGACTCCCGCGTCGATGGCGTCGCCTTCACCGGAGGCACCGACACCGGCATCGCCATCAACCGCGCTCTCGCCGCCCGCGACGGGCCCATCGCCAAGCTGATCGCCGAGACCGGCGGCCTCAACGCCATGATCGTGGATTCCTCGGCGCTGCCTGAGCAGGTCGTCGACGATGCGCTCTCCTCAGCCTTTGACAGCGCTGGCCAGCGCTGCTCGGCGCTGCGCGTGCTCTTCCTACAGGAGGACGTGGCCGAGGCGACGCTTCGTATGCTGCTCGGTGCGGCGCGGGAGCTCAAAATCGGCGATCCTCTCGATTACGCGACCGATATCGGCCCGGTGATCGACGAGGAGGCGCGCGCCGCACTCGAAGCTCACAAGGCGCATATGCGCCAGGAAGCGCGCGAGTTGCTCGATCTGCCTCTAGGCGAAGCGCATGCACACGGCACCTATGTTGCGCCGGCGATCTACGAGATTCCTTCCATCGCCGTGTTGAAGCGCGAGGTGTTCGGCCCGATCCTCCATGTCGTGCGCTTCGCCGGTGACCGCCTGGGTGAGGTCTGCGCCGCCATCAACGCAACGGGCTACGGGCTGACGCTTGGGCTGCACAGCCGGGTCGAGGCGACGGCAGACTTCGTGGCCGAGCGGGTCAAGGTCGGCAATATGTACGTGAACCGGAACCAGATCGGCGCCGTTGTCGGGGTGCAGCCGTTCGGCGGCGAAGGCCTTTCCGGCACTGGCCCCAAGGCCGGCGGCCCCCATTATCTGCAAGCTTTTGCCGTCGAGCGGGTGCGCTCCACCGACCTCACCGCCTCGGGCGGCAATGCGAGCCTGCTGGCCGCTGCCACGGACGAGACTTGAGGGCGCGGCTGAAGCATTGTCCGGGGCGCCATAAGGGTCCATCTATAGCTCGGCAGATACGCTTGGCGCGGAGTTGAGAGAGCAATGGCCCAGCCGAAAGCCCCGGCGAAGACCGAGAAAAGCGAGGTCGCGCAACAGCGCTCGTCGCTCTCGGAGGTCGACGCCTTCCTTAAGCAGGTGAAGGGGCTGCAGCCGGTAGGCTCAGGACGCGGGCGGCTCATCTTCGCCATGGACGCGACCATGAGCCGGCAGCCGTCCTGGGATCTCGCGCTCGAGCTCCAGGCCGACATGTTCAACGCCGTCAAGGCGGTCGGCGGCCTCGACGTGCAACTCGTCTATTTCCGCGGGCTTGGCGAGTGCCAGGCTAGCAAATGGGTCGGCGACCCCGATGCTTTGGCGCGGCTCATGCGCCAGGTCTCCTGCGCCGGCGGCTACACGCAGATCCGCAAAGTCCTCGCCCATGCCCGCCGCGAGAGCGAAACGTCCAAGGCCAATGCCCTCATCTATGTCGGCGACTGCATGGAGGAGGATGTCGACGAGCTGAGCCAGCTCGCTGGCGAGCTCGGCCTGATCGGGGTTCCAGTGTTCGTCTTTCAGGAAGGCCGCGACCCCAAGGCCAAGCGCGCCTTCAGAGAGATCGCGCGGCTCTCGCGCGGGGCGTACTGCCCGTTCGATGCAGGCTCGGCGCGCCAGCTCCGCGAGCTCCTGACTGCCGTCGCGGTCTATGCCACGGGTGGACGGAAGGCGCTCAAGGATTTCGGCGACGAGACGAGAAGCAGCGCGGCGATCCGACTGCTCGAGCAGCTCGGCTGACGGCTTGGCCAGATGGTCTATTTTCTTGCTGGTTGCGCGCTCCTCCTGCTTCTCATCTTCGCGGGGCGCATGCTTGCGGCGGTCGATCCGCGCAAGCTTGCCGTCGGCATGCGCAAGGCAGGCGGCGTCGTTGTCCTTGCTGTTGCCGCCTTCCTCATCACCCGCGGGGCGCTTCCCCTGGCCATCCCGCTTGGAGTGTTCGGTCTCGCGCTGATCGGCAGAGGAGGCGGGTTCGGCTTCGGCGGCTCCTTCGGGTCGGCGCAGAAATCACCCGGGCAGACCTCGAAGGTGCGCACCGACAGGCTCGAGATGGAGCTCGACCATGATAGCGGGCGCATGGAGGGACAGTGCCTGACCGGGCGATTTGCCGGCCGCGCCCTCTCGTCCCTCAGCGACGGAGAGGTCATGGACCTGCTCGGTGAGCTTCACGCGGAGGGTGCCCATGAGGCGGCGCTGATGGAAGCCTATCTCGATTGGCGTCTGCCCGGTTGGCGCGACCAGGGCGAAGCGCAGAAAGAGAGGGCCGGCCCCCAGGGGCGTGGGCGCGCGGGGAGCAGCCGCATGAGCGCCGAGGAAGCCTTCGCCGTGCTCGGGATCGAAAAGAATGCGAGCGAGGAGGACATCAGGCAGGCGCATCGAAGGCTGATGATGAAGATGCACCCCGATCAGGGGGGATCGACCTATCTTGCTGCGCGGATCAATGAGGCGAAGGAAGTCCTGCTCGGCCGTAGATAAGCTCGCCCTATTCGGAGCGCATCACCGCGCATTCGAGCGCCATCTTCTTCAAGGCTGCGCAGGCGGCCTGGGCGCCGTCCTTGGAAAAGCCGGCAAACCGTGCCCGGTACCACTCGGCGTAGTCCTTCATGAAGGACGCGGTGAACGGCAGGTGCCCGTCGAGCAGATCGGAGGCACGCTGCTGCACCATGCCGAGCCGGTCCTCGGCCTCGGCCTCCGACATGAAGGCGCCCACCTGCACGTGGAAGGCGCCCTCGTAGCGGGAGGGCTTTTTCGACGTCTTGGGTGCGGGCTCGGTCACGGGCAGGCTCGCTTCGACGGGCTCGGCCGGCTCGCCGACATCGCCTTCCTCATCGGTGCCTTCCTCATCGGTGGTGGCGGCGGGCTCCGCGGCCGTTGGCGTCGCACTGGCAAGCGCAAAGACCGGCGGCTTCGGCGCCGGCGGGGTGGGCGGGGGCGCGAGCGTGGCGACGAGGGACTTGGCCGAGGGCGACACCCCTGAAGCCTCAGCGAAGTGCTTGTCGAGAAGGGCGCGCATGGCGACATCGCGCTGGCTCCCGGTCCTGCCGCCAAGCACCACCGCCACGAGATGCTTGTTGTCGCGGTGGACGGAGGCGGTGAGATTGAAGCCGCTCGCCCGCGTATAGCCCGTCTTGATGCCGTCGGTGCCCTTGTAGCCGAACAGGAGGCGGTTGTGGTTGCGGTACCTGCGACCGGCGAAGGTGAAATAGCGCGTCTCGAACACCCCGTAATATTCCGGATAGTCGTGGATGAGATGCACCGCGAGCATCGCCATGTCCCGCGCCGTGGTGACCTGCTCGTCGTTGGGCAGGCCCGAGGCGTTGCGGAAGGTGGTGCCGGTCATGCCGATGGCCTTTGCCGTCTCGGTCATCACGCGGGCGAAGTTCTCCTCGGTGCCGGCGAGGTTCTCGGCGATGGTGACGGCGGCGTCGTTGGCGGACTGGGTGACCAGCGCCTTGATCGCGTCTTGGGTCTCGATTGTCGCACCCGGCTTCAGGCCGAGCTTGGTCGGCGCCTGGCTTGCGGCGTGCGGCGTCACCACGAGGTCCGAGTTGACGGTGACCTTGCCGGCCCGCAGATAGCCGAACAGCACGTAGAGGGTCATCATCTTGGTGAGCGAGGCCGGATAGCGTGGCGTGTCGGGCGCTTGCGAATAGAGAATCAAGCCGGAGTTCATGTCGACGACGATGGCCGCCGCGACCGCTGGACTCGACCTCGATCGGCTCCTGGCGAGACACTCGCTCACAGGCGCAGCTGCCGAGATAATGAGCACAAGCGCAAGCAAGAGGCGGCCGAAGCGAGCCAAGAACGCCCAACGATTACGCTTGCTGATACCCACCGAGCCCCAGAAGGCCTTGGCCTTCCCCCCGTTTGACGACCTTCCCTGACGCGTGCAAGTCGCCGCGCCGCCACCTCGAATCACGCCGATCGCGCGGTTTTGCGCGGTCTTCGGGAGGGCGGTCTAAGAGGCTAAAATCCGCCTATTGCCAAAGCGTTAAGCGAGCATATCTTAAATTATTGTGCAGTGCAAAAAATTTGGGTTGACGTTTATTGTGCGACGCATATATATCGTTCGCGTTCGCAGCAATCGCGCAACCCGGTTTTGAGAAGAGGGCTCCCCATGCTCAAAGGTTTCGAAGAGTTCCAGAAGGTAGGCAAAGACGGCTTTGATGCGGCCGTTCGTTCGTTCGGAGAGGTCAACAAGGGCTTTCAGGCCATCGCCGCCGAGGTCACCGATTATTCCAAGAAGGCGTTCGAGGATTCGACCCGTACCTTCGAGCAGCTGGTCGGCGCCAAGTCGATCGAGCAGGCCATCGAGATCCAATCCCAGTACGCCAAGAAGGCCTACGACACCTACATCGCCGAGATGTCCAAGCTCGGCGAGATGTATGTCGGCCTGGCCAAGGACGCCTATAAGCCGGTCGAGGCTGCCTTGTCCAAGAAGGTCGCCTAACGGCGTCTGTCAGACTCCACCTTCCCATTGAAAAAGACCCGGGGTCTCCCCGGGTCTTTTTTTTTGCCGTTTTCATGCCGACAAGTCGCACTATGTTATGGAGGAGCGGCGAGCCGCGATTTGCGATGGCTTGCCCGATGCCGCTAGAATGGACGAGGATGGTCGGTAGCGAGCGACAGCTCGCAACCTTGGCAGATGCAATACGAGACGCCACATAGGCTGACGATGGCGCGGAACGGTGATCCTCGCCGGGGCGACGATACGGGCACCCATATCATCACCAAGACGCGGCCGAAGACTAAGCGGCCGAGCCTCTACAAGGTGCTGCTCCTCAACGACGACTACACGCCGATGGACTTCGTCGTGTACGTGCTGGAGCGGTTCTTCAACAAGCCAGCGGAGGAGGCGACCCGAATCATGCTGCACGTGCATCAGAAGGGTGTCGGCATCTGTGGGGTCTACACTTACGAGGTCGCCGAGACTAAAGTAGCCCAGGTGACGAGCTTCGCCCGTCAGCATGAGCATCCGCTACAATGCACCATGGAGAAAGAGTGAGGACTTAAGTGGCTTCGTTTTCGACCAGTCTCGAGCAGGCTCTCCGGCGCGCTCTGCAATATGCCAATGAGCGCAGCCACGAATATGCGACGCTGGAGCATCTGCTCCTGTCGCTGATCGACGACCGTGACGCGGCGGCGGTGATGCGCGCCTGCGACGTCGACATCGATGTCCTGCGCGACAAGCTCACCGGCTATATCGACAACGAGCTATCGGGCCTCGTGCTCGACACCCATGGCGATGCCCAGCCGACGGCAGGCTTCCAGCGCGTGATCCACCGCGCCGTGGCGCATGTGCAGTCCTCGGGACGGGAGGAGGTGACGGGGGCCAACGTGCTCGTTGCCATCTTCGCCGAGCGGGAGAGCCACGCCGCCTTCTTCCTGCAAGAGCAGCACATGACCCGCTTCGATGCGGTCAACTATATCAGCCACGGCATCGCCAAGCGGGCCGGCATGTCGGAGCCGCGCGCCGTGCGCGGCGTCGACGAGGATGCCGCCACGGTCGAGGGCGGCGAGGAGAAGAAGCGCGGCGCCGA
>DFXC01000032.1:7659-8570 GCA_002383105.1 Hyphomicrobiaceae bacterium UBA4118
GGACCCGAGATTCAGCGCACCATCCAGGTGCTCTGCCGCCGCCAGAAGAACAATCCCCTGTTCGTGGGCGATCCCGGCGTGGGCAAGACGGCCATCGCCGAGGGGCTGGCGCGCCGCATCGTCATGGGCGACGTGCCGGATGTTCTCGCCGATTCCACCATCTTCCAGCTCGACATGGGTGCGCTGTTGGCCGGCACCCGCTATCGCGGCGATTTCGAGGAGCGGCTCAAGGCCGTGATGCGCGAGATCGAGGCCTATCCCGGCGCCATCATGTTCATCGACGAGATCCACACGGTGATCGGGGCGGGCGCCACCTCGGGCGGGGCCATGGACGCCTCCAACCTGCTGAAGCCCGCGCTCCAGTCAGGCACGCTGCGCTGCATCGGCTCGACCACCTACAAGGAATACCGCCAGCACTTCGAGAAGGACCGGGCGCTGGTGCGCAGGTTCCAGAAGATCGACGTGAACGAGCCTTCCGTGCCGGACGCGATCGAGATCCTGCGGGGCTTGAAGCCCTATTTCGAGGACTTCCACCGCGTTCGCTACACGAGCCAGGCCATCAAGTCGGCGGTCGAGCTGTCGGCCAAGTACATCCACGACCGCAAGCTGCCCGACAAGGCCATCGACGTGATCGACGAGACCGGCGCCTCGCAGATGCTGCTCCCCGAGCGGCAACGGCGGAAGACCATCGGCGTCAAGGAGGTGGAGTCCACCATCGCCACCATGGCGCGCATCCCGCCGAAGACGGTGTCGAAGTCCGACGCCGAGGTGTTGCGCGCCATCGACCAGGATCTGAAGCGCGTCGTGTTCGGCCAGGACAGGGCGATCGAGGCGCTTGCCGCGGCGATCAAGCTCTCCCGCGCGGGCTTACGCGAACCCGGGAAGCCGATCGGCTGCTACATGTTCTCCGG
>DFXC01000167.1 GCA_002383105.1 Hyphomicrobiaceae bacterium UBA4118
GACCTTCACGTCGTCGTTCCGCTGGTTCAGGCGGCGGCCGAGGAGGTAAGCTCGGCAGCCCGGGATTGGCCACTGCCGGTGGTTTTCGTCACCGACATGGCAGAGCGCTTTGCCGCCTTTGCCGCCTGTGACGCCGCGATGACGAAATCCGGCACGGTGACGCTCGAACTTGCTCTCGCCAATGTGCCGATGGTGGTTGCCTACCGGGTCAGCGCCATCACCGGATTCATGGTGCGCCGCCTGGTCCTCGTCGAGCATGCCTCGCTGGTGAATTTGCTCGTGGGGCGCGAAGTGGTGCCGGAACTCATGCAGGAGGTTTGCACGCCCGAGAGGCTGGCGGCTTCCGTGGAGGAGCTTCTCGGCTCTGAGCGCGTGCGGGAAGCGCAATATGCAGGCTTCCGCGAGGTCGTCGAGATCTTGGGGGCTCCCATCCCGCCGCCAAGCGAGCGCGCCGCTAAGGTTGTGCTCGATATCGTTGCGGGTGTCACGCCTCAGGCGATCGGGACGGCCACGAGCGCAAAGATCTAGCCCTCGTCTTACTCCCCGGCCGCCGACAGGCTCGGCTCGCCTTGCACCTTCTGCAGGTGCTCCTCGATGCTCTCGTTGATCAGGCTCGCCACGCGGAGCGCCTCGCATCCGGCGCGCCCATCCACCAAAGGCTTGGAGCCTTTGGTGATGCAGCCGAGAAAGGCCTCGATCTCGTTGGCGAGACTGTCCTGCTTTGGAATCTCATAGGACTCCATGGCGATCGCCGCGAGACCCTCGGTCATGGGATCGCCGCGCAGCCGGTATCCGGTAATGCGCCCCTCGCCGAGATCGCAGCTGAGATATTGCTTGCGGGCAAAGACGCGCATGCGCCGCTCCATCTTGTAGGCCACGCGGCTTGCCGTGACATTGGCGACGCAGCCCGAGGCGAAGGTGATGCGGGCGTTGGCGACGTCGATCCTCTGGCCGAGGACCGGCGTGCCGACGGCGTCCACCTTGATCACGGGAGAGTCGACCAGGCCGATAATCATGTCGATGTCGTGGATCATTAGGTCGAGGATCACGTCGACCTCCACCCCGCGATTCTTCCACGGAGCGATGCGATAGCTCTCGAAATAGAGCGGCTGGGTGATGACCTTGGCGAGCGTGTTGTAGCTGCTCGAGAAGCGCTCGATATGCCCGACCTGCAGCACGAGGCCGCGCGCCTCGGCCAAGCTTGCAAGCGTGCTGGCGCTTTCCACGCTGTCGGTGATCGGCTTCTCGACGAGAATGTGCACTCCGGCGTCGAGCAGGGCGTGCGCAATCTGGTAATGGAGCGGCGTGGGAACGGCCACGCTTACGGCATCGACGCGGCCGAAAATGCTGCGATAATCGAAGGCGGGCTCGGCGCCGAACTCGGTAGCGACCGCGCGGGCGCGCTCCTCGTTGGTGTCGACCACGGCGACAAGCTTGGCGCGCGGATTGCGCGAATAATGATCGGCATGAAAGCGCCCGAAATAGCCAGCCCCCACGACGGCGACGCGAATCTGGTCTGCCATAGCCCCTACCTAACCCCTACTCGGCGGCGACCCCTGCTTTGAGCGATCGGATCGCGCCACGGATCGCGCTGATGACGAGGTCTTGCGTCTCATCGACGAGATAAGCGTGCATCGGCAGACTGATCACATGCTTGGCCAGCCACTCCGCCTGGGGAAGACCGCCCAGCGCCATCGGAAACTGCTGGTAGGCCAGCAGAGCATGCAGCGGGCTTGCATAATGGATCGCCGTCGGCACGCCGGCCTCGCGGCACGCTTTGGCGAGCTCGTCGCGACGCTCGGTGACGATGGTGTACTGGGCCCAGACTGAGGTGGCACCCGCCGTCAGCTTCGGCACCTGAACCTCCGCCCCGAGACCTTCCCCGTAGCGCTCAGCACTTGCCTGTCGCGCCACGATCTCCTGCGGAAACACGAGCAGCTTCTCCAGGAGAATGGCCGCTTGGATCGCGTCGAGCCGGCTGTTCAGACCGACCTGCCCGCATTCCGACCCGTCTGGGTGCCTTCCGTGGCAACGGATCGCGCGCAGCAATTTGGCCTTGGCGTCGTCGTCGGTGAAGATGGCCCCGCCGTCGCCATAACCGCCAAGGGGCTTCGACGGATAGAAGCTCGTCGCCGCGTAGGAAGCGAGCGTGCCGACCTTTTGCCCATTGAGGCTCGCGCCGAAGCTCTGCGCCGCGTCGGCAAGCACCACGAGGCTGTTCGCCTCGGCCACACGGCCAATGGCTGGGTAGTCTGCCGGCTGTCCGTAAAGATCGACGGGAATGACGCAGCGGGGCCTTAAGCCCAGGCTCTTGGCCTCGCCAATGGCGGCCTCGAGGCTCTCCGTGTCGAGGTTGAAGCTGTCGGGACGCACGTCGACGAACACGGGGGTCGCGCCCGCGAGCACGACCACCTCGGCCGTCGCCACGAAGGTGAAGGCTGGCACGAACACGGCGTCGCCGGGGCCAATGCCCTCTGCCATGAGAACCAGCAGCAGCGCGTCGGTCCCGTTGGCGCAGGTGATGCAATGCCGGGCACCACAGAACTCGGCAAGCCGCCGCTCGAGCTCGGTGACCTCGGGCCCCAAAATATATTGGCCATGCTCCAGGACGGCGGCAATCGCCCGCCCGACGCGGTCGCCGATCCGCCGGTACTGCGCCGCCAAGTCGATGAAGGCCGGACCCTGTTGCGCGCCTTTTTTACTCATGCGATGTCCACCGAGCTCCCGCCGATTCCATTAATTCGAGGCAACCCCCTCAGGCTTCCTGTCAGCCGCCGACTACCATAGCATGTGACCTCGATGCAAACCTGCCGAGACGGGGCCTGAGGGCTGTTGACCGATGGGTGCCGCGAGGGCTTTATGCCGCAGCCGCTTTTCCTGAGTGCACCGCCTCCCTCCCCGCCTGATCGCCCTTGATGCCATGCTGCTTGGCTCCGAACGACTGATCGCGTCGCAACGCCTGAACGGGCTTCGGGTCGGCGTGCTCGCCAATCCCGCCTCGGTCGATCACGGCTTCGGCCACGTGGTCGGCCGTCTCGGCGCCTCGTCGGCCTGGCGGCTCGCCGCGATCTTCGGTCCGCAGCACGGCTTCCGCTCAAACCTCCAGGACAACATGATCGAGACCCCGCATGGGAAAGACCCGCGCCGCGACGTGCCGATCTTCTCGCTCTACAGCGAGACGCGCGAGCCGACTCCTGAGATGCTGGATCTCATCGATGTCCTCGTCATCGACCTCCAGGACGTCGGCGCGCGCATCTACACCTTCATCTACACCATGGCCAACTGCCTGCGCGCTGCGGCGCGGGC
>DFXC01000163.1:0-751 GCA_002383105.1 Hyphomicrobiaceae bacterium UBA4118
TCCTCGAAATAGACGCGGATCGGCAAGACATGGGTCTCGCCCTCGATGCGGCCCGCCAGGTCCGGCCAACGCGTCACGGTTCCTCGCTGCCGTTGAACAAGGGGAACTGAGTGGGCGGCTGGGCCGGTAGTGGCAAACCGAGATGGGCGAAGGCTTGCGCCGTCAGCAGCCGCCCGCGCGGGGTCCGCGCGATGAAGCCCTGCTGCAAGAGGTACGGCTCGATGATCTCCTCGATGGCGTCGCGCGGCTCCGAAAGTCCTGCGGCGATGGTCTCCACGCCCACCGGGCCGCCGCCGTAGTTCACCGCGATCAAGCGCAAGTAACGATGGTCGAGCGCATCGAGCCCGCGCCCATCGACCTCGAGCTGCGAGAGCGCGCCGTCGGCGATCTTGGCATCGACGGCGGCCACCCCCGCGACGCTGGCGAAATCGCGCACGCGGCGGAGCAGCCTTCCCGCCACCCGCGGCGTGCCGCGGGCGCGCCGCGCGATCTCATGCGCGCCCTCGCCGGTGAGGGACAATCCGAGCAGCCGGGCGCCGCGACGTACGATCTCCTCGAGCTCCTCCACCCCATAGAATTCGAGTCTGATGGGAATGCCGAAGCGCTCCCTGAGCGGCGTGGTGAGAAGGCCGGTGCGCGTGGTGGCGCCGATCAGCGTGAAGCGCGACAGATCGATGCGCACCGAGCGCGCCGCCGGCCCCTCGCCGATGATGAGGTCGAGCTGGAAGTCCTCCATGGCCGGATAGAGGAT
>DFXC01000163.1:915-1855 GCA_002383105.1 Hyphomicrobiaceae bacterium UBA4118
AGCTCGCGCGCCACGATCTGGGCGAGCGTGGTCTTGCCGAGCCCTGGGGGTCCGGCGAACAGCACATGGTCGAGCGCCTCGCGCCGCGCCCGCGCCGCCTCGATGAAGACCTTGAGGTTCGAGCAGACCTTGGGCTGGCCGATGAACTCGCTCAAGACCTGCGGCCTGAGCGACATCTCCGGCTGATCGTCGTCGCGCTTCGCCGCTGCGAGCACCCTCTCAGCCACGGCAATGTCCTTGCGGATGTTGATTGATGGTGCAGCCTGCCGCTCGCTCTCCCCTTCCCCCTTGAGGGGGAGCGATAGGGAGGGGGGTCGAAATGAAGTCTCGTCGCACTACCCCCCTCCGCTCGCGAAAAGCGCGAGCGTGCTCCCCCTCAAGGGGGGAGCGGGAGCAAGGTGCAGGCTGTCGAAGACCAGGGTCGGTCACTGCGCAAGTTCCTTCAACCCCAACCGGATCAGCTCCTCGGTGCGGGCCTCGCGGCCGGCCTTGCCGATGGCCGCTGAGACCGCCGCAGCAGCCTCGCCGTGGGCATAGCCGAGATTGGTCAGGGCCGAGACCGCGTCTCGCGCGGCAAGCCCCTCGGGAAGGGTGGCCACGGGCGCGAGACCGCCAGCGGGCCTGATGGCGGGCGCCAGCACCGGCATCTTGTCCTTGAGTTCGGCGACGATGCGGGCGGCGACCTTAGGCCCGACGCCAGGGGCCCGGGCGACCTGCCCCTTGTCTTGCAGCGCCACGGCATTGGCGAGCTCGGTGGCTGACAGCGTGCCGAGCACCGCAAGCGCCACCTTGGCGCCGACGCCCTGCACCGTCTGCAGCGCCCTGAACCAGGCGCGCTCATGCTCCGAGGCAAAGCCGTAGAGCCTGATCGCGTCCTCGCGCATATGGGTCTCGATGGCGAGCGTGACGGTCTCGCCGAGGGGCGGCAGGCTTGTCAGCG
>DFXC01000163.1:2203-3016 GCA_002383105.1 Hyphomicrobiaceae bacterium UBA4118
GCGTGCAGCGAGACGGTGTCGAGCCTGCCAGTGAGCTTGCCGATCATGGCGCGGGCCTCTGCGCGGACGCGACCGCGGCTTCGAGCCTCCGCCAGGCGCGGGAATGGGCATGGGTGATGGCGATGGCGAGCGCATCGGCAGCGTCGGCGCTGTCCGGCGTGGCGCGCGGCAGGAGGCATTTCACCATGGCGCGGATTTGGCCCTTGTCGCCATGGCCGGCACCGACCACGGTCTTCTTCACCGCGTTCGGCGCATATTCGGCTATTGGCAGTCCGAGCAGCGCCGGCACCAGCAGCGCGATGCCGCGCGCCTGGCCGAGCTTAAGCGTGGCGGAAGCGTCCCGGTTGACGAAGGTCTGCTCGATGGCCGCCTCGGCGGGAGAGAGCCGCACCAGCACCTCGGAGAGGCCGTCGAACAGCTGGCGCAGCCGCAAGCCCAGCTGCGCTGCGTCATCCGACAGGATCACGCCGCAAGCCACGTAGACAAGCCGCACCCCGTCGGTGTCGATGACCCCCCACCCGGTGCGCCGGAGCCCCGGGTCGATGCCGATGATGCGAATGCTGCGCATGCCGTTGGCCAAGGAATCCCCGCTTGGGTTCCGACGCGAAGGCGACGGAGACGAATCACTCAAGGGAGTGTGCCATGCGGGCAGGGCCGCGCGGTAGTCGGGCGGTTTCCGCGAAATCATCCTTGTGGACCATCCCGAGACCATCTATCTACCATCCAATCAGATGGAGGATGGCTTATGGCTGCCGAGATTCATCGGCTCCGCGATAGAGCGGGCGAAACGGAAAAGATCACGATCAACCTGGG
>DFXC01000099.1:0-3333 GCA_002383105.1 Hyphomicrobiaceae bacterium UBA4118
TTCAAATCTCTCCAGCGGCACCATCGCATCGCACCGGGCGGACCTCTGTCATCAGTCAGATCGGGGCGACACCATGCGCGGAGCCTTACGGCGCAAGGCCTGGCTGTGGCTCGCGGCGGCGATCGTCATCGCCGGTGCCGCGGTCGCGAGCCCTCGCCTCTACCGCACCGCTCTGGTCGGCTCCGGATTTACCGCTGAGATGCTCTGCTCGGCGGTGTTCGTTTCACACCGCGACGAGCAGGCGGTCCTCGCCGAGGACTTGAAAGGCCCAGGCGACGAGCTCCTCAGCTTTTTCCGCGAGAGGATCGAGCGCGACAGAAAACGCGTGACTGCGTCATTCTATGGCATAGCCTCGCAGACCGCCATCTTCCGCAACGGGCTCGGCTGCACGCGCATCGACGGCAAGAGCGAAGCGGAGCTCAGGGCCGAAGCCGCCGACCTGTTTCCGCTCCCGCCGCCAGCATCCGAAAGCGATGCGCTCTGGCCGGAAGGCGAGCGCGTCGATCCTGACGCGTCCGCTCAAGGCGTCGATGGGCCTCAGCTCAAGGCGGCGCTTGACGCGGCCTTCACCGAGCCCGACCCCGCTCATCCCCGCCGCACGCGAGCCCTGGTGGTGGTGCATCGCGGGCGCATCGCCGCCGAGCGCTATGCGCCTGGCTTCGATGCCGCCATGCCGTTGATCGGCTGGTCGATGACCAAGGCAGCGCTCAACGCGCTGGTGGGGCTCAGGGTCAAGGACGGCAAGCTCGCCGTCACCGATAAAGCGTTGCTGCCGGAATGGCGCGGGGACACCGACCCGCGCCGCGACATTTCCCTCGACGATCTCCTCCGCATGTCGAGCGGGCTCGCCTTTGACGAGACTTATGACGATCCGCTGGCCGATGTGACGCAGATGCTGTTCGTGGACGGCGACATGGCGCGCTTCGCCGCCGCCAAGACGCTGGTCGCTCCTCCCGGCACAGAGTGGCACTATTCGAGCGGCACTTCGGCGATCATCGCGGCCATCCTGCGCGAGACCTTCGCCACCGAGCAGGACTATCTCCGCTATCCGCGCGAGCGCCTGTTCCAGCCGCTCGGCATGAGAAGCGCGGTCCTTGAGCTGGACGCCGCCGGCACCTTCGTGGGGTCGTCGTTCCTCTACGCCTCAGCGCGCGACTTCGCCCGGCTCGGCCTCTTGTTCCTTCAAGACGGCATGTGGCAGGGGCAACGCCTCTTGCCGGAGGATTGGGTCGTCTACAGCCGCGGGCCGGCGCGCACCTTGCCCGACGGAAGCTATGGCGCGCATCTTTGGCTGAGACTGCGTGAGTCGGAAGGGCTCGGCGTCCCGCCGATGTCAGAGGACGCCTACTACTTTCTCGGCCACGACGAACAGATCGTCGCCATCGTTCCGTCCCGCGATCTTGTCATTGTGCGGCTTGGCCTAACGAGGCAGGGGGGTGCCTGGGACCATGCACGCGACCTCGCACCCATCGTGCAGGCCTTTCCGCTGTCGCAGAACTAGCGCAGAACGTGACGGTGGGCGTTACTTGAAAAGCTTCAGCGACTCGTCAGCCAGCACGCCACCGGTAAGGACGATGTCGGCGAACGGCGTCTTGGCGGCGATGTCGGCGTCGGTGATCATGATCTGGCCGACCCTAGTCGCAAGCTCGGCGATCGATGCCCCATAGACCACCCGTGCGATCCCGCACCAAATGATCGCGCCCATGCACATGGGGCAGGATTCACCCGAGGCGTAAAGCGTGGTGCCCTTCAGCTTCTCAAGACCATGGTCGGCCAGGAATCTTCTGATGGCGACCATCTCGGCATGGGCAGTTGGATCCTGCTGCTGATTCCAAAGATTGCGGCCGCGGGCCAACACGGCGCCGTCGAGCACGATGACGGCGCCGAATGGGTAAGGGTAATCGCCGAGAGCCGCCTCCTCGAGGGCGATGCGCATGAAGCCTTCGTCCGCTTCCGTCGCCGACGCCTCGATGCTCTTGCCGAAGCCGGGCGTTGCGATCGGGAGCGCCAGGGCGCCGACCGCGCCGGCCATCAGATGGCGCCGGCTCACGCCGTGGCAGCGTCGCGTCAGGTCTTCCATATCACTGGTCTTTCATGTCACGGGCCTCCAACCAATTTGGGCCGGCTCATCCGCGTCGCCAGGTCGCCGGAACGTGATGATGCGTAAGCGCCGCGCGCTGCTACAGTCGCCGCTCTCCCCTTCCTCTCAATGAACACGGGTGTCCCACACATGTCGTTGTCAATGTACCAAGCCTCCGTCCCGCCCTTCCTGCACATGCTGAAGAACCTCTCCGCCATCCTGGGCAAGGCGGAAGCCTTTGCCGCCGAGCACAAGATCGAGCCTGAGGTTTTGCTGAGCTGGCGGCTCGCTCCCGACATGTTCCCGTTGGTGCGCCAGGTCCAGATCGCGGCGGACTTCGCCAAGGGCACCACGGCACGGCTCGCCGGCGCCGAGGTCCCGAAATATGCCGACGACGAGAAGACCTTTGCCGAGCTCAAGGCCCGTATCGCCAAGACGGTGAAATTCGTGCAGGACTTCAGCGCCAAGGACATCGACGGCTCGGAGGGTCGCGACATCACGCTCACCGTCGGCGGCCAGGACATGCACTTCAAGGGCCAGCCCTATCTCCTGGATTTCGCGCTCCCCAACTTCTATTTCCACTCGACCGCCGCTTACGCCATCCTACGGCATTGCGGGGTGGAGATCGGCAAGCGCGACTTTCTCGGGATGTGAAGGCGCCGGATGCCGCGAGACTCAGGTCGCGGTGCCGGAGTCGGTCTGCCCACGAAACAGGAAGGTCATCAGCAGGCCGGAGACGAAGCCGCCAATGTGCGCCATGTAGGCGACGCCGCCCGAGCTTTCGTCGGTAGAGGCGATGGTTCCGACCCCGCTCACGAGCTGCAAGGCGATCCACAGGCCGAGAACGACGAAGGCCGGCATGGCGACGATCTGCCGTCCGAGCAGGACGTTCACGCGGGACTGCGGGAACATGATGATATAGGCGCCGAGCACGCCGGCGATGGCGCCCGACGCCCCGACATTGGGCACGCCCGATTCAGGGGAGGCGGCATACTGCGAAAAAGTCGCCGCGATGCCCGCCAGCAAGTAGAAGATCAGGAATTTCACATGGCCGAAGCGGTCTTCGACATTGTCGCCGAAGATCCATAGAAACAGCATGTTGCCGAAAAGGTGAAGCCAGCCGCCATGCATGAACATCGCGGAGAAGATCGTGACCGCGTTGGTCTCTGGATGCTCTGAAAATCGCGCCGGAATGAAGGCCCAATCATTGATGAACTGGTCGCCGCCCGACAGCTCGATCAGGAAGAACAGCA
>DFXC01000099.1:3633-20426 GCA_002383105.1 Hyphomicrobiaceae bacterium UBA4118
CTCGTTCGGTTGTACCCGATCATAGCCAAGGGCGGCCAGAAGTCTATCGGCCCTGGGCCGCATCGCCTCAGAGGGGAGGCTTCTCGGCAACGGTCGGCGGCCAATGGCCTCAGGGCAAACAATTGAGGGTGGCCGAGGCCGCGCTGGAGGGCTACCTTTAGGGGGGCTACGAGGGATGTGTGAGATGGGCGGACGGTCCTTAGTCGCGCGCGTCGGCGCCGCGGCCCGGGCTTTGATATTTGCCGTGTCGGTTGTAGGGGGGGCCTGCGCCGCGAACGGTCCAGCAGGATCGCAACCGGCCGATGCGGCCCCCGCGACCCCTAGCGCGGTCGAGCATGCGCCGGGGGCCACCCCGGCGAGCGAAGCCGATCGACCCACCGACACTGCTGCAGTGCCAGGCGATGCGGATGGGAAGCCTGCGGACGCTGCGGCTGCTGCGCCTGCCGGCGAGGGTGCCCAACCGCCTCCGGATGACGCTGCAACACCGCCCGACGGACAAGACCCTGCCGACGCCGGCGCGTCGCCTCCGAGCGATGGCGATCAAGAGCCTGCCGACGTTTCCGCCCCGGCCCCTAGCGAAGGCGATGAGAAGCCTGCCGACAGCGCCGCGACACCTCCCAGCGATGCCGCCGCTCCGCTAGTCGTTGCCGAACAAGCCCCGGCCGACCCCGTGGTGGTGGCCATACGCACGAAGCTCGCCGAGCCTGCACTCCGCAAGAGCGCGGATTTAGGGGATCTCGCCGCGCTCCAAGCCTTCTATGCCGAGCGGAGCGGTTCTCCCCTCTGGATCACCGGCATGGGCTTCTCGGCGCGGGCCCAGGCGGTCATCAGCGAGATCCAAAACGCCGACGATTGGGGCCTCGCCGCGGACGCCTTCGAGCTCCCGGCCGCCGCCGACCTGCCGGCGACCACCGAGGCGCAGGCCACCGACGAGGTCAAGCTCGACCTCGCGATCCTGCAATATGCGCGCTTTGCCCGCGGCGGCCGTTTATCGCCATCGCGGATCAGCGTGCTGCTCGACCAGAGGCCGGACCTCCGCGGTCCGAAAACCGTGCTGAACGAGATCGGAGCCGCCCCCGCACCCGACACCTATTTGCGCTCGCTGCATCCGAAGCAAGTGCAGTTCGAGCGTTTGCGCCAAGCCCTCATCAAGGCTCGCGCCAAGGGCAAGAACGGCGTCAACGGGCCCGACATTCAGCGGCTGATCGTCAACATGGAGCGCTGGCGCTGGATGCCCGCCGAGCTCGGCTCCTACCATGTCGAGGATAACATCCCCGAGTTCATCGGCCGCGTGGTGAAGAACGGCAAGACCGTCTACGCGACGAAGGTCGTGGTCGGACTGCCCAAATATGCCACCCCCATCTTCTCAGCCGACATGCGCTCCATCGTGTTCAATCCGGAATGGGTGGTGCCAGAGACGATCAAGCTCGAGGACCTTCAGCCCGCCTTGCGCGGGGGAGGGTTCCTGGGCGCGGACACCTCGATCCTGCGCGATCACGAGCTGACGGTCAGCTATCAGGGAAAGCCCGTCGATGCTGGGACGGTGGACTGGAGCCACGCCAACATTTTGCAATACACCTTCACCCAGCCGCCGGGACCCGACAACGTGTTGGGCACCCTCAAGTTCAACTTCCCCAACAAGCACGCCATCTACATGCACGACACCATACAGCCGGAAGTCTTCGACGAGACGGTACGGATGGCGAGCCATGGCTGCATCCGCGTGTACGAGCCCGCGCGGCTTGCGGCACTCCTGCTCGCCGAGGACAAGGGCTGGTCGGCGCAGCAGGTTAAGGACATGCTCGCCAAGGGCAACAATAGCGTGGTTTCGCTGAGGCACAAGGTGCCAGTCCACGTCACCTATTTCACCGCGACGGTCGACGAGAAGGGCAAGGTGCAGGCCTTCGCCGACATCTATGGGCTCGACAGCAAGATGGGCTCGGCCCTATTCGGCAAGGCGACGAAATTCGATGCAGTGGCGACCGAGGAGGCGGCGGCGAGCGGGGGACGCAAGCGGAGCGCGTGGAACTCAGGCAGAGGCGGCCTTACCGACGCGATATCCGGCCTGTTCGGGAATTAGCTGAAGCCAGCGCTACGTCACCGGCGCCGAAGTCGCCACCTCTGCGTCCGCCACCGCGCTGAGGATCGCGCCGGCGAGCTCCGTGAGCGACGGATCGCGCGCCCCCATCACCAGCACGAGATCGCCGACACGAGCCTCTGCGGCGATCCGCGCCACGAGCCACTCCCGCGAGGGGGCGAACTCGGCCTTGGTCCCAAGCCCCGCGATCTCGGCCACGATGTCGGCCGCCGAGAAGTCGCGCGTGGCGGTTCCGCCGGCATAGAACACTTCGAGCATCCATAGACGGTCGCCGGGCGCAAGCTCGCGGCCGAACGTGGTGACGAAATCGCTGCGCAGGAAGCGGGTCGGGCCATAGCCGTGCGGCTGGTAGATGGCGAGCACGCGCTTTGAGCGGAGCCGCGCGGTCCTGATGGCCGCGGCGATCTTCTCGGCGTTGTGGGCAAAGTCGTCCACCACCTCGATACCGCGCGCTTTGCCGACGGTCTGGAACCGCCGCCCGATGCCGGTGAAACCCTTGAGCGGCGCGACCATCTTCTCCAACGGAACGCCGACGGCGCGGCAGGCGGCGATCGCCGCAAGCGCGTTGGCGACGTTGTGCGCCCCCGGCACCGGCAGCTCGAACGCGGTATCCGCGACCCGAAAGCGGCTTGAGGCGGGGCCAAGCGCGACATCCTCGCCGCGTGTGTCTGCCCGCGCGCTTAAGCCGAATCTGAGGGCACCTCCGGCGAAGGGGTCGAGATTCTCCGCGTCCCCCACGACCAGCGCCTCGCGGGCTCGCGCGCGCAACGTCGCAAACATGGTGGCGACCTCGGCCATCTCCTTGTGGTCGCGCTGCAAATTGAGGATTACGCCGATGGCGGGCGCGTAGCGCACGAGCGAGCCGTCGCTCTCGTCGGCCTCGACCACGAGAAGGTCCGAGCTCCCGGCCGCCGCGTTGCCCGGCAGACCTTGCCCCACAAGCTCAGGCAGATCGCCGCCGGTGATGACAGAGGGCTCGCGCCCCGCCCCCCGCAGGATATCGAACACCATCGCGGTCACTGTGGACTTGCCGCTTGTACCGGTGACGGCGATCGAGCGATGGTTGGCGACGAAATACGCGAGCAGCTCGGAGCGATGGATGATGGGAATGGACTTCGCCCGCGCCGCGGCGACGTCGGGAACGTGGTCCTCGACCGCGGTCGAGACGACGAGCGCCACGCAATCGGGACCGAGCCCACTCCCGTCCTGCGGCAGCACGATGATGCCGAGACGATCGAGCTGAGCGCGCAAGCGAGCGCGCTCGCCGCGGTCGAACGCCCGGTCGCTGCCGCTGACCCGGCCTCCGGTCATCGCCTGGAACTGGGCGAGCGCGCTCATCCCCGATCCGGCAAGCCCCGCATAGTGAAAGCGCCCGTCGCCCTTGGGATCGGGAATGGCGCGCACTTCCGGCTCAGCCACGAGGACGAAATCCCCCTCGCCAACGCGGGCGAAGAGCTCGCTCACGTCGCGGTTGGACAGCCGCACACAGCCGTGGGAGACGGGACGGCCGAGCAGGCCCTCGTGGTTGGTGCCGTGGAGGTAGATGTAGCGCTCAAGCGAGTCGCGGCCCGGCCCCCGGTTCACGCCGTCCTCGAGCCCTTCGAGGGTGAGGATACGGGTGAGGATGAGATCGTCGTCACGCGCCTCTCCGCACCACGTCTCGCCGGTCGGCTCGCGGGAAGCGAACACCGTGCCGGGGTCCGCGTCCTCCCCGATCCGCCGGTGGATGCGATGCCAGCCTGGCGGCGTGCGGTATGAGCCTTTCTCCCCGGCGATCCCGGCGCGCGCGGACGAGACCGGCCAAGCGGCGATGGCCTCTCCGGATTCGAGCCAGGTGGCGGTTTGGCGCTCGGGGTCGACCACGAGAAGCCGCTGCGGCAATGAAGTCGGAGCGCCGGGCCGCGAGAGGCTCACGCGCGCAAGATCGAGCGCGCGGGCGGCCGATATCGGGTCGATTGAAGAGGTCACGGCGCGCACTCTGCCACAGGGGGTGGCCGCGCCGTTACCCTCTTGTTGCAGTTCCGTCAGGGGAAGAAGTGTCAGGACCGGTGAGGGCCGTCCGGTCCTGATCTTGGGTCTGCCGGCTACCAGTAACGGCGATGGTAGTAGGGCCAATTCCAGTAGCCGTACGGCCGGTAGCCATAGCCGTAATAGTAGGGCCGGTAATAGTGGGGGCGCCAGTAGTTGTAACGCGGGTAGTAACCGTATCCGTAGCCGCGGTAGCGATACCTGTAATAGTGGGCCTTCTCGACCGGGCTGGCCTGACTGGCGAGGCCGTTCAACAGCGGTAGAGGTGTTGCATTGGCTTGGCTCAATCCAAGAGCCAATCCGACGACAAACACCGCGACAACGAGCTTAGAGAGGAAGTGGCGCATCTTTGGTCTCCTTACGCCAACCTCCCCCGGCTGATGAAGCGTAGCTGCCGGTCAGATGCGCCGCAACAAAGCGGCGATCACAACACGGTGAAGCGCATCTCAGAGATGAGCGTGAGGCTGGGGAGAATCGAGTCCCACTCAGAAGAGCGGGCCGCCATAGGGGTAATAATACTGCCAGTTGTAATACTGGTAAGGGCGCCAATAAGGATAGTAGGTCCAATTGTAACGGCGCGGAGAGGCGGACGCGTAGCGCGGGTAATGGCGCGCATGGGCCGTCTTGTGATGCACCTTTTCGACGGCGCCGCCGCCGACCTCACGGCTCATGGCCGCATGATCGGCCAGAGCGAGTGGAAATGCCGAAGCCGATCCCGGCGCCATGGCCAAGCAGCCGGCGAAAAGTGCTAGCGCAATCGCGATTCGCATGGACTCGCTCCCTCGACCATTTCTACTCTGTTTGGCCTTAAGCGCAACGCTGTAGCACACAGCTAGTTTCCGTCCGGTTAGCGCCCCTCGCTCAAGTGACCATAGCCTTGCGGCATCGAATTGGAAGCGAAGTGGCATTTCAGCTTCGCCGCGGACTTCGCCATGCTCTACCGCACAAGGTCAGCACCACCGGCCGCATAGGAGACCGTCCATGTTGATACGCTGCATTTGCTCTGCCGCGTTCGTGGCATTCGCCCTCGTGTTTGCATCGCCCGATGTGGCGAGAGCCGCCGCCGACGATGGCATCGTCAAATTCAAGAGCGCTTACGACATGCCCGAGACGATCAAGCGCATGAAGAAGGACATCGCCGACAAGGGCATCATGTTCTTCGACGAGATCGATCAGGCGAAGCTTGCCGCCGACGCGGGCGTCACCCTGCTCCCCTCGACGCTTCTCGTGTTCGGCAATCCGCCGCTCGGCACGTTGTTCCTGACCTCCGATCCCGACGCTGGGCTCGACTGGCCGGTGCGGGTCCTCGTCTATCAGGACGCCAAGGGTGACGTGTGGGTCGCCTACACCGATTTCGCCTGGATCGCGCGCCGCCACGGCATCACCAATCGGGAGAAGGAATTCAAGATGGCCTCCGAGGTGATCGCCTCCATCACCTCGACCGTGCAGAAATAGCTCTCAGAGCCAGGCCGCGGCGACGAGCAGGATCAGGATTTCGCATGCCTGCTCGAGCGCGCCAAGAACATCGCCGGTCTGCCCGCCGATTTGTCTGCGGCACAGCCACGCCATGAAGCCTGCGACCGCGGCAAGGAGCAGAATGGCGACGAGGGCGCCGCTGAAACCGAGACCGATCCACAGCGCGATCACGCCGAGGAGACCGGCGAGGGCGGCGCTTCCGAGCTGAGGCCGCCCGGCATCTGCCCCAAGACCGTCTTGCCGCGCCCCCGCTACGCGCCGCATGAAGATCGGCAGCATCGCGCGGGCCCCTGCGTGCGCGGCAATGAGAGCCGGCGTAACCAATGCCGGGTCGGCGAGGCTGGCGATGGCTCCTGCCCGCAGCATCAGCGACAGGACAAGGGCCGAGGCGCCGTAAGTCCCGATCTGGCTGTCGCGCATGATCTCGAGCTTACGCTCAGGGCTCGCGCCCCCGCCGAAGCCGTCGACCATGTCGGCGAGCCCATCCTCATGCAGGCAGCCGGTGACGAGCACGGTGGCGGCAAGCGCGAGAACGCCGGAGACGAAGGGGTGCTGCCCTGTGGCATTGGCAAGCCAGTAGGCGAGCGCTCCGAAACCGCCAACGAGCGCGCCGATGATGGGAAAGGTCCAAGCCGCCCGCGCCACGTCGGCACCGGTCGCCTGGGCGGAATGAGCGAGCGGCAGGCGCGTCAAGAAGGCTAGGCCGGTCTTGAGGTCCGTGGTAAGGCCGCCGATTGAGGCGCCGGTCGTCATCCCTCTGTCCTCCCTCGGCGGGCTACTTTGAGCAAGTCTGCTGGACGCAGTCCCGTGAGCCGGTAATCCTACCCCGAAATGACGCGCTTTACCTCGTTCGCCGACTTGCGTGCGGCCTGTCTCGACCTGCCCGGGGGCGACCCGGAAGCAGCCGCTGACGTAGCGCGCCGCGAGACAAGGCTGACCAAGCCGCCGGCGAGCCTTGGACGGCTGGAAGAGGCGGTGGCGTGGCTTGGCTCTTGGCAGGGCGTGAGCCCGCCCAGGCTCGATAACGTCGAGATTCTCGTCTTTGCCGGGAATCATGGCGTGACGGCGCAAGGCGTCTCAGCCTACCCGGCCGAGGTGACGGCGCAGATGGTGGCGAACTTCGCCACTGGCGGCGCTGCCATCAATCAGCTTGCGCGGATCGCCAATGCAGAGTTGCGCGTCGTGGCGCTGGACCTCGATCGGCCGACCGCCGACTTCACGCGCGCGCCAGCCATGCAGGAGCATGACTTTCTCGACGCGGTGGCGGCAGGTTACAAGGCGCTCTCGCCAGAGGCCGACCTCATCGTTCTGGGCGAGATGGGCATTGGCAACACGACGGCGGCTGCGGCCATCGCCGCGGCGCTGTTCGGCGGCGGCGGAGCGCGCTTTGCCGGCCTTGGCACCGGCATCGACGATTCTGGTCTCAAGCGAAAGCAGGCAGCCATCGACCAGGCGCTTGCCCTTCATGCAGAGGCGCTCGGCGATCCGTTGCGCGCCGCCGCCGCTTTAGGTGGGCGCGAGCTTGCCGCCATCCTCGGTGCTACGCTTGCCGCGCGGCACGCGCATATTCCCGTGCTGATCGACGGCTTCGTGTCTACTGCTGCGGTGGCGCCGCTCAAGAAGCTTCGCGGCGATGCGCTCGACCATGCCGTTGCCGGTCACATGTCTGCCGAAGCGGGTCACCGCCTCTTGCTCAAGGAGCTCGGGCTTCAACCGCTGCTCGATCTCGGCATGCGGCTTGGCGAAGGCTCAGGCGCTGCCGTTGCCGTGCTGGTGTTGCGCGCAGCACTTGCTTGCCACACCGGCATGGCGACCTTTGCCGAGGCCCATGTGTCGGACAAAAAGGACTGAGCGGGGACTAGGCGCCGGCGATGGCGTGGAAGAAGGCGCCGGTGACATGGCCGCGCCGTCCGCCTGAGGTACCGAGCGTCTGGCCCTGGCCGTCGGCAAGCTCGACGAACGGCTCATCGTCTCCGGTTGCGACCAAGGCCGCATAGTGGAACTCGTGCCCGCGCACAAGGCCGCCGGTTCGTCCGATCGGGCTGTCGGCGAGAAGCCGCGCCTCGCGATAGCCGAGATGCAGCTTGGGTCTCGCAAAGCTCGTAGCGTGGCCGAGCAGCCCGGTCATGGCGTGGCTGACGCCGTCGGCGTCCTTAAGGCTCTCGCCAAGAACCATGAAACCGCCGCACTCCCCATGCACCGGCCGCGTCGCGGCAAAGCGGGCGAGACCTTCGCGGAAGCGGCGTGCTGCGGCGAGCCGTCCCGCGTGGAGCTCAGGATAGCCCCCGGGGAGCCAACAGCTGTCGCAACTCTCCGGCGGCGGCTCGTCGGCGAGCGGCGAGAAGCTCACGATCTGCGCACCGCCTTGCCGCCATCCGTCAAGGAGATGCGGGTAGACGAAACTGAAGGCGGCATCTTGGGCAAGCGCGATGCGCGATCCCGGCGGTGCCATGGCCGCAGCCTCAGGCCGAGACGGCGAGAGGTAAGGCGGCGTTGTGAGCCTCTGGATGCCGTCGATGTCGAGCTGGCGCTCAGCCAGGGCGGCAAGCCGCTCGAGGCGAGCAGCGAGGTCTTCGTGCTCGCCGGCCTGGACCAGACCGAGATGCCGCTCGGGCAAAGAGAGCGTCTCGTCGCGCGGCATCGAGCCGAGGATCGGCACATCGAGCCCCGCGATGGCGTCGGCCACCAACCTGTGGTGCCGCTTGCTGCCCACGCGGTTGAGCACGATGCCGCCGATCCGCACTTCGGGGTCATGCGCGGCGAAACCTCGCACGACTGCTGCTGCCGATTGCGCCTGTCCCGCGACATCGACGACCAGCAGTACGGGCAGGCGGAAGCGCGCGGCAAGGTCTGCCGTTGCGCCGCTTCGGCGAGGCGTCGTGGGAATCCCGTCGAACAGCCCCATGGTACCCTCGATGACGAGGATATTGGCGCGGGTGGCGGCCTGGCTCACCAGCGCATCGAGCAGAGAGGGTGGCATGGCCCAGCTGTCGAGATTGAAGCTCGCTCTCCCGGTCGCCGCTTCATGAAAGGCGGGATCGATATAGTCGGGCCCGGCCTTGGCCGCCTGCACCGCAACCCCGCGCTTCCGAAGCGCCACCAGCAGGCCAAGCGTCACCGTGGTCTTGCCGGCGCCCGAGCGAGGGGCGGCAACGATGAGAGCCCCCGCCGTCATGACGCCCTCCTCCTGCCGTGACGGCGCGCTCCCGGCGGACTATAGGCAGAGGCATGGCTTCGCAAGACCGCCCGCTTCGCCGGGGTTGGACCACAGGCACCTGCGCCACCGCGGCCGCCAAGGCTGCCTACACGGCTCTGCTGACCGGCGAGTTTCCCGACCCTGTTGAGGTGAGCTTGCCGCGCGGCGGCCGCCCGGCCTTTGCCCTTGCCACCACGGCGCGGGGCGAGGGCTCGGCGACCGCGGGCGTGATCAAGGATGCCGGCGACGACCCCGATGTCACTCACGGGGCGTTGATCCTCGCCACTGTGAAACGGGGCGCTCCGGGAAGCGGCGTCAGCTTCCGCGCCGGCGAAGGGGTAGGCATGGTCACGCGGGCCGGCCTTCCCGTGCCGCCGGGCGAGCCGGCCATCAATCCCGTGCCACGCCAGATGTTGCGTGAGGCGATAGACGAGGTCGCTGCCGCCAACGGCGAGGCCGCGGATGTGGTGGTGGAGATCGCCATTCCAGGCGGCGAGGCGCTTGCCGCGAAGACACTCAATGGGCGTCTCGGCATCGTCGGCGGCCTGTCGATCCTCGGCACCACCGGCATCGTCGTGCCCTATTCCTGCTCGGCCTGGATCCATTCGATTCATAGCGGCATTGCTGTGGCGCGAGCGGCGGGGATCGCCCACATCGCCGGCGCCACGGGAGCCGCTTCCGAAGCCGCGGTGAAAAAACTTCACGGTCTGCCCGAGACGGCGCTGATCGACATGGGCGATTTCGTCGGCGGCATGCTCAAATATGTGCGCACTCATCCCGTGCCGCGCGTCACCATCGCCGGCGGCGTCGGCAAGATGACCAAGCTCGCCCAAGGGCTGCTCGATCTCCATTCGCGACGGGGCTCGGTCGATCTTGCCACCCTTGCCAAGCTCGCCGAGGACGAAGGCGGCTCGCGCGCGTTGAGTGGGCTTATCCTCGCTTCCAATACCGCGGCGGAGGCTTTCAACCACGCCGAAGCGGAGGGCGTCGCTCTTGGCGATGCCGTGGCGCGCGCCGGATGGGAGGCTGCGGCAGCAGTCATGGTGGGTAAGTCGGTGGCCGGCAAGCCGGTTGAGATCGAGATTGCGGTGTTCGACCGCGACGGGCGGCTCGTAGGTCACGCGCCGTTTCGACCCGCTCACGCCGCACCTCCCCGGAAGCGGCGGCGATAGTCGGCGTCATAGAGCGCGCTCTCGCGGAAATCCTCTGCCGCTAGAGCGCGGCCGACCAGGATCAGCGCCGTGCGCTCGATAGGATCGGCGGCGAGCTTGGCGCCGATATCGGCAAGCGTGCCGCGCACGATCCGCTCCTCGGGCCAGCTCGCCTGCGCCACGACAGCGACCGGACAGTCGGCACCATAGAAGGGCGTCAGCTCGGCGACGATCCGGTCGAGGGCATGGATGGCGAGATGGATGGCAAGGGTGGCGCCCGTCGCGGCAAAGGCTGCGAGAGTTTCGCCTTCCGGCATGCGCGAGGCGCGGCCGGAGACGCGGGTCAGCACCAGGCTCTGTGCGACTTCCGGCACGGTCAGCTCGCGCCGAAGCGCAGCGGCAGCAGCGGCGAAGGCTGGCACGCCCGGGGTCAGCGTGTAGGGGATGCCGTGTTGATCGAGCCTGCGGAGCTGCTCGGCGAGCGCGCTGAAGACCGAGAGATCGCCGGACTGGAGCCGCGCCACATCGAGGTCTGCGTCATGGGCGGCGACGAACTGGGCCTCGATCTCGTCGAGGGAGAGCGGCGCCGTGTCGACGATGCGCGCGCCTTGCGGGCAATGGGTGAGCAGCTCTCGCGGCACGATGGAGCCTGCATAGAGGCAGACCGGGCAGCGCGCGATGAGATCGCGCCCGCGCACGGTGATGAGATCGGACGCTCCGGGGCCAGCGCCGATGAAATGCACGGTCATGGCGTCTTGTCCGTGGTGGCAAGCGCGCAGGTGACGGGTCCAACGACGATGCGCGGGAAGAGAAGTCTTGCCTTGGGGCCGCCGGCCGCGAGCGCCGCGGCTTCCGCGACCGAGGGGACGCCGGTGAGCGCAAGGACGCGCGGCGAAGAGGATTGGGTGCGCGTTCCAGCCGCTTCGAGATCGGCGGGCCCTACCAGCACCAGGGGCACGCCGCGCGCCAATGACGCCGCCACGATCCCAGGCTCTCCGCCCTTTCCATCCGAGGTGGCTATGAGGCTCAGCGTTTCCGGCGCACAATTGGCCGCCTTGAGTGCCGCCTCGATGGCGGTCTCCACCTCGTCAACCGTTGCGCCTTTGCGGCAGCCGATGCCCGCTACGATCACGGCTTCACCCAGAGCCATTGCGTCACCGGCATCGCCGGACGCCATCCGGTCTTGGCGCCGACTCGATCAACACGTGAGACGGCGATCCGGATCAGCTCCCCGCCCAGTGCTGCATGGTGCGCGATCAGCTCAGCCTCGGTCTCAAGCGTCACGGCGTTGACGACGAGGCGGCCGCCTGAGCGCAGCGCGGCGATGGCGGCGTCGAGCACGCCCTGATCGCTCGCACCGCCGCCGACAAAGATCGCGTCTGGCGCGGCGAGCCCTGCGAGAGCATGAGGCGCCGGCCCTTCCACCACGTCGAGCCCCGGCACACCGAAACAAGCGGCATTGCGGCGGATGCGTGCGGCGCGGTCCGAGCGTGCCTCGACGGCGACTGCGCGCATCGAGGTATCGGCGAGCATCCATTCGATGGCGACCGAGCCCGCGCCCGCCCCGACATCCCACAGGAGCTCGCCGCGAAGCGGCGCGAGCGAGGAGAGCGTCACGGCGCGGATCTCGCGCTTGGTAATCTGGCCGTCATGCTCGAACAGCGCGTCCGCCAGGCCCGCACTATAGGCGATCACGCGCGCGCCCGGCGCCGCGGCGACCTCCATGGCGACGGTGTTGAGTTGTGCGATGTCGGTCAGGTCGAAGCTCGCGGCGGTCGTTATGCGCACGCGCTCGTTGCCGCCGCCAAGCGCCTCGAGCACGGTGAGCGGCGAAGCGCCGAACCCGGCCGCCGTCAAGAGGCCTGCGAGCGCGGCCGGTCCCTCGCTGTCTGAGGTCAGCGCGAGCACGCGGGCGCCGGGATGGAGATGCGGGCGAATGCGGTCGAGCTCGCGCCCGTGCAGCGAGACGAGCGCGATATCAGGCAACGCCCAGCCGAGCCTTGCTGCCGCAAGACTGAAGGCCGACGGCGCCGGCGCCACCACCGTTTCCTCAGGCCTGACGTGGCCGGCGAGCACCGAGCCGACGCCATAGAAGAACGGATCGCCCGAAGCCAGCACGCAGACCTGCCGGCCGCGCATAGCCAGGACCTCTCCCACCGCGCGCGAGAAGGGGCTCGGCCAGGGCGTGGCCCGCCCGCGGATCAACGACGCGGCGAGATTGAGATGACGCTCGCCCCCGAACACGATATCGGCGCTTGAGACAAGCCCGCGGGCAATCGGGCTCAGGCCCTCGACGCCGTCCTCGCCGATGCCGACAATGGACAGCCAGCGTTTGGGTGGGGCAGTCTCCGGCATGACCCCTTCAACGCGCATCAAGCGCATCCTCATCCTTGGCGGCACGGCCGAGGCCAGGCTGCTGGCCGGGGCGCTCGCCAGGCGCAACGAATTTTCCGTGACGCTGTCCCTTGCCGGCCGCACGGCGCGGCCATTGCCGCAAGCGGTCCCGGTCAGGATCGGGGGCTTCGGCGCCGCTGCAGGGCTTGCCGATTATCTTCGCAATGAAGGGGTCGATGCGCTGATCGATGTGACGCACCCTTACGCCGGGATCATCTCGGCCAATGCGGCGAAGGCCGCGCGCGACGCCAGCGTGCCTCTGCTTGCGCTGCGGCGCGCGCCCTGGAGCCGGGTTGAGGGCGATCTTTGGATCGAGGTGGACACCGTCGAGGACGCGGTAGAAGCCCTTGGGAAAGCGCCGCGGCGCGTCTTCCTTGCCCTGGGGCGGAAAGAGATTCAGCCCTTCACCGCCGCGCCCCAGCACGCTTATCTCGTGCGCAGCGTCGATCCGGTGGACCCGCCGCTCGCCGTCCCCCACGCGATCTATATCGCCGCGCGCGGGCCCTTCAGCGAGGCCGACGACCACGCGCTGCTCAAGCGCCACCGCATCGATGCGCTGGTCGCCAAGAACAGCGGCGGCGAGGGCACATACGGCAAGATCGCAGCGGCGCGGGCGCTTCATCTCCCGGTGATCGTGCTGAAACGCCCGGCGCTGCCAAGGGTCGCATCGGTCGAGACGGTGGAGGAGGTGCTGGCCTGGCTCGATCATGCCAGCGCGTCCTCTGCGGCCCGCGGCGTATAGACGAGGGGCGTGCGCCCCGGCCGCGCGATCACCCGCGTCTCGCTCGAGCCTATGATGATGAGCGTCGCCATGTCGGCCGCGATTTCGCCGGCGGCATTGAGCGTCGTTACCGTCATGGTCTCGTCGGGGCGCCCCACCGCATGGCCGAAAATGACCGGGGTCGAGGCGGGGAGGTAGCGGCTAACGCGCTCGAAGGCGGTGGAGAGCTGCCAGGGCCGCGCCCGCGAGACCGGATTGTAGAGCGCGATCACGAAACCGGCGCCGGCTGCCGCATCGAGACGCCGCTCGATCAGCTCCCACGGCTTGAGATTGTCGGAGAGCGACAGCGCGCAGAAATCGTGACCCAAGGGCGCGCCGGCCCTGGCCGCGACTGCGAGCATGGCGGTGATCCCCGGGACGACGGCGATGTCGAGCGCGCGCCAGGCTGGCGGGCCTGCCCCGATCTCCTCGCACAGCGCTGCCGCCATGGCGAACACTCCGGGATCGCCGCCCGACACGATAGCGACACTGGCGCCGTCTGTCGCCTGGCGAAGTGCGGCTTGCGCGCGGGCGCCTTCCTCCCGGTTGCCTGAGGCATGTCGCGATTGGCCTTCTCTTGCCGGGACACGGTCGAGATAGGGCTCATAGCCGTAAAGCGCATCGGCCGCCTCAAGCGCGGCAAGCGCCTCCCGCGTGAGATAGCGGTCGTCGCCAGGCCCAAGCCCGATGACCATGAGGCGCCCGCTCACGGCCGCCCCTCCCAGCCCGGCACCAGCACCATGGCGAAATAGGGTGCGTAAGTGTCGAGCTTGTCGACGAGGGGCATCACGGCGGCATTGGCCATGGTGCCACGCTCGACATAGATGGCGCGGTCGAGCCGCCCGGCGCGGTCGAGCGCACGGCGCACCTTGGCAAGATGGCGGCCGATCTTCATCACGATGGCGGCGTCGGCGTCGGCGAGGCGCCGCTCGAGCTCATATTCGGGAAGCGTGCCCGGCAGGACCGTGAACACGTCGTCGCCTTGCGCCATGGGCGTGCCGATGGCCGACCAGCAGCCCGACATGCCGGTCACACCGGCAATCACCTCGGTCGGGTAGCGGGAGGCGAGCCGAACATGGAGATGCATGTAGGAGCCGTAGAACAGGGGATCGCCCTCGGCAATCACGGCGACCACGCGCCCCGCATCGAGACGCGAGGCGATCGAAGCCGCAGAGCTGTCATAGAATGCGCTGATGGCATCGCGATAGGCTGCGTCCTCTTTCGGGATCTCCGTCGTCACCGGATAGAGCAACGGCAGCTCCTCGACGCCAGCCTTCAGATGCGAGGCGGCGATGGTCCGCGCGTTGCTCGCATTCCCCGCCTTGGCGAAATGGGCGACGACATCGGCCTCGCCGAGAGCCGCGATGGCATTTAGCGTGAGGAGCCCAGGATCGCCGGGACCGACGCCGACGCCGATGAGACGGCCGCTCATAGCCCCTCCCTCGCCAGCGCGTTAACGGCGGCCGCGGTCATGGCGCTTCCGCCCATCCGCCCGCGCACGATGAGGGTGGGCACGCCGTAGGGGTTGGCAGCAAGCGCCTCCTTAGATTCCGCGGCGCCTACGAAGCCCACGGGCACGCCGATGATGGCTGCGGGGCGAGGGGCACCTGCCTCCAGCATTTCGAGCAGGCGGAACAGTGCGGTCGGCGCGTTGCCGATGGCCACGAGACTACCTTCGAGCCGGTCGCGCCACAGCTCGAGCGCTGCCGCCGAGCGGGTGGTACCGAGCTTCGCCGCGAGCGGCGGAACGCGCTCATCGCGCAAGCTGCACACCACCTCGTTCTGGGCGGGAAGCCGCGCGCGCGCGATGCCATGCGCCACCATTTCGGCATCGCACAGGATGGGCGCCCCGCGCTTGAGCGCGTCGCGGGCAGCGGCAACCAGGCCCGGACCGAATGCGATCGACTCGGCGGCGCGGACCTGCCCGCAGGCATGGATCATGCGCACGGCGACATCGGCTTCTTCCGGGGTGAAGCGCGACAGGTCCGCCTCGGCGCGGATGATAGCGAAGGAGCGCTCATAGATAGCGGCGCCGTCGCGGAGATAGTCGGGGCTCTTAAGCATCGACGGCCTCGCGGGTTTTGCCGGCGATGCGGACAATCTCGGTGACGATGTCGGCCGGATCGAGATAGGCCGATGGTGCCGTGCGCGCCGAGCCGTCGCGGACGATACCGCAGCCCTGCTCGGTGCCGACGACGGTGAGCGGGGCGGACGCGGGATGGGCGCAACCTTTGGCGCAGCCCGAAACATGCACGGGCGTCCCGTCGTCCGAGGGCGGCAGATGTTGTGCAAGCTCCGCCGCGAGCGCGCGGGCCGCGATCAACCCCGAAGCGCAGGCCGGAGCCCCTGGACAGGCGACGATGCGCCGGCGCGGATCGCGCGGCGCCGTAACGAAATCGAATCGCTCTGCCGCGATTCTCGTTGCTGTGGCGTTTGCCTCGCTGAACGGTCCGAGCAAGAGGACGCGGTCAGGCGCCGGCCGGACCCATTTGGCGCCATTGGCCTTCGCGACGTGGGCGAGCTCTATCAGCGTGCCGGCATGGGCATGGCCGAAGGTCAGGCCGACGCCGAGTGCGAACGCGCCGTCCTTTTGCCGATGCCGTCCGATCGCTTCTGCCCGAGGTCGCGCCGGGGGCGGAGATGCGGCGGAAATCCGATCCGATGCCGCTGCGCGGAAGGCGGCAATCCCGTCTCGCCGCAGCACATCGCGGGCGCGCGCTTCGGGCCCCCGCGCTGCGATCAGTTCAAGGCTGCGCATGACGATGTTGACGGCCTGGTCGGGCGCGCCCACGCCGAGAGGGATTGCCGACGCGACATTGCCCGCGAGCGCCACATGGAGTGCCGGTCCTTCTGCGGTGGGGATGGCGCGCAAGCGGATGTCGGCCGAAAGCGCATCGAGCGCGAGGCGACCTCCGCCGTCGACGATCACCGAGACCTTCGGTGCAAGAGGAAGCACGGCCGCTGCGATGGCGCGGCGGAGATCGGCGGCAATGGCGTTGGCATCGAGCAGTGCGGTGGGGTCGTCTTCAAGCGGATCGGCGATGACGGGAACGCCATCGCAAATATCGATATCGAGCGCAGCGACAGCCGCGGCAAAAAGCGGCGCCGAGAGTGGCGTGAGGCCACGCACCTGGAGGCTTCCGCGCGCGCTGATCTCGATGGTGCCGTTGCCGTGCTCCCGCGCGGCGACACAGAAGGCAATGAAGTCATCGAGGGGAATCGGGCCCGCCGGCATGACCCGCGCGAGGAGACCGTCGCCTGTTTCCATCGGTGCGGAGAGGCCAGGGCAGGTGCCGCGGGCGTGAGGAGCGGTCATAGCGACGCCTCCGCCCGTAGCTCGCTCAGATCGGATTCGAGATCGTTCCGCCGTGGGTGCCACAATCCTTTGCGGCGGGCGGACTCCAGTCGCTCGGCGATCGCCCGCGCCGCTTCCGGATTCTCGCGTAAGAGAAACTCGCGCACGCGCGGGTCGGCGAGATAGGCATCATGCACGAGATCGAACTGCGCGCTCGAGACAGCGCCGGTGGTCTCGGCGAAATCGACAAGGCGGTCGACGGTCTCGGCAAGCTCGGCGGCGCCCCGCGCTCCGTGGCGCATTTGCCCCTCGATGAAGCGTAGATTGGCAGCACGTCCGCGGACGATCCTGGCAAGGGCAACGTCCCCCCCCCCCGCCCGGGGGCCGGGGGGGGG
>DFXC01000099.1:20526-26219 GCA_002383105.1 Hyphomicrobiaceae bacterium UBA4118
CCGACGAAGGCAACATCCTCGCCGCCTTCGAGAAGATCGCGGGACGGATCGTCGCTCCCGTGGACGAGCAGATCGGCGCAGCCGACCCGGGCGGCAAAGCCTCCGGGCAGCGCGAGCCCTTCGCCCTCGGCGCCACCGTAAACATGAGAGGCTGCGGCGAGATAGGCGGCGCCAACGCCAGCGCGGCCAGTGTCACCTCCGAGCAGGTCCTCGACGCCCGCGCCGTAAGCGCCGGGAGCATTGCCGAAAATACGAGCGAGCGGAGAGGCGCCGTCGCTGCGCGAGGCGCGGGCTGAGGCGGCGAGAGGATTTTCGTCGTCATCTTCCTCGCGCTCGGCGACGAGCCTGACCGCCGCATCGATGAGCGCGATCTGCGCCGGGAACAGGTCGCGGAAGAGCCCGGAGATGCGCCACGTGACATCGACGCGGGGGCGCCCCATGGCCGCGCAAGGCAGCACCTCGATGCCGGTGACGCGGCCTGTCCCCCTGTCCCAAATGGGCCGGCAGCCCATCAGCGCGAGCCCTTGGGCAATCTCCTCGCCGCCGGTCCTGAGCGTGGCGCTCCCCCACAAATCGATGACGAGCGCGCGCGGCATCTCGCCATGGGTCTGAAGATAATTGCGGATCACTTCGTCGGCGCCGAGCCTGCCAAGCTCCATGGCGGTCGGCGTCGGCAACAGGCGCGGGTCGGCGGTGAAGAGGTTGCGTCCCGTGGGCAGCACGTCGCGGCGCCCGCGTTGCGGTGCACCGGCAGGGCCGGCGGGCAGGCGTTTCCCGTCGAGTGCCATGATGAGCGCGGCGCGCTCGGCCTCGGCGCATCCTTGCCACAGCGGGTCATGGCTCTCAGCGGCGTCCGCGCGCCCATAGATGTGGAGGCCGTCCTTGACGGCGAGATCCTTGAGGTCGCAGAGCCAGGCGTCGATCTTGCGCAGGGCCTCGTCTGGGTGAAGGTCGGCGGCGACGCCGGCCTCGCGGGCAAGGTCCGAGCTCCGCGCAGCCTCGATGATGAGCTGCGCAAGACGTTCGCGCCGCCGCCGGTCGAGCCCATCGGCGATGGCATATTCGTCGACCAGCCGCTCGAGCTCCTGCGCCGCGCCGGAAAGCTCGGTATTGACCAGAGGCGGCGGCAGATGACCGATGGTGACGGCGGCGATGCGCCGCTTGGCCTGCGCAGCCTCTCCGGGGTTGCTGACGATGAACGGGTAGATCACGGGCAGCGGCCCGACGATCGTCTCGGGAAAGCACGAGCCGGTCAGCGCCACGGCCTTTCCCGGAAGCCATTCGAGCGTGCCGTGCGCCCCCATATGCAGCAACGCATCGGCCTTCACCACGTGACGCAGCCACATCCCGAAGGCGAGCAGCGCGTGGCGCGGCGGCAGCGTCGGGTCATGGTAGGCCGCGCGCCGGTCGCTTGTGCGCCCGCGGTCGGGGGGCAGCGCCACGAGCAGATTGCCGAAGCTGGCCGCACGGAAGCGGAAGGCGCCGTCGCGGAAGTCGGGATCGTCAGCCGGATCGCCCCAGGCCGCGTCGATGCGGCCCCCGACCTCGGCAGGAAGGTCCGCAACGAGCCGCCGATAGTCTTGAAGCGGCAGCCCAATGGCGGCCGGGCCCGCCTCGAGCCGGTCGAGCAGCGCACGGGGATCTTGAGGCGGGTCGCTGACGCGATATCCCGCCTCATCAAGGTCGGCGAGCACGGCAACGACGCTTGCCGGCACGTCGAGGCCGACGGCATAACCGGTACGGCCGGGCGCGCCGGGATAATCCGGCAGCACCACAGCGACAAGCCGCTCCGCGCGCGCTTTCGTCCTGAGGCGCACGATGGCTGCCACGCGGTCGGCGACAAAAGCGATGCGGTCGGGCTCGGGACGGCTGGCAAAGGCGGTGAAGGCGAGCGCGGCTTCTGCCGGCAGCGCGTCCTTGAAGGCGAGCGCGCCGGCAAGCACGCGGCCGTCAAGCTCGGGCAGCACGACATGCATGGCAAGATCCGCCGGCCCGAGCCCGCGCGGGCTTTCGCGCCAGGCTGCCCGCCGCGTGGTGGCGATCACCGCTTGCAGCACCGGCGCATCAACAGCGTCGAGCGCGGAAGTCTCTCCCTCGCCGCCTGCCGCGAACGCCGTCGTGGTGACGATGACGGAAGGCGCGAGACGCTGCAGTGCCCCGTGAACAAATTCGCTCGCTTGCGGGTCTTTCAGGCTCGGGATCACGAGCGGCGCTGGCGCAAGACCGCGGGAGCCAAGCGCCTCGCACAGCGCATCGATCGGGGCGGTGTCGGCGGCGAGCAGCGCCGACCGGTAGAAGACGATCGGCACCACCGGTACGCCGGGGGCGAGTTCGGCCTGAAGTTGATCGAGCGTCATCGCGCCTTGCCCCGGGAGATAACCGCCCATGCGGGGCACTGGCTCAGGCTCGCGCGCCGGCAGCGAAAGGCCGGCATGGCCAGCGAGGCGGCGGAGCAGAGCGCGTAAATTCTCGCGGCCGCCCTCGCGAAAGAATTGAAGCAAGGCCTTAAGCTCATCGGGTGGAAGGGTCGAGGCCTCATCGAGTCGCGGATCGTCGCGATCCTCTCCCGGCAGCACGGCGAGGGCGATGCCATGCTCGCGCGCCATCTGAGCGAGCGCTTCGGCGCCGTAACGCCACCAGTCGAGCCCGCCAAGCAGCCGGACCACGATGACCTTGGCGTGCTTCCCGACCTTGTCGATCCAGAGGTCGATGGACATCGGGTGACGCAGGTCGCGCAGATGCGCAAGCCGCACGCTCAGCAGCTGGTCCTTCTCAATCGCGAACGCTGCGGCGAGCCCGGCAAGGTCGCTGTCGGCGAAAGACAACACCACGATGTCGCCCGGCGGCTGGCGCAAATCGAGCGGCTCGACGATGTCATCGAGGGTCGTGGAGGTTGTTTGGAGGAGATGCATCGCTCACCCAGAGAGAGATTTCGTCACGGCGTTGCGATCGAGCCCCTTGAGGCCGATGACCACGAGGCTGCCCTGGCGAGGCTCGGACGCACGCCAGGGCCGGTCGTAATAGTGGCTGACGCGCGGTCCCACCGCCTGGATCAGGAGGCGCATAGGCTTGCCGGCAACGGCCGCAAAACCCTTCACCCGCAATACATTATGGGCCTCGGCGAGGCCGGCGATGCGCTTGGCGATGAGGCCGGGATCGCCGATCTCGCTAAGCTCCACGACGAAGCTCTCGAAATCCTCGTGGTCGTGCTCTGCCTTGTCGTCGTGATGGGTCTTGCGGTTCTCGATGTCGTCCTCGCTGCCGACGCCTAAGCCCAGCAGAGCGGCAGGATCGACCTTGCCGTCAGCGACGGTGACGATCCGCACTGCCCGCGGCAATGCGCCGGTGACAGCCGCGATCGCCTTCGCCATGCCGGCGGCGTCGAGCAGGTCGCGCTTGTTGAGCACCACGAGATCGGCGCAAGCGATCTGGTCCCCGAACAACTCCTCGATGGGGTCGTCATGATCGAGCGCCATGTCGGCTTGACGCTGGCGGGAAAGCGCCTGGAGGTCGGCAGCGACCTGACCGTCGGCAAGTGCCGCACCATCCACCACGGCCACCACCCCGTCGACGGTGACGCGGCTCTTGATTGCCGGCCACTGGAAGGCCTGCACCAGCGGCTTCGGCAGCGCCAGCCCCGAGGTCTCGATGACGATGTGCTCGACGGCGGGTCGCCGCGCGAGGATCACATCGAGCGCAGGCACGAACTCGTCGGCGACCGTGCAGCAGAGGCAGCCATTGGCAAGCTCGACGATGTTCTCCTCGGGGCAGGCGGCGTCGCCGCAGCCTTTGAGGATCTCGCCGTCGATGCCGACATCGCCGAACTCGTTGACGATGACGGCGAGCCTCCGCCCGTTTGCGTTGGCGAGCACATGGCGGATCAGCGTCGTCTTGCCGGAGCCCAAAAAGCCGGTGACGATGGTGCAGGGAACGCGGGCAAGCGACGACGTCATTCACTCTCCTCCTCGAAATCCATCGGCGGCACGCGGGCGATCAGCCCGCGCTTGAGAACCTCAGGCCGCCCGCGCCACGGCATCACGCCGTCGGCGGCACGCGCGAGCAGCCTTGCGCCTTCGATCAGAGCTTCGGCGTCAGTACCCGCCTCGAGACCCCCGAACACATAGGTCCAGGCGCCGTCACACCGCACGGCGGCGCTCAAGGCGCGATTGCAATTGGCGAGGCAACGGACCTGCCGCACCGTGACGCCGGTGCCTTCAGCTGCGCGCGCGGTGGCGCGTGCGAGAGCAAGGCCGGGGCGGGGCGCGTTTTCGGGATCGCTCGCGCGGCGGCAGGTGATGCAGACATAGATCGTCGTCGAGGTGAGAGCCTCGATGTCCTGATCATCGTTTTGCGCGATGTCGGTAAGGGTCACCCGAAGTCGCTCCTTGGGACGGGTCGCCGCGACTTAAGGGTGCTTAACGACGGCCGGTGCCGGAGCGCCCGGGCATCGCCGTCAACGAACCAACCGCCGCCGAGGCACCCCGCCAGGCGAGCGACCAGATCGACGGTAGGTCTCCTGGCTCGCGGGTCTCAGCCCCTCACCGCCTTCCCGGGTTCCCCAGTGGCTATTGTGGCTCGGGCTCGCCGCTTACAGTTGCGGGGGCAGCCGCGGATTTGGAGCCAAAGCTCCGTACCGCGTTCCCTGTTCGCTCTCATCGAGAGACCGTCGATAGGGCCACTTAACTGGCCCCACACCCTGTTTGTCAATGCGCTCCTGCCTCGCCTGCTTGCTAACCCGCGCGCGGCAGCTATAGCCTAAGCCATGCCACAAAGTGACGCTGCCGGGCCTGTAGGACTGACGCTCGTGCTCGGCGGCGCTCGCTCCGGCAAAAGCCGCTATGCCGAGAGCCTGATTGCTGGGCTGCCGCCCCCTTGGGCTTACGTGGCGACGGCCGAGGCGGGCGACGCCGAGATGGCAGAGCGCATTGCCGCGCATCGGGCGCGGCGCGACGCAGGCTGGCAGACCATTGAAGCGCCCTATGATCTTGCCGGGGCCCTTGCAAGCGTGCCTATCCGGGCGCCAGTGCTCATCGACTGCCTGACGCTCTGGCTCTCGAACCTTATGTTGGCAGAGGCCGACATGGACAAGGCGATCGCCGAGCTCGAAGCTCAACTGGCGCAGCATGAGGGAAGCGTGGTGCTGGTCGCCAACGAGGTTGGCTCCGGCATCGTGCCGGACAATGCGCTCGCCCGACGCTTCCGCGATCTGCAAGGGACGCTCAACCAGTCTATCGCCGCCCGCGCGGGGCGCGTGGTCCTCATGGTTGCGGGCCTGCCCGTCATCGTGAAGGGACATCCATGACCAAGGGGACGAGTGAGCAAGAGGCCGAGCGGCATCGCGCCAAGATGGCCAAGCGCAAGTCGGTGCAGGACGACGAGGTCGCCGGCAAGACGGTGGAGAAAGGCCTCCTCATCGTGCATACCGGCACCGGCAAGGGAAAATCCACCGCCGCCTTCGGCCTTGCGCTCCGCATGCTAGGCCGCGGCCATCGCGTCGGCGTGGTGCAGTTCATCAAAGGCGGCTGGCACAGCGCCGAGCGTGACGCGCTCGCCACGTTCGGCGATCAGGTCTCCTGGCACACCATGGGCGAAGGCTTCACCTGGGAGACGCAGGATCTCGCCCGCGACATCGCCGCAGCCGAGCGCGCCTGGGTCAAAGCGCAAGAGCTCATGGCCGACCCAAGCTTCGGCCT
>DFXC01000089.1:0-4298 GCA_002383105.1 Hyphomicrobiaceae bacterium UBA4118
AGATGTGTATAAGAGACAGCCTTCAAATCTCTTCCGCGCGTTCTCGATGGCCGCCTCAACATCGTGCTCACCCGCGACCGCGGCTTTGTCGCGCCTGACGCAGTCATGGCCCACAGTCTGGAAGAGGGGCTTGCTGAGGCGCGGCGCTCGGCCGAACGGACCGGCGTCGACGAGATCATGGTGATCGGCGGCGAGGATGTCTTCCGCGCGATGCTTCCCGTGGCGCGCCGCATCTATCTCACCGAGGTGCATGCGGCGCCCCATGCCGACACCTGGTTCCCCGATCTCGACCGAGGCGAATGGCGCGAGGTCTCCCGCGAGAAGCATGCGGCGGGGCCGAAGGACGATCATCCCTTCAGCTTCGTCGTGCTGGAGCGCGATCCTCATCCTGAGGAGGCCGCGGGACGCGGCCGTCTCGAAGGATGAGGTCGCATGGTTCGAGACGCGTGGCCTAGGGCGCTCCTCACCATGAGGCATGACCCGGCGCCCCGCATTGCACCGCATCGGTGACTGGCCTATAACCCTTCCGATCCTTGTCGCAGGACCGCCATTTTGATGCGGCTAGTCTGGTCTGCTAGCAGCTCACACCCCGGCCGGTCCCGGCGCCACCCTTCACCAGATATCAGGACGAAGTTGCATCATGCCTTGGAGCAATCAGACCGGAGGCGGCGGTTGGAAGGGCGGCGGCGGGGGCCCATGGGGACCGCGTCCCGGCAGCCCGGGCCAGCAGCCTGACCTGGAAGCGATTTTGCGCCGGAGTCAGGACAGGATTCGCCAGGCGATGCCCGGCGGCCGCATGGGCGGACCGTTCGCCGTGCTGCTCGCGGTCGTGCTCGTCGCGTTGGTCGGCTTTTTCGGCTTCACCGTGCGGGTGAACCCCGAGGAGCTCGGCATTGTGCTGCGCTTCGGCCAATATGTGCGCCAGCTTCCGCCCGGCCTCAACTTCCGTTGGCCCTACCCGATCGAGGAGGTCGAGCTGCCGAAGGTGACGCGCGTCAACCGCATCGAGATCGGCATGCGCGGCTCCTCCGACAGCCGCGACTCCTCGAGCACGATCCGCGACGTTCCCGAGGAAAGCCTGATGCTGACCGGCGACGAGAACATCGTCGATGTCGACTTCGTCGTCTTCTGGCGGATCGCCGACGCGCCGAACTATCTGTTCAACATTGAGGACCCGGAAGGCACCGTAAAAGACGTGGCCGAGAGCGCCATGCGCGATGTCGTCGGCCGGAGCGATATCGAGCCCATTCTCACCGAGGCGCGCGCCCAGACCGAGGCGGACGTGCAGGCCCTGATGCAAAAGATTCTCGACGGCTACGGCGCCGGCATCCAGGTCACCCAGGTGCAGCTGCAGAAAGTCGATCCGCCGCTCCAGGTGATCGATGCCTTCCGCGACGTGCAGGCGGCGAGAGCCGACCAGGAGCGTCTGCAGAACGAGGCGCAAGCCTACGCCAACCGGATCATCCCTGAGGCCAAAGGCGAGGCCGAGCGCATCCTGCAAGCCGCGCAAGGCTATCGCGACCAGGTCATTGCCGAGTCCAAGGGTGAGGCTGACCGCTTCCTCAAGGTCTACGAGCAATACAAGAAGGCGCCCGAGGTGACCCGCAGACGCATGTTCATCGACACTATGGAGAAGGTGCTTGGCGACACCGACAAGGTGATCATCGACGGCAAAGCGGGTACCGGCGTCGTGCCCTATCTTCCGCTTTCGGAGTTCGGCAAGCGGCCCGCGCCGACGGCGCCGGCGGAGGGTCAGCAATGAGCCGCACCCTCACTCTTAGCCTCGTCGTTCTCGCGCTTGCCGCGTTCGTCGCCTATTTGACCCTGTTCACGGTCAGCCAGACGCAGCAGGCGCTGGTTCTCGAGTTCGGCAAGCCGAAGCGCGTCATCTCCGAGCCCGGGCTGCAATACAAGATTCCGTTCATCCAGAACGTCGAGTTCTTCGACAAGCGCATCCTCGACATCGACACCGCCTCGCAGGAGGTGATCGCCTCCGACAAGAAGCGCCTCGTCGTCGATGCCTTTGCCCGCTACAAGATCGTCGATCCCCTGCTGTTCTTCCAGAGCGTGCTCGACGAGCGCATTGCCAGCTCACGCATCGGTGCGGTGCTCGAGGCCTCGCTCAGGCGCGTGCTCGGCGGCGCGACCTTCGCCTCCGTCGTGCGCGACAAGCGCGAGGAGCTGATGCGCACGATCCTGGCGCAGGTGAACCAGGAGGCGACGCCCTTCGGCGTCAAGATCGTCGACGTCCGCATCAAGCGCGTCGACCTACCTGAGGCCAACATGCAGGCGATCTACCGGCGCATGCAGACCGAGCGGCAGAGGGAAGCCGCCGAGTGGCGCGCCGAAGGCGAGGGCGCCTCACGCCGCATCCGTGGTACCGCCGACCGCGAGGTCACCGTGATCAAGGCCGACGCCACCGGCGAATCGGAGCGGACCCGCGGCACCGGCGATGCCGAGCGGAACCGCGTCTTCGCCGAGGCCTTCGGCCAGGATCCCGACTTCTTCGCCTTCTACCGCTCCATGCAGGCTTACGAGGGAGCGTTGAAGGGGGACGACACCAGGCTCCTGCTGAGCCCCGATTCCGAGTTCTTCCAATATTTCAACGGCGCCAACGGCAAGACGGGCCAGCAAGGCACGCAGGCCCCAAGCGTCCAGCCGCCAGCCCCCACCGTGAAGCCCTCCTCTCCAAGCGACGTGGGCCCAAGCGAGGTGCCGGAGCAGGGCGCTGCTGTGGATAGCGGGAAGGTGCCGGAGCGTAATGTCTCGACCGGCGCGATCCCCTCGCCGGCGCCGCAGGCGCCCTAATTCCGTGAACCCGGCGCCATCCGAGATGCCTCTGGCGCAATGAGCGATCTTGCCGTCGCTGTCGGGCTCGTTCTCGTCATCGAAGGATCGCTCTGGGCGCTGTCGCCCACGCTCGGCCGCAGGCTCTTGCAAGCGGCGGCGGAAATGCCTGAGTTCTCCTTGCGCATGGCTGGCGCTTTGGCGGTTGCCGCCGGGGTGCTCGTGATTTGGATCGTGCGCGGCTAGGCCCCATGCCGGCCCGCGACGGTACGTGCTTTACCATGCCGATTTCCGCTAAGATGGCGGGCAATTGAGGGTCTAAGCGGCAAGCCAGCCGGGAGTATTCGATCGATGCCACAGCGAAGCAATCAGTCCGCAGCGCCCGGCCTTCTGCCGCGTCTTCGGCGTTCGTGTTTCATGGCGGCGGGCGTCGTGGCAGTGCTTGCCCACGCGCCGCTCCTGACCACGGCGAGTTTTGCCCGCGGCCCCGATTCCGTGGCCGATATCGCCGAAGGCCTGCAGGACTCGGTCGTCAACATCTCCACCACCCAGACGCTCAAAGGGCCGGCGGAAAGCAAACCCACGGGACCGGGCCCGAAGGGCTCGCCCTTCGAGGAGTTCTTCGACGATTTCTTCGACGACCAGGACAAGGAGGGTCTGCCGCGCAAGGTAAGCTCGCTCGGCTCGGGCTTCGTCATCGACCCCTCTGGTCTCGTCGTCACCAACAATCACGTCATCGAGGGCGCCGACGAGATCATCATCAACTTCACCGACGGCAGCAAGCTGAAGGTCACCAAGATCCTCGGCCACGATCCGAAGACCGACCTCGCGCTTCTGCAGGTCGAGCCCAAGAAGCCGCTCAAGGCCGTCACCTTCGGCGACTCCTCGAAGATGCGGGTGGGCGACTGGGTGATGGCGATCGGCAATCCCTTCGGTCTCGGCGGCAGCGTGACGGTCGGCATCATCTCGGCCACCAAGCGCGACATCAATGCCGGTCCTTATGACGACTTCCTGCAGACCGATGCCGCCATCAATCGCGGCAATTCCGGCGGCCCCCTGTTCAACATGGACGGACAGGTCATCGGCGTGAACACGGCGATCATCTCGCCGAGCGGCGGCTCGATCGGCATCGGCTTCGCCGTCCCCTCCAACAGCGCCGTGCAGGTCGTCGATCAGCTCAAGCAATATGGCGAGACGCGGCGCGGCTGGCTCGGCGTGCACGTTCAGAACGTGACCCAGGAGATCGCCGACAGCTTGGGCATGCCGCAGCCGAGCGGAGCGCTCGTCGCCAATGTGTCGCCCAACAGCCCGGCTTCTGCCGCCGGCCTTCAGCCAAGCGACGTGATCCTCAAATTCGACGGCCAGCCCATCGATAATATGCGCAGCCTGCCCCGCGCCGTCGCCTCGACCGCGATCGGCAAGAGCGTTCCGGTCGAGCTTCTGCGCAAAGGCCAGACCGTGGACGTTAACGTGACGGTTGGGCGGCTGCCTGAGGACGAGGAGGCCGAGGA
>DFXC01000089.1:4532-5371 GCA_002383105.1 Hyphomicrobiaceae bacterium UBA4118
GTCATCACCGAGGTGAAGCCGGACAGCCCCGCGGCGCAGAAAGACGTGAAGCCCGGCGATGTGATCGTCGAGGTGACCCAGGAGAAGGTGAAGCAGCCGCAGGACGTGCGCGCCCGCTTGCTGGCGGTCAAGAAATCGGGGCGGCGGTCGGTCTTGCTGCTGCTCTCCGACGCCAAAGGCGAGCTCCGCTTCGTTGCCGTGCCGACGAGCTAGAGTATGATCCGGAAAAGTGGGGAACCGGTTTTCCGAAAAGATCATGCTCAAACAAAAAGCTAGAGCGCTATGAGGATTCAATTTCAGGCGATAGCGCTCTAGGTGACTGTCCGGCCGAAGGCAGTTCTCATCGCCGGGCCGACGGCGAGCGGCAAGTCGGCGGCTGCCCTTTCGCTCGCCTCCGCTTTGCGCGGCACCGTCATCAATGCCGATTCGATGCAGGCCTATCACGGGCTCGCGATCCTGACGGCGCGGCCGTCTGACGCCGACATGAAGCTCGCGCCGCATCGCCTTTACGGCACCGTGCCGGCAAGCCAAGCCTATTCCGTCGGCAGCTGGCTCGATGCTGCGGCCGCCGCGATCGCCGAAGCGCAAGGCGAGGGGAGGGTGCCGATCCTGGTCGGCGGCACCGGCCTCTATTTCAAGGCATTGCTCGAGGGGCTGGCACCCGTCCCCGATGTCCCGGCCGAAATCCGCGCCTATTGGCGCGAGCAGTCGAAGTCGCTCGACGCTAGGGGCCTCCACGCGGCGCTCGCCGCCATCGATCCGGCCATGGCGGGGAAGCTTCGGCCGAGCGACCCGCAACGGATCGTGCGTGCGCTCGAAGTGATCGATGCCACCGGCGT
>DFXC01000182.1 GCA_002383105.1 Hyphomicrobiaceae bacterium UBA4118
GAAACCAATTGATCTGAGCAAAGGCGCAAGGAAATTCACCGGTTCGTAACGGTGCCGCCGGATCGTCGGAACTTTGAATGCAGAATGATGCGCGGAGACCCCCGCGCATTATATGGAGGTCTTAGCGTGGTATGTGGGTGGGCCGAGGCATGCCTATGGTGCCGGCTGGGGTGCGTAGAGCCCCGCGTCGATTAAACGCTTGAAGGGCGGTTGGTTGAGCCCTATTAAAACTGTTATGCGGCGTCATTTCGCTCACGGCCTGCGGGCATTTGTCTTGATCCTGGCTTTGGCCGTGGCGGGACAGGGGCTTGCTTCCGCCACAATGCCGATGGGACCGGGCAACGGCTCGATGTCCGACACGTCAGCGACGCCGTCAGACATGTGTCATGGTTGTGAGGGCATGGATCATTCCAAAGCCATGCCCTCGAATTGCACGATCGGCGGCTGTTCCGGCATCAGTGCCGTCCTGCCGGCCCCCGTCTCGGTCGAGGCGCTACCCCTTCAGTCCTATCGGGGCGTTGCGCACGGCGAAGTGCAGGGGATCACCATTCCTCCTCCTCTCGGCCCACCAAGGGCTCTCCACTTCGCATAACGCGCCCTTCCAAGCGGCAGGGACGAAGGCAGCGTGCGCCGGTTGATCCGGCGATACCGCATGCCGTCCGAACGACGGGTTTCAGAATTCCGTTTTTCGCTCACCGAAGTTGGTTAGGAGAGTCTGGTGTCATTCTCGTATTGGATCTCGCGTCGCTCGCTTCTGCTCGGTGGAGGTGCGATGCTCGTCGGCACGGCGCTGCCGCCGCTTGGCCTGAGGGCCGCGACCGAGACCGTGGAGAAAGAGCTGATCGCTGCGCCTGGGCAGGCTTCGCTCCGGGGGGCAGATTCACCCGACACGGCCGTCTGGTGCTATAACGGCGTGGTTTCCGGTCCGGAACTCCGTGTGCCCCAGGGCGAGCGAGTGCGGATCGCGATCGAGAACCGCTTGCCCCAGGACACCACGATCCATTGGCATGGCATCCGTGTCCCAAACGCCATGGACGGGGCGCCGAATGTCACCCAACCGCCGATCGAGCCGGGTGGCAATTTTGTCTACGAATTTTCGCCGCCGGACGCGGGAACCTATTGGTACCACCCACATGCGCACAGCGCAGAACAGGTAGGCCGCGGCCTCGCCGGACCGTTCATCGTCGAGGAGCTTGAGCCGCCAACCGTAGACCGTGACATCGTCTGGGTGCTCGGCGACTTCCGCCTCAAGAAGGACGGCTCGATCGCTGGAGGGTTCAACGACGCGATGGAAGCTGGCATGTCGGGCCGCGTCGGTAACACCGTCACGATCAATGGCCGTGTTCCCGATAGTTTCCCGGTTAGAAGCGGGGAGCGGGTTCGCCTGCGGCTGATCAATGCCGCAGCCGCGCGGATTTTCAGACTTCAGTTCAAAGACCACCAGCCGATCGTCATCTCCTATGACGGGCAGCCGGTTGAGCCGCATCCGCCCGAAGGTGGCCGCATCGTGCTCGGGCCTGCCATGCGCATCGATCTCTTGATCGACATGATCGGCCCGCCCGGCACCTCCTCACCCATTCTCGATTCCTTCTACAAAGGTCTGCCATTCAAGCTCGTAGACTTGGTCTACTCCGAAGAGGAGCCGCTGAAGCGGGCCTTGCCGCCGCCGACCAAGCTTGCGCCCAATCCAGTCCCAGAACCCAACCTAGCCAGCGCCACGCGCCATGAGGTGAGGCTTACCGGCGGCGGCGGCATGGGCGGCATGGATTTCTAAGCCTCCAGCTGCGCCGACGCCGAGGAAAGGGCATTGCCTCTTCGTAAAGACGGACGATGCGTTGCCCTTATTCCCACTTTCTGGCCCATTATCTCTTACGGCACATCGCGGGGGGTAGTCAGGTTGTAGCACCGGTGCAAATGACAGTGCTTGCACTGGTGCTAGCGGCGGTGCGATGGCGAGATTTGAGGTGATCACCGGCCCCGAGCGTCGGCGCCGGTGGAGCGAGGATCAGAAGCGAGCGATCGTCGCGGAGAGTTTTGCGCCAGGGGCGGTGGTTTCTGACGTGGCGCGGCGCGCCGATATTTCTGCGGGCCAGATCTATCGCTGGCGGCAGGAACTGCGCGGTGCGGCCGGGTTCGCCCAGGTGCTGATCGCGCCGGCCGAGAGCCCCGCCGCGACCGTCGCGAACGGCGCGATGTCTTGCCCCGAGCCGGCGATTGAGCTTGAGTTTGCCGGGAAGGCTCGGGTGCGGATACCGGGTTCGATCCCGGCGGCATTGGCGGCGGCCGTCGTCAAGGCGCTGTCGCGCCGATGATCCCGGTTCCTTCCGGGGTGCGGGTGTGGCTGGCGGTCGGGCACACCGACATGCGGCGCGGCATGAACAGCCTGGCGGTCCAAGTTCAGCAGGTACTGGAACGGGACCCGCACGCCGGCGATTTGTACGTTTTTCGGGGCAAACGCGGTCACCTGATCAAGATTCTCTGGCACGACGGGATCGGCATGTCGCTGTACGCCAAAAGGCTGGAGCGCGGTCGCTTCATATGGCCGTCGCCGGCTGACGGCACCGTCGCGATCAGCGCGGCACAACTGGCCTACATGCTTGATGGGATTGATTGGAGGAACCCGGTTCGGACGTGGCGGCCGGAGATGGCCGGCTGACCCTGCGACCGTTTGACTCGCCCCCTGAGAAGAGTCGAGTCACGGCATCGACACGGTGAGACAATCGGGCTCGTGACGACGCCCGAGATGATCCCCGACGACATCGACGCGCTCAAGGTGGCACTCGTCGCCGAGCGCGCAGCGCGGCAGCAGGCCGAGGCCCGGGCCTCCGGTGCCGAGGCGATGGTGGCCCATTACAAGCTCCTGATCGCCAAGCTAAAGCGCGAGCAGTACGGCCAGTCCTCTGAGCGCGGCCGCAAATTGCTCGACCAGCTGGAATTGCAACTCGAGGAATTGGAGGCGAGCGCGGCCGAGGACGAAACCGCCGCTGAGCCGACATTCGTCGACCCTACCGCGGTGCGCAGCTTCACCCGCAAGAAGCCGGTGCGCGCTCCCTTTCCGGCGCATCTGCCGCGCGAGCGCGTGGTGATCCCGGCGCCAAGCGCCTGCCCGTGCTGCGGCGGCAAGCTCGCCAAGTTCGGCGAGACCATCACCGAGACCTTGGAGGTGGTGCCGCGCCAATGGAAGGTGATCCAGACCGTTCGCGAGAAGTTCACCTGCCGGTCCTGCGAGAAGATCACCCAGCCGCCGGCGCCGTTTCATGTCATTGCGCGGGGTCGGGCGGGGGCCAGCCTGTTGGCGATGATCCTTTACGCCAAGTTCGGCGAGCATCAGCCGCTGAACCGGCAGAGCGAGGGCTATGCCCGCCAGGGGATCGACCTCGACGTGTCGACCTTGGCGGACTGGGTCGGCGCCTGCTCCGCCACTCTCGCCCCGCTGGTCGAGCTGATCCGTCGGCACGTCCTCGCCGCCGAACGTATCCACGGCGACGACACCACGGTTCCGGTGCTGGCCAAGGGTAAAACGATCACCGGCCGATTATGGACCTATGTGCGCGACGATCGGCCGTTCGCCGGGCCGGACCCGCCCGCGGCGATCTTTTATTACTCGCGCAACCGGAACGGCGAGCATCCCGCCCGGCACCTTGCCGGCTATGCCGGAATCCTCCAGGCCGATGCCTATGCCGGGTTCGGCGACCTCTACGATGGCAAGCGCAAACCGGGGCCGATCACCGAGGCCCCGTGCTGGGCCCACGGCAGGCGCAAGTTCTTCGTCATCGCCGATACCAGCGCCAAGGGCCTTGGGGCCCCTGTGGCGCTGGAGGCGGTGCGCCGCATCGACGCGATCTTCGCCATTGAGCGCGACATCAACGCTCACCCGGCCGGTGACCGTCTGGCAGCGCGCCAGGAGCGCGTCGTGCCGCTCGTCGCCGACCTTGAACGATGGATGCGCATCGAGCGCGCCCGGCTGTCGCGCCACGCCGACACCGCCAAGGCGATGGATTACATGC
>DFXC01000035.1:0-295 GCA_002383105.1 Hyphomicrobiaceae bacterium UBA4118
GCCCAACACGACGCCATCGTCTCCTGGTTCGCCAAGCGATTGAAGTCGCACCTGCTGAGCAGATGGCGAACATGAGGACAGCCCGGTCCAGGCGCTCGCTAAGAAGCGCTCACGCCTGACCGGGCCGATCCACATGGCGAAACGCCGAAGCGAGACTATCAAGCGTCGCGATTGCCTTAGGTGGCGCTGCCCGCCTCCCGCCGGCGGGCTTTGCCGTTCGCAACCTAAGAGTTAAGGCTTACTGCGCCGGTGGGGGTGCAGGCGGCGTCTCGGGCGGCGCTGGCGGCGCTGGCGG
>DFXC01000035.1:527-4825 GCA_002383105.1 Hyphomicrobiaceae bacterium UBA4118
GGCGCTGGCGGCGCTGGCGGCGCCGCGTTGTCGACTGCCGGAGCCCCCGACTTTCCGATCACACAACTGAACAACGTCGCGTCGTACTTGCAGTCGTGCCTTTTAGCCTGAACCACCACAAAAACGGCGGCAATGACAATCAAAATGATAAGAATTCGCATTCAAGCACCCTCCCTTTTGCGCCAGCGTAAAGTATACGAACGGGCGGCAAACAAAAAGGGCCGGTGCGAGCCCGGGCCCTGATTTCATTTGCTCGTCATTTTCGCTCGGTTTGTTCGCCGTGAGGGGCGAGAAGCCCGCCGCCCGCTTGGGCTAGGCGGCTTTATTCCTTGGGGACTTCCGGGCTCGCGGTTCCGGTCGCCGCGTTTGCGCCAGCGGCCGAGGCCTCCTGTACCCAGCCATTATTGCAGCCTTGCTTGAACTCGGTTCGACTGATTCTGCCGTCATCATCGGTGTCGGCCATGAAGTTGACGATAAAGGGAGCCGTCCCGCCGCCACAACTTCGCCGCAAGCAGGGCCCGAATGATCACCGATGTGTGAGCGGCACCTCATCTCGCGCCAAGATCTCCTGCGAGCGGCTCTCGCGCTCGCAGCGTCACCGCTGCTTCGCTACGTCCCGGCCCATGCCGCCGATCGGCTCGAGACGAGCGAGATTGCGCCCGGCGTCTTCGTGCATCACGGCCGCTACGAGATACAGTCGCCGGAAAATCGCGGCGACATGGCCAATGCGAGCTTCGTCGTGGGCAGCGAGGCGGTTGCCGTCATCGATACGCTGGGAAGCGCGGTTCTAGGGCGCGAGCTCAGAGACGCCATTCGCGCCGTGACCGACAAGCCGGTGCGCTACGTCATCAACACCCACATGCACCCCGACCACGTCTTCGGCAATGCGGCCTTCAAGGAGGACGCTCCCGCTTTCGTCGGGCACCACAAGCTTGCGCGCGGGCTTGCCTCCCGAGCCGACCGCTACCTCGCCATCAACAAGCAGATGCTGGGCGAAGAGGCGTTCCAAGGCATCGAGATCGTCCTGCCGACGGTCGCCGTCGAAGACAGCCTGACGCTCGATCTCGGCGGGCGCAGCCTCGTTTGCGAGACGCAGCGCACGGCGCACACCGACAACGACCTCACCATCACCGACACGGCGACCGACACCTTGTTCCTCGGCGACCTCTTGTTCTCCGTCCACGTGCCGACGCTTGACGGGTCGATCAAGGGCTGGCTCACGCTGCTCGACGAACTTTCGCGGAGGCAGGCCGCCCGCGTCGTGCCCGGGCACGGGCCCCACGCCATGGAGCTGCCGGAGGCGCTGGAGCCCGAGCAGCATTATCTCGCGGCCATCGCGGCGGATGTCAGAAAATTGATCAAGGACGGCAAGACCCTCGAGGATGCGACCAAAATCGCGGGCTTTTCCGAGCGCGACGCCTGGAAGCTGTTCGACCAGTATCATGTCCGCAACGTCACGGCGGCATTCGCCGAGCTGGAATGGGAGTGATATGATCGGGACGACACGTCAGGAGAACGGCGCCATGGCTTTTCGGATCAATACGCCAGCCCATGCGGGCAGAGCTGCGGCGCTCGCCGTCTCGCTCCTTGTCCTGCTTTCTCCTGTGGCCAAGGCCGAGGAGGACGTCTGGCCCGCCCTCAAGCAGCAGGCTTTCGGCGACCGCGCGATCCAGGCCGAAGACGGCATGGTCGTGCTCGAGGCCCCGGGGGCGGCCGAGGACGCGAGCCTCGTTCCCTTGACCGTGCGCGTGCCGCCACAGGTGACCCAAGAGATCAAGTCGCTCACGCTGATCATCGACAAGAATCCGAGCCCGGTCGTCGCCACCCTCACCTTCGGCCCGGCCGCCGGCTCAGGCGGCGAACGCAGCTTCTCGACGCGCGTTCGCATCGACAACTTCTCTTATGTGCGCGCAGTCGTCGAGACGGCGGATGGCACCTTGCACATGGCGAGCAAATTCGTGGCGGCGGCGGGCGGCTGTGGGGCGATGCAGGCCAAGGATCCCGACGCGGACACCGTCGATCTCGGCAAGATGATCGTCAAGATCTTCCCGCCTGCACTCGAATCAAGCCCGATCTGGTCGGGTCAGGTCATGATCAAGCACCCGAATAGCAACGGGATGCAACTCGACATCAATACGGCCAACTTCATCCCGGCGCGCTTCGTCAAGGAGATGACGGTGAAGCGCGGCGGAGAGCTCGTGTTTCAGATGCAAAGCACCTTCTCGATCTCCACCAATCCGAATTTCCGCTTCACTTTCGGGCGGGGCGCCGACAACGGCCTCGATGTCGCCATTACCGATACCGACGGGACGGTGTTCACCGCGCGGTCGGAGCCGAGCGGCTCGTAGGCGCTTTCGAGCACCTAGTCTTCCTGCTCCGGCGAGGTGGGATCCTTCTTGGCCAAGCGCCTGATCGCCGCGAGCTCTCGCGCCCACTCCTTGAACGGGCGGGCGGGCGTGCCGCCCATGCGGGCACCGGCCTCGACGTCGTCTTTCACATGCGCCATGCCGGCAATGAGCGCGCCGTCGCCGACCTTGACCTGCTCGACGACGCCTGAATGAGCACCCATGATGACAAAGTCGCCAAGCTGCGCCGAGCCCGCGATTCCCGACTGGGAGACAATGATGCAGTGGCGGCCGATGGTGACGTTGTGGGCGATCTGCACCAGATTATCGATCTTCGTGCCTTCGCCAATGGTCGTGTCCATGAGAAACCCGCGGTCGACGGTCGAGTTGGCTCCAATCTCGACGTCGTCGCCGACGATGACGCGGCCGATCTGCGGAACCTTGAAGTGCCCTTGGGCGCTCATGGCGTAGCCGAAACCGTCCTGCCCGATACGCGCACCGGCATGGAGGGTCACGCGGTCGCCGATCAAGGCATGGGTAACGGAGGTACCCGGGCCGATATAGCAATCGCGCCCCACGAACACGCGATAGCCGACGATGGCACCGGCGGCGACCGTAGTGCCGGCGCCGATCCTCGCCTCGCGGCCGATGATGGCGCCTGGCTCAATGACTACCCCTTCGGCGATCTCGGCGGTGGGATGGACGAGCACTCCATCCGCCCTCGCTGCCGATGCAGATGTTCTCGGCTGAAGGGCATCGGGGTAAAACAGCCCAACGGCCATGGCGAAGGCGCGATGGGGTACGTCCGTCGTGACCGCGGCCGCCCCTCCAGGCACGAGACCAGCGTCGCGGCGCTTGATGAGGCAGGCGGCGGCCTGTGTTGCCGCCAACTGACCGGCATATTTGCGGCTTGAGCAAAAGGTGAGATGGGAGTCCCCTGCCCGGTTGAGCGGGCGCAAGTCGTCGATCTCTATCGCTCCGTCGTTGGCATGGGCGAGCTCGGCGCCCACGTTGTCCGCTATCAGCTGCAGGGGAAAAGGACCCCCGCGCTCGAAAAATCCGGGATGCTGCATCGTCTCTCCAATGTCGGGACCGCGCGTTCGCCAACGGGCCGTTGGATGAGACGAGGCACATGGATCATAGCCGCTCACCCACCTTTCCGATATCGCAATTTCCGTGAAATGTGACGAGGAGTCGGTCAGTGGGCTTGCGGCTGCTTGCTTGAGTAGAACACCTGCGCCTGGAGCAGGAACTCCTCGGGCTTCTTGAGGAAGAGCTGCTTGGCCGTCTCGTTGCCGAAGCAATAGGTCTTGCCGTTATAGACGGTGTTGACGGAGCAATCCGTGCCGATGTCCTTGCCGAGAGCGAGGCCCATCACGCATTCATCGCCGAACTCGCCCTCGGCGGCAAAGGCGGCGCCCAGGCTTCCGCCAGCCATGAGGGCGCCGGCAAGAGCGCACAGAAGCGAAGCCTTCGTCACGATCCTTGTCCTCGAAGGTTTGGTGGGCGCAGTAGGACTCGAACCTACGACCCGCTGATTAAGAGTCGGCGGTTCGATCAATGAAATCAACGCTTATTCTGACTCTTCCCGCTTGGTTCACCCATAGAGACATCAACGGCTTAGAGGCTCTGTCAGAATGGATTGCCCATGAAGCACAATTTCTGAGCCGCCGACCCGAGCAGCAGCCACCGATAACGCAAGCAAGAACGTGTGGGAGCTCAGCGAGAAGGTTCGTAGTGCCCTGGCCGCGCGCTCGCACACGCGCCGACGCCGCGGCGCCCGGCCACCGAAGCAGCTCCCCCTTTTCCAGAAGCTCCCCGTCAGCAACGCCCGCATGGGCTCAACCATAGGAGACGACAATGAACGACGTCCAAGCCACACCTCACATAGATGACAAGGCAACGTGCGAGGCCCTGAACGAGATCGTGAGCGCCTACCTCGAAGACGCGGCG
>DFXC01000035.1:5006-5819 GCA_002383105.1 Hyphomicrobiaceae bacterium UBA4118
CCAACGTTATTTGCAGCCTGGAAAACGCTGCGCGCAACGCCCGGCTGGCGATGGGCCTGATGGACTGGTCCAACCCTCACCTCCCCTCGCGCGAGGGCGACGACATCCCGTTCTGAAGGGGGAGGGCTCGGCCCATGACGAAGCGGAAACCACCGGCGCCTCCCATCATCGAACAGGCGCTCGAGCAGCACGAGCGGTGGCAAGCCAGCCGAGATGCATTACTGGACGAGGATGGATGAGGCGGTCGAGCGCTTCATAACCGGCCACCAATGCACTCAAAAGAATGATCAGCACGATGGTGAGGCCAGCGAAGTCTTCGACCCTGCCATAGCCATAAGTGAAGGTCTGCGTCGGGCTTCCGCCGGGCAAGCACGAAGGCGACCCAGAGTGGGATAGCCGTGCCGGCATCGGCGATGTTGTGGCTGGTATCCGCGAGCAGTGCCACGCTGTGTGAAACGTACACGACGACAAGCTGCAGAGCAGCCGTAGCCGCCAGGATCAAAAACGACCACTTGATCGCCCAGATGCCTCGGGCGGTTGTGGCGATGGTTGGGTCCATGACGCCATGGGTATGGCCGTGGGTATCATCGTGATCGTGCCCGTGCGAGCCGAAGCCTAACCAGTCCAGGACTTTCGCAATCACAACCTTTCTCGCCACGTTGATGAGCTGATCTCGACCACTGCCTTGCCGATCGCCGCCACCATGTCGGCTTCTGGCACGTAGCGGACCAACTCGACGGCGGCTATCAGGTCTGCTTCTGACCCAAAGCAGACATTCTCGACTTGATAGACCGCGCCGGGGCCGAACAACGC
>DFXC01000194.1 GCA_002383105.1 Hyphomicrobiaceae bacterium UBA4118
CCCCGCGGGGGGGGCGGCCCGCCGCCGACAAGCTGCCGGCGTCGGCAATGGCGACGAAGACCTTGATGGCGCCGAGCTGGTCCATGTGGGCGATACTTCCATTCTACGGAAGAATAAGTCCAACTCCTACCGCCTACTGCCGACAATAGGAAGGGCGCATCTGAGGGGAGGCGGCCAGATGGTCGCCGTCACGCAAACCCCAAAGGAGCATCCCCAATGTGGAAATCGTTGATACTGCCGCTTGTCGCCGCCGTCTTCCCCCTGGGTTCGGCGCAAAACGTGGATGAGGTCAATGTATCGAAAGGCGGAACGCTGTCAGGCCCGGGCCTTGCCGTCCATGGCTACGACGTCGTGGCCTTCTTCACCCAAGGACAGCCAGTGCTCGGCTCTGACGCTTACACCGTGGCCCATGGCGGCGGGACCTACCGCTTCGTGAGCCAGGCGCATCTCGATGCGTTCAAGGCCGACCCCGCCAAATACGAGCCGGCTTTTGGCGGCTTTTGCGCCTATGGCACGGCGCTCGGCAAGAAGTTCGACGGGGATCCGCGCTATTGGAAGATCGTCGACGGCAGGTTGTATCTGAACCTCAACGGCGACATCCAGGCCGAATGGTCGAAGGACATCGCCGGCAATATCACCAAGGCCAACACCAACTGGAGCCGCATCCACGGCACGCCAGTGGAGCGGCTCTAGCCTTGGCCCGAAACAGCGCCGGCTTCAGTCGGATCGTTTGGAGCCGGCCCTGCTCACTTGACCTTGGTGGCCGGCACCGCGGGACTGGCGAACAGCCAAGCGAACACGACGGCGGCGGCGAACGCGCCGAGAAGCTCGGCCACGATGAAACCCGGCACGTCGCCTGGGGCAATTCCTGCAAACGTGTCGCTTAAGCTACGGGCGATGGTCACGGCCGGGTTGGCGAAAGAGGTCGAGGCAGTGAACCAATAGGCCGAGGTGATGTACAGGCCGACCGCCGTCGCTACCGCCTCGGGCTTGAAACGAATGCAGCCGAGAATGGTCGCGACCAGGCCGAAGGTGGCGATGAACTCGCCCACCCATTGACCGAGCCCGGTCCGCGCCGTCGAGCCGAACTGCAAGAGATCGAGGCCGAACATGAGATGGGCCGCCACCGCGCCGAGGCAGCCGCCGACGATCTGCACCGCGATATAGGCAAGGGTGGTGCGTCGGTCGAGCTCGCCCCGTAGCAGCATCACCAGGCTGACCGCGGGATTGAAATGGGCGCCGGAGATCGGCGCGAAGATGGTGATGATGACGAACAGGACCGCACCGGTGGCAAGCGTGTTGCACAGAAGCGCGATGGCCTGATTACCGCCGGCAAGCTTCGCTGCCATGATTCCCGAGCCGACCACCGCCATCACCAGAATGAAGGTGCCGAGCGCTTCCGCCGTCAAGCGGCGGGTCAAATCGAAGTTCATTCTCCCCCCGTATCTGCCTCAGCAGCAGCCGCTTGATGACTTGGACGGCGAGGCGGCAGCAGTCGTGGCGAAGGGGATCGACGTCCCGCAGCCGGGAAAGATCCCGTAATGGGTTCCGAAGTCGCCGATGAAATCGAAGTGGGGAGCAAAACGCGTGTCGGCGAGCATGCACCAAGTGTTGCCGCAGACCGGGAACACCTTGCCGCGCTCGATCAGATGGTGCCCGTCGAGCGCAAAGGCGTCAGGCTCTTCAGCAACGCTGCCCCGGTAGACGACCGCCTGCCCGTAGTCCTCGCAGGCCGTCTCGAGCCCATCGAGCTTGAACAGCCGATAGGTCGCCGAGAAGAACTGCGCCTGGCCGAGCTTCCGCTTGATCGCCTCATTCTTGATGTCGAGGGGCCGGCTGGTCACGAGGCGCGGATCGAGGAAGCCGGCGCGCTTGGCCAGCGGCAAGAAGTCGTTCCAGTAAAGCGCGCCCCCGAGGCACTCGCCATAGAGCACGGGATCGGCCCTGACGCTGTCGGAGAGCCGCCGGTCGCAATAGACATCGGCGAAATGGAGCTCGCCGCCGGGCTTGAGCAGATCGAAGGCGCCGCGCAGCACGGCAGGCTTGTCGATGGAAAGATTGATCACGCAGTTCGAGACCACCACGTCGAAGCTTGCCGGTTCGAGCCCAAGCTCATCGAGCTTCTCGATATAGCCCTTGAGGAATCTGACGTTGCGGCGCTCATGGCCAAACTGTCGCATGTGCCAATCGATATGCGTCTCGGCCGTGGCCAGCTGCTCGTCGGTCATGTCGACGCCGACCACCTCGCCCACAGGCCCGACGAGCTGCGCCACGAGATACACGTCGCGGCCAGAGCCTGAGCCGAGATCAAGCACGCGGCGGCCTTCGAGCGCCGCCGGCACGACGATGCCGCAGCCATAATATTTGGCCCTGACCTCTTCATGCACATTGGCTAGGAGAGGCTCGAGATGGGCGGGTACGCTGCCCCCGTCGCAGCAGGCCGAGGTCTTCAAGTCCTCAGAGGATTTCAGGACCTTGCCGTAATAGTTCTTCACCACTTCGAGGTTCATCGCATTGCTCCCTGAGAGTCAGGCATGGCGGATTGCCGGCGAGCTTAGCAGCAGTGCCCATGGGTCGGCAGCACACCTCGGAGCACAGCTCTGTGAACGCCTTGTGTCGGGTGCCTCGTTATTGCGGGGAACCCCGGAAGCCGGTGGCGAGCACGTAGACCTCTGCGGAATCGGCGCGGCTGGCCTTTGGCTTTACATGTTGCACCTTGGCGAAGCCTAGCCTCAGCCGCGCCACCAGCTCCTGGCCGGCGCCGCCTTGCAGCACCTTGGCGAGGAAAGCGCCACCCGGCGCCAGCACATCTTCCGCGAGATCGAGCGCGGCCTCGGCAAGCGCCATCACGCGCAGATGGTCGGTCTGTTTGTGGCCCATGGCCGGTGCTGCCATGTCCGACAGCACCACGTCGGCGAGGCTGCCGCCAAGTGCCGCCTTGATGGCCTCAGCCGCGCCCGGATCGCTGATATCGAGCCGGAGCACCTCGACGTCGGGAATCGGCTCGATCTCGTTGAGATCGGCGGCGATCACCCTGCCCTTCCCCTCGGCCGCCCGCACGCGCTTCGCCGCGACCTGGCTGAATCCGCCTGGCGCGGCACCGAGGTCGACCACCGTGAGGCCAGGCTTCAACAAATGCTGCTTGTCGTCGATCTCGCTCAGCTTGAAGGCGGCGCGCGAGCGAAGCCCGCGCCGCTTGGCCTCCTCGACATAAGGATCGTTCAACTGGCGCTGGAGCCAGCGGGTCGAGGCAATCTTGCGCCCCTTGGCCGTACGCAGCCTGACAGCGAGTTTCCTCGCGCCGCTGGCGCCTTGCCCGGCACTGCCGCCTTTGGTCGATCTTACCATTTGTTAATCTGCAAGGTTCGGCCTTGACCCATATGGCCTCCCCGCCCCATGTCCGCCTTGTCGGCCCTCTAACACCTGCCACATGCCCCGCTATTTCGTCACCCTCATCGTCGCCATCGCTCTCTTCATGGAGAACATGGATTCGACGGTGATCGCGACGTCGTTGCCGGCCATCGCCGCCGATCTCCACGAAGACCCCATCGCCCTCAAGCTCGCGCTCACATCCTATCTGCTGTCGCTCGCCGTGTTCATCCCGTTAAGCGGCTGGATGGCCGACCGCTTCGGCGCCCGCAAGGTGTTCCGCGCCGCCATCGTCGTGTTCACGCTCGGCTCGGCAGCCTGCGGCTTTGCCCAAGGCCTTCCCGATTTCGTCCTGTTCCGCATCATTCAGGGCATGGGCGGGGCCATGATGGTGCCGGTCGGCCGGCTCGTCCTCTTGCGTACCATACCAAAGGCCGAGCTCATCTCAGCGCTCGCCTGGCTCACCATCCCGGCGCTGCTCGGGCCGGTGCTCGGGCCTCCGCTCGGCGGCTTCATCACCACCTTCATCTCCTGGCGCTGGATCTTCTGGATCAACATTCCGGTGGGCCTCTTAGGCGTGGTCCTCGCCACCCGCTATATCGCCGACATTCGCGAGGAGGGGCTACCGCCGCTCGACGTCAAGGGCTTCCTTCTGTCCGGCATCGGGCTCTCCGGTCTTGCCTTCGGCTTCACCACCATCGGCCAGGGACTCCTGCCGCCGGCCGTGGTGCTGGCGCTGCTTGTGGCCGGAGCTATCGGCTGCTGGCTCTATGTCCGCCACGCCCGCGTGGTGCAAGCTCCCCTCCTCGATCTCAACTTGCTCAAGGTCGATACCTTCTTCGCCAGTGTCGTGGGCGGCTTTCTCTTCCGCATCGGCGTCGGCGCCACGCCCTTCCTGCTGCCGCTGTTCTTGCAGTTGGGGTTCGGCATGAGCCCGCTCCAGTCGGGGCTTCTCACCTTCGCCAGCGCCATCGGCGCCATCGCCATGAAAACCACGGCGGCCCCGATCCTTCGCCGCTTCGGCTTCAAGCGCGTGCTGGTGACCAATGCCGTCGTCAGCGGCTTCTTCATCGCCGCCATCGCCATGTTCACTCTGGGCACGCCCCACACACTCGTCCTCGCCGTGCTCCTGGTCGGCGGCTTCTTCAAGTCGCTCCAGTTTACCAGCATCAATTCGATCGCTTATGCCGACATCGATACGAAGGCGATGAGCCGGGCGACGAGCTTTGCCAGCGTCGCCCAGCAGCTGTCGCTCTCCACCGGTGTTGCCGTCGGCGCTCTGGTGCTCGAGTTCGAGCGCCTGGGGCGCCCTGACAGCACCGTCGTGGCCGGCGACTTCCCCGCGGCCTTCCTCCTGGTCGCGGTGATTGCAGCAAGCTCTGCGCTTGTCTTCGCCCTGTTGCCGAAGGAGGCGGGCGCAAGCTTGGCAAGCCGCGCGCGTGCCGTGGGCGTTCCCCCGGAACCTGCCTCGGCCCCGCAGGGCTAGAGCCTAATCAGCGCCGGTGCGAACCGTGTGCCGGGCCATGCGCCTGTTGACGATGCCCCCCTCTTCGTTCGTGACCATCCTCGGCCATGAGCGTGGAAAGGATGCCTTCGCGCAAGCCCCGGTCGGCCACGCGCAATCTCTGGCAGGGCCAGATCCTGAGCAGGGCCTCGAGGATTGCGCAGCCTGCCAGCACGAGGTCGGCGCGCTCATGTCCGATACAGGGCTGGGCCACCCGCTCGGCGTAGCTCATCTCGATCAGATTGTTGGAGACGGTGCGCACGTCGCGGGCGTTTAGCCAACATCCATCGACCCGGGAGCGCTCATAGACGGGAAGCCCGAGATGAATGCCCGAGATCGTGGTGACGGTGCCGGAGGTGCCGAGGAAATGGGCGCGCTTGGTGGCAATCCTGGCGCCGAAGCGATGCTTGGCCTCGAACCCTTCGATAGCCGTCATGACGTCTGCCACCATGGCCTCGTAGCTTTGTCGCGTGACGTCGCGGCCGCCGTGCCGCTCGGCGAGATTGACCACGCCGATCGGCAACGAGGTCCAGGCGGCGATGCAGTTCTGCACCTCGAGACGGTCGAACAGGGTGCGGCGCCAGGGGCGCCCGAGCCTGGCAAGGTCGAGCCAGATCAGCTCCGAGCTGCCGCCGCCGATATCGAACACGAGCGCCCAGTCGCAGTTGCGGTCGATCAGCGAGGCGCAGCCCGACACCGCCAGCTTGGCCTCGGTCTCCTGGGTCACGATCTCGATGGAGAGACCAGTCTCGCGGCGCACGCGCTCGATGAATTCGCCGCTGTTCGCCCCGATCCGGCAGGCTTCCGTCGCGATCAGCCGCGACCGCGTCACCGCGCGCCGGCGCATTTTTTCGGAGCAGACCTTCAGCGCCTCGATGGTGCGGCCCATGGCGGCTTCCGAGAGCCGCCCTGAATTCAACACACCCTCCCCAAGGCGGATGATGCGGGAGAAGGCATCGATGACGAGAAAGCCGCGGCGCGAGGGCTTGGCGATCAGGAGCCGGCAATTGTTGGTGCCAAGGTCGAGGGCACCGTAAATGGCAGGTGCCAGGGGCCGCGCTAGCGCGCCCGTGTCGTCCTTGCCCTCGGCTGCCCCCAAGAGGCCATCGGCCGGCGCCTTCCCAAGCGCCCGGGCTGCGACATGCGTTGGGCCACCTCCCCCGCAGTCGCCGGTCTCGCTGCGCGCGCCCTTGAGGTCACGCGAAGACATGGCAGCCGTGCGGGCATCGCCGCTCGGCCCATTCACGGTGTTCAACCTCTAAGCTCCGGGCCCGCCGTCACCTTTTGCAGAGCGGCCGGAGCGCTGGTTCTATTTGCCCAATCTATCAAGCTATTGTTGCAGGTAAAGCAGCTTTTCCTGAAGGCCTGAGAGGGCCCGCTCCGACGGCTGTCGGCCGCGCCAGCGCGGGAAGCCGCGCCGCGAGCAGCATGGCGGCCCAGGCGATCGCCAAGGCGGCCAGGAGCCAGGTCTGCCAAAGGTCGAAGCCTGAGACCCCGATCGCGCAGCAGACGGCGAACAGCGTGTAGCCGCTCGCTTCAAGGATCGGGGGCCAAGCCCTGATCGCCCAGAGTCCTGTCAGCCCCACGCCAAGCAGCAAGATCGCGCCGATGGCGCCAAGCTCGAGCCAAGTCTGCAGGAAGATATTATGGGGATGGCGGGCCTCCCGGCCCCGCAATGGACCCTCGGTCTCAGTCGGATCTCCGGCGTCTGCAGGGATGGTCAGATGCAAATCGCGCGTGGCCCTGATGCCGATGCCGGCGATTGGCGTCTCATGAATTTTGTCGGCCACATATTTCCAGATGTAGAAGCGCGCGGCGACGCTTTCGGGGGGCAACCACTTCCAGTGTTGCCAGCCGAGACCGTAGGGCACCGCGCCGAGCGGAACGGCGAGAAGCACGGCGATCGTCCAACCTGTCACGAGAAGCATCCGCGTCGCCTTGCGTGAACGCGCGGCGAGGCCAAGCACGAGAGCGCCGACAAAGAAGGCCATGACCGAGGTGCCGCTCTGCGACAGGAGGACCGAGATCGCCGTTATAGCGAGGAGCGCGACAAAGCCCGTGCGCCTCCTGCTTGCAGCGAGCGCCAGAGTGAAGAGAAGCCCGGGAACGAGCAAAAGGACGAGGCTCGTGACGTTGCGGTTCAGAACGAACGCCGAGATCTTAGTCACCTCACCATGCTCGATCTTCATCTTCTTGGGTGTGATGTCGAACAGCTGGACGATGTGATTGCTCACGAAGCGCACGATCGGCTCGTCGAAGATGATCTCGATCAGTAGGAATGCGGCCCCGAGCATGAGACCGGCGAGAGCCGAAATGGCGAGCACGCGCGCCTCATCGCCCGTGCGCAAAGCGTAGGACGCGGCGATAAGGAAGGCGCCGACCGCGAGCCCGAGCACCGTCGCCGCCTTGGCCAAGCCCGCTTCCCGGTCGGGCGCCCATGTCGCGTTGATGAAGAGATAGGCGATGAAAACGGCCAGCGCGATGCCGAAGGCCGTTCGCAAGAGCATCAGCGGCCGTTTCGGGTCGACGGTGAAGACGTGGATGGCGGCGACCAGCGCGAGCACCCCGAGAAGCGCCGGGAGCAGCCGCGGCACGGCTCCTGCCGAAAAGCACAGGAGCCCGACCAGCGTGGCCTGCAGCCGGAGCAGCAGGCGCCCGCGCCCGCCCCGGTCCGGTGCCGAAGCCCGATGGCGCGTCATGTCGACCGGTCCTTTAGTGTCGGCGGCCATGAAGGATCAAGACCCCGGTCTGCGTTTCGAAACGAGCCCCATCATCCTTGCCGTCCTTTTGTGACGAGGTAGCAGCAGGCTATCGGTCTTGCTTGGATTTGACCATTATTGCTGTGAAAACCTGACCTGCGGCAACGCCCTGGCGCAAAGGAAGCGCGGAAACCATGAATAAGCGACGGATGCGGATTATTGCGGCGCGATTTGCCGCACTCGCCCTCCTGGTAACCTTGGGCGCCGCGACCCTCTCATTCGCGGCGGAAGCCACGGACCAGGCACAGCGAGCAGCCCTGCTCGACAAGCTCGTCGCCTCCTATCCCGATTTCCTCGCCTCTCATGACGGCAACATGCTGCGCTGGAAGGACGGTACGGCGATGCCCTTCGACGACGGCAAGGGGGAGAAGGACTTCGAGACGCGGCTCGACAGCCCCGACCTCGAGGATGAGTTCTACGCCCCCTACCCGGTCGGCCGCGCCGGCATCCCTCCCGGCGTCGATATCGATCCCGGACGCGTCCGCTACGAGCCGTTCTTCGCCAAGATGTACGGCGACTGCAAGAAAGGCGAGGTGACGGGCAAGCTCGTCGACGTGGTTTGGTTGCCGAAGCATGGCGGCAAGAAGCTGAAGATCACCGCGGTGAACGGCGTGGCCGAGAAGCTCAAGGCGGTGTCCGCCGATCTCGACGCGCTGCCCGATAGCTTCGTCAAATATCTCACCCCTTCAGGGGGCACCTATAATTGCCGCGTCATCGCCGGCACCACGCGCCCGAGCGTGCACGGCAACGGCATCGCAATCGACATCAACGTCGCCTGGTCGGATTATTGGCGGAATCATCAGCCGGTCGGCGGCAAGTACCCTTACAAGAACCGCATCCCTTGGGAGATCGTCGAGATTTTCGAGAAGCACGGCTTCATCTGGGGCGGCAAATGGTCTCACTACGACACCATGCATTTCGAATATCGGCCGGAGCTGCTGCCTTGAGCGAAGCTCGGCTCGGGCGTGGTACAAGACGTTTGCTAAAGCGCCCGTAGCTCAACGGATAGAGCACCAGACTTCGAATCTG
>DFXC01000070.1 GCA_002383105.1 Hyphomicrobiaceae bacterium UBA4118
GGTCTCGTGGGCTCGGAGATGTGTATAAGAGACAGCTGCCCCCCCCACCCCCCCCCTCCCCCGCAAGGGGGGAGGGGAGAACAAGCGGAAAGACCAACAAGAAAGCACTTCTCTCATTCAGCTCGCTACTTGCCGTTCTTGAGCGGCATGCCGAACAGCTCAAGCCGATGGCCGACCAGGCGGAAGCCAAGCTCCCGCGCCACGCTCTCTTGTAGCCGCTCGATCTGCTCGTTTGAGAACTCGATGACCTCTCCAGTCTTCATGTTGATGAGATGGTCGTGATGGCCATGGCCGGCAGGCTCATAGCGGGCACGGCCGTCGCCGAACTCGTGGCGTTCCAGGATGCCCGCGCCTTCGAAGAGGCGCACGGTGCGGTAGACCGTCGAGAGCGAGATGCGGGGGTCCCGGGCACTCGCCCGCCGATAGACCTCCTCCACGTCGGGATGGTCCTCGGCTTCCGACAGGACCTGGGCGATGGTCCGCCGCTGGCCCGTCATGCGCATGCCCCTTTCGGCGCAGAGACGCTCTAGCCTGGTTTCCGCTGTGGCAACCTTGGGCATGGGTCGCTTATGCCTTGCCGGTCGGTCTGTCGCTAGGGCTCTCCATCATCGGCGGCACGGCCTCAAAGGGCAAGGCTGAAGATCGCGGCGTCGGCGCCATGCTCGTAATAACCGGGGCGCCGTCCGACCGCTTCGGCGCCAAGGGACCGGTAAAGCCCAAGCGCCGCCTCGTTGCCGTCCTCGACCTCGAGGAACAGCCGCTTCCCGCCCGAGCGCCGCAATTCCTGCACGAGAGCGGCGAGGAGCGCTCGCGCCAATCCTAGGCGACGGCGAGCGGGCAGCACCGAGAGCGTCAGCAATTCGGCCTCGTCAGAAGCGGCACGCGCAATGAGGAAGCCTTGCGCCGGCGCGTGCTCACGCGTCGAGGCAATGAGTGTGAGGCAGCCGGGAACGCCAAGGAACTGGGCCATTGCCGCCTCGTCCCAGGCGCGCGCGAAGCAGCAGACGTGAATGGCGGCAAGGCTCGCAGCGTCTGCGGGAAGTGCCATGCGCACCAAGACGGCTGCGGTCTCGGTCGATCCGGTCATTGGCGACTCGTCGCCACCATTTGCGGCTGAGGCCTTGCGTCCGGAGGCCGCAAATAGAGCGGCCGCAGGACGGCAAAAATCTCGCCGCTCTCAAGCGCGATCTCGGCGAGGGCCGCGGCGCTCGGTTGAAGCTCCAGCAGCCGCGCCTCGAGAGGCCGGCCGGCCCGCGCGCCTGCTTCGGCAAGGAGGGCTGCGCCGCTGCCCACGGCACGATTTAGGTCGCCCGGAAGCACGGCCACGGCCTCCTCGGGCGCGATCAGGAGCGGGCCTTCGAGCCGCCGCCCCGCAGCGTCATAGAGTCCGAGATAGAGCATCCCCCGGCGGGCATCGACGGCGACGGCGAACGGTTTAGGCTCCCAGGCACCGGCCGCAAGCGCATCCTTGGCCATCACTGTCACGCTGTCGGTGCCATAGAGCTTGGCTCTTGTCGCAAGGGCCAGCCCCCGCGCCGCGGCAATCGCGATCCTGACGCCCGTGAAGCTGCCCGGCCCAACCGTCGCCGCGATCAGATCGAGGTCGGGGAAGGCGAGGCCCGCTTGTTGCATGACCTCCGCCACCATGGGCATGAGCGCCTCGGCATGGCCGCGGGCCATCTCCTCCTGCCGCGCAAAGAGGCCGCGCGTGCCGGCATTGGTCCGCAGCACGGCCGCCGAGCAGGCGCCCATGCTCGTGTCGAGCGCTAAGATGTTCATCTGAGGCTTCTTAAAGGATGCGCGCCATCTCGTCGAAGCTGAAGCGTGGCGATCTCGGGAACAGCACGCTCGCGTCGCCATGGCCGAGACTGCACAGGAAGTTCGATTTGATGTTGGTGCCGGCGAAAAAATCGCGATCGACGCCTTGATTGTCGAAGCCCGACATCGGCCCGCAATCGAGGCCCAGCGCGCGCGCCGCCATGATCAGATAGGCGCCTTGCAGGGTGCCGTTGCGGAAGGCGGTATCGAAGATCTTCGCTTCGTTGCCCTCGAACCAACTCTTGGCATCGGCGTGCGGGAACAGCTTGGGCAGGTGCTTATAGAAATCGAGGTCGTAGCCAACGATGGTGCAGACCGGCGCTTTCATCGTCTTGTCGCGATTGCCTTCCGAGAGGTGTGGCTTCAGCTTCTCCTTGGCCTCGCGCGACTTCACGAAGAGGAAGCGCGCCGGGCTGCAATTGGCCGATGTCGGCGCCAGCTTTACGAGGTCGACGATCTCATGCAGGAGCGCGTCGGAGACGTCACCTTCGAACCAAGCGTTGTGGGTGCGCGCCTCGCTGAAGAGCTGGGCGAGGCAAGGCTGGGGTAGCGCGTCCGTCAAACCGGGCGGACCTCTTGTACTTCGGGAATGAAGTGCCTGAGCAGGTTCTCGATGCCGTGGCGAAGCGTTGCCGTCGAGCTTGGGCAGCCCGAGCAGGCGCCGCGCATATGCAGGAACACCACGCCATCCCGATAGCCCTGGAAGGTGATGTCGCCTCCGTCCTGGGCGACGGCGGGGCGCACGCGGGTTTCGAGCAGCTCCTTGATGGTCTTGACCGTCTCCTCATCCTCAGGCGCGAAGAACTCGCCCGAGGAGCTCTCCGAGCCCGTCGGCTCACCCTCGGTGACGGACTCGCCGGAGAGATAATGCTCCATGATGGCGCCGAGAATGGCGGGCTTCAAATGCTGCCACTCGCCGTCGCTCTTGGTGACGCTGATGAAGTCTGTGCCGAAGAACACGCCGGTCACGCCGTCGATCTCGAACAGGCGGGAGGCCAAAGGCGAGTCCTTGCTCTCTGCGGGAGCGAGGAACTCGAGCGTCCCCTGGTCGAGCACAGCGCGCCCCGGAATGAATTTCAGGGTGGCTGGATTGGGCGTCGCTTCGGTCTGGATAAACATGGTGGGTGCCCCTTCGGCTCCTAACGCGCGAGCCTGGCAAAGGTCGCACGCAGCTTAGAACGGTTCTAGAGCATACTTGGCTTCAAACGGCCCAAAGTCAAGGCTGCGAGCGAGACTGACGCATACCGTGAGCCGCGCTAAAAATGCTACGGTCAGGTTGTGTGTTACCGGCCGTCGGCAGGCAATGGGCTGTTGTGCCGCGTGGGAGCATCAATGCGCTTCTTGTTGGCTTTGCTACTTCTCGCTATGTCGGGCTCGCAGGCGTTGGCGGCCATCAAATTCTGCAACAATTTCGAGCACCAGGTCCAGTTCGCGGTCGCGTTTCAGGACCAGGGCGGCTGGGTCTCGGAGGGCTGGATCAGCGTCGCGCCGAACGCCTGCCAGACCGACAGCAAACACGCCGACCTCACCGAATTCTATTGGCGCGGGGAGACCGACTGGATCAAGACCAAGGGCGGCCGAACGCAGTGGTCATGGGGCAAGGACCGCCAGTTCAGCGTCAAGGACGGTTCCTTCGCGTTCAAAAATTCCGATCAAAAGCTCAAGGGCGCTCACCTCGTTGGCTTCATAGGACCGGTGAAAATCAATGCGCCATCGATCGCGGTGACGCTCACCATTGTCGATGCCAAAGGCACGATGACGGAGATCGCGAGCGAAGCCGCCTCCGTGCAATCCGACCCCGACTATCAAGCGTGCCAGAACGCCTCAGGCGACGAAGCGTTGGCAGCCTGCGACCGGGCTATCGGCTCGGGCAAATTCAGCGAGAAGCTGCTGGCCAATCTGCATCTCAATCGCGGCGTCGAGCGCGAAGCCAAGAAGGACCTCGACGGTGCGCTCGCGGACTACGAGGAAGCGATCCGCATCGATGCTACCGGGGCTCTGGGATACGCGAACCGCGCCGGCATTCGCTACAAGAAGGAGGAATACGACGCCGCCATTCCGGACCTCGACAAGGCCATCGAGCTCGATCCCAACTACCTCAGGGCCTACATGGACCGCGGGGATGCTTACCGCGAGAAAGGCGACCTGAGCAAAGCCATGGAGGACTACAAGAAGGCGCTCACCCTCAATCCAAGCGACGAGCGGAAAGCGAGAATCGAGAACGCCCTTTCCAACGCCTATGTCGATCGGGGCGTCGACCAGAAAGAGGCAAGTGCGGAGCTTGCCGATTATGACGAGGCGCTGCGGATCAACGCGAACAACGTTGTCGGCCTCAATAACCGGGGCGCGGTCTATACTTTGAAGGGAGAGTACGACAAGGCCATCCAGGATCTGGACCTGGCCATCAAGCTGAAGCCCGATTACGCCCGGGCCATTCGTAACCGCGGCGACGCTTACCGGGCCAAGGGTGATCGGGATCGCGCCATCGCCGATTACAAGCAGGCGCTCTCGCTCAACCCGAACGATGCTCTGAAAGAGGACATCGAGAAGGCGCTTGCCGAGCTCAAACCGGGCGCCAAGCCAGATGCGCCCAATGGCGCCGCACCCAAGCCAGATGGCGCCACGCCCTGAGCGGGGTCGTCATGCCAGCGCCAGGATCTCCTCGATGCCCAGCGGCATGGGCCGAGACGAGCGGCCCCGGACCCGACGGGTCCTTCGTGGCGCCGAGCACGAGCACGCTTATATCCTCGTCTTCGCCAAGTCGGCGGGGCGCCGCCGCTTGTTGGCAGGGCTCAGGGGTTGTACCTTAGGATTGTAACAACTTGGCGAACACGTCATGGCACGCAAAGGAATCAAGGCTCGCGCCACTTCACGCAAAGCGGTCAAGGCTCAATCCGATTACAGTCTCTTCAAGGCACTTGCCCCGCGCATGATGCGCGACCTGATGCGCGATTTTTCACCACTGGCGGATTTTCAAGCGGCAGGTGCCGTTGGCAATGGTGGTGGTGAGAGTGGCGGCTTCACGCAGATCCAGGAGAAGAACCCAACCGTACCAGGATCGAAGGGCGGCTATGGGTTCTTTCAATGGACGGGAATGGGCTCTGTCGCAAAGCCCGGCCGGCGTCGTGTTTTCGAAAATCTCCTGAAGGCGATGAGGCTCGGACCCGACAGCTATGACGCGAATTATGAGATGCTAAAAGGCGAGCTGAAGACTTCCGAGAAAGCGACCATACCCCAAGCTCCGTACCGCCAAGAACCTCGACGAAGCCACTCTGTTCTTCATGATTGCTTTCGAGCGACCGGGCAACCCGCACTTAGAAGGGCGGATCGAATGGTCCAGGATGGCGCTTGCCGCCTACGCGGCGGAAGAGAAGAAGATCGCCAAGGATCCGCCAATCGTTGCCAAGTTGGCCATCACGCGAGCGCCAGGATCTCCTCGATACCGAGGCAACCCGGCACCACGGTAATGGGGACCGCGAAAGTTCCGGCATGCCTGCCGACAAGGGTCGAGACGAGCGGCCCCGGGCCCGACGGGTCCTTTGAGGCGCCGAGCACGAGCACGCCGATATCCTGGTCCTCCTCGATCAGCTTGGTGATCTCCTCCGCCTTCATGCCTTCGCGCACGATCTCCTCTGGCGCGAGGCCCTCGAAGCCCATGGCCCTGAGCTTGAGGCCGAACAGGCGGAACACGGCCTTGGCCTTGCTGTGTCCTTCCTCGCGCGCGATCTCTTCGACGCCGAGCCACTGAAAATCGACGCCGGGCTCGATGACGTAGAGGAGCGCAAGTTGCCCTAACGTGCGCTGCGCCCGGCTTGCCGCATAAGCAAGCGCGCTCTCGCATTCAGGGGTCTCGTCGACGACGACGAGGAATTTGCGCTTATGCCCCTCGGCGAAGATTTTTCGCAACTTGCGAAGCTTCGCCGCTTCGGCAGCAGGGGCCTTCTTGGTCTCGGCAGGCTGCTTTTTCTTGACCATGCGGGCATGCTGCCATCACTCCGCGTCGCCAACAAGGAGGGTGGCTGGAGCATGATCCGGAAAAGTGGGCACCGG
>DFXC01000075.1:0-23847 GCA_002383105.1 Hyphomicrobiaceae bacterium UBA4118
TCCTCGAAGTGCTCGACATCACCATCGTCAACGTGGCGATCCCGCATATGCTTGGCGCCTTCGGCGCGACCACTGACCAGATCACCTGGGTCCTCACCTCGTATATCGTCTCCGCCGCCGTGGTGATGCCGCTCACCGGCTATCTCTCCACCTGGCTCGGGCGGCGGCGGCTCTTGCTCCTCGCCATTTGCGGCTTCGTGCTGTCCTCCGCCTTGTGCGGCATGGCGTGGAACTTGGAGAGCATGGTGCTGTTCCGCCTGGCCCAGGGCATTTTCGGTGCGCCGCTGGTGCCCTTGAGCCAGGCCATCCTGCTCGACGCCTTCCCGCGGCAACGGCACGGCCAGGCGCTCGCCATATTCGGGCTCGGCATCATGGTGGCGCCCGTCATCGGGCCTGCCCTCGGCGGCTGGCTGACCGAGACCTACTCCTGGCGCATGGTGTTTTACATCAACGTCCCGATCGGCCTCTTCGCGCTCCTGCTGTCGGTCGGCTATCTGCCGCAGCGAGCCATCAGGGACATAAAGACCGACTGGGTGGGGATGGGGCTTTTGGTGCTCGCGGTCGCCGCGCTCCAGTTCGTGCTCGACCAGGGCCAGATGCGCGACTGGTTCAACTCCCATCTCATCGTCGTGGGCACCATCATCGCCGTGTTCGCGAGCACGGCCTTCTTTCTCAGGGGCTGGAACAAGCCGGACAACATCATCGACCTATCGCTGCTGAAGGACCGTAATTTTGTCATCGGCACGCTTGCCATCACCGCCTATGGCATCAGCCTGTTCGGCTGGATGGCGATCATGCCGCTGTTCAGCCAGCGGCTGCTCGGCTACCCGCCGGCGTTGGCGGGAACCCTGTTCATCCCCCGGGCGCTGGTCAGCGCGCTCACTCTGGCGATCACCGGAGGCATCCTCATCCGCCTGTTCGACGCACGCTATCTCGTCGTCGCCGGTCTCGTCATGACCGCGCTCGGCACCATCCTCATGTCGCACTACTCCTTGTACGTGGACTATTGGGGCATCGCGCTGCCGGGGATACTCGCCGGCATCGGCACCGGGCTCTTCTTCGTGCCGCTGACCGCAGTCACCTTCGGCAATATTGCGAGGGCCCAATATGACGAAGCTTCCGGCGTCTACGCCCTGATGCGAGGCATCGGCGGCTCAGCGAGCATTGCGGTGGTGAGCTGGCTGTTCGTAAGGCAGACGCAGATTCACTGGCAGGAGCTCTCGGCGCATATCACGCCCTTCAACCAGGCGCTCGCCCCCTATCTCGCCGAGCATGGGCTTAGCCCCTACTCTCCACAGGCAGCGCCGCTCGTCACCTACGAGATCGCCCGCCAGGCCCAGATGCTCGCCTTCAATGACCTGTTCTGGTTCATCGCCATCGCAACGCTGGCCATCGTTCCGTTGCTGTTCTTCATGACGCGGCTGGAGAAGGTCTCGCTGGTGCCGGCCCATTAAAGGGGCGCCGAGTCGCCGCCCTGCACAAGAGGGATCGGCCCCGGGGGTTACCCCCAGTGGGCGCGATGCAGGGTCTTTCAGATTACCAGCAAATCTTGGCGCCGGACGTGCAGACGTAAGGCGAGACCACGCCCGTCCAGCAAATCGTGTAGGACCTCGCATTCACGATGTCCGGCTTATAGAACATATTGTCGCTCACGCTATCGCGCCAATAAGGCTGGGGCTTTGCGCGCATCGCGCTGACGGTGACAGCGCCCAGCTTCTTTGTCGCTTTGTACTCTTTGACATAGTCCGACAGGGCGAGTTGCGCGCGGCCGACCGCGGTCTCCTTGTCGAATCCATCGGCGGTTCCGGACAGGCCGATACAGCCTGCCGACGCTGGCGCGCCGTGAGCCAAGCATAACCCCGCCGCAATCGATGCCAACGCCAAGCCGCGCAAATACGACCTCATCGCAACGCCTCCTTCACCAACGGCCAAGACGCGCTAAGATATCGCGGCGCGGGGCAAGCGCCAGTACCTTTACTGCGGCAGTTGGAGGATCGGCCAACCCTGTAGCGTTTGTGCCACAGTCTCGCTTCTGCTTGAAACGGGCAAAAAGATGGCGGCGCAGACGCCCCCAACAGCTTGGGCGGGAGGAAGGGAAGGCAAATGGAGGCCACCCTGGTCCTGGTAACCGGGGCCTCGAGCGGGATCGGCGAGGCAACGGCGCGACGCTATGGCGCAAGCGGCGCCCGCGTGCTGCTGCTCGCCCGCAACGCTGAACGTCTCGATGACGTGGCTGACGCCATTCGCAAGGAGGGCGGCGCTGCCTCCCCCTACCCCGTCGATCTCGCCGATTCCGGCGCCATCGAGGAGGTGAGCGCGAGAATCGCAAGCGAGGTAGGCACCCCCGATATTCTGATCAACAATGCCGGCGCCGGCCGCTGGCTACCGCTGATCGAGACCACGGCGGAAGAAGCGCTCGCCATGATCGAGGTGCCGTATCTCGCGGCCTTCACCCTAACCCGTGCCTTCCTGCCCGAGATGCTCGCGCGAAGGAGCGGCGCCATCGCCTGCATCACCTCTCCCGCCTCCTATGTCGCCTGGCCGAATGCGGCTGCCTACATCGCCGCACGCGCCGCACTCCGCGGCTTTACCGAGGCGCTCCGCGCCGACGTGAAAGGCTCGGGGCTGACCGTGACCCTGGTCGTGCTCGGGGTGGTCGACAGCCCCTACTGGGAGCACAATCCCGGAAGCCGCGAGCACGTCCCTGCCGCGAGCGCGACGCTCGCGCCGACGCTCTCGACGGCGGAGGCTGCCGAGACGATCTTCGCAGGCATTGCCAGCCGCAAGCAGACGGTGGTGAAGCCCGCCTTCTTGCGCGCCCTCTTCCTGCTCAATGCCGTAGCGCCCCGGCTCGTCGCGCGCGAGCTTCGCCGCGCGGCGAAACAGCAGAGCTGAGCCGCCGAGCGCGGCACAGGAACCTCATCGGCACTGTGGCCATTCTTCCCCGCACAGCCTAATCTCGCGCCAGACGCCCTAGAGCGGACACAGTTGTTTCTGGCTGTTTCAGGAGGATCACAATGGGCGATTGGCTGCTCAACCTGCCAGTGGTCTGGATGGCTTTCGTTGTCTTCGCAGGCACATATTTCGTGGCCGCGGTCGTTCATTTCGCAGTGACGAGACTGGCGGTCAACGATCGCGCCAGGGCTTTCAAAGGACTTTCGCCCGGGATGCTGCCGCCGCTTGGCATCATCTTCGGTCTTCTCGTCGGCTTCATCGCCGCCCAGGTGTGGAGCGATTTCGAGAAGGCCAAGGTTGCGGTTGTCACTGAAGCGAGCGCACTTCGCGCCTTTAATCTGCTGGCCGGAAAGTTCCCCGCCGAGCAGGAGTCGCAGCTGCGCTCTCTTGTCGGCCAGCACATCGATGACGCCGTCAATCGAGAATGGCCGGAAATGGCGCGACAGCGCGCCAGCTTTGCCTCCCTCCCGGTGAAGCTGATCGAGGCGCTTAACAGCGCACTCGCCTTGACGCCCGTCGATGAAGGACAGAAGCTGGCTCAGCGCGAAATGGTCGACGCGCTCGAGCGGGCATTGGACGCGCGGCGCCAGCGCATCATCATCAGCCAATCGGCCGTGAGCCCGGTCAAATGGGCTGGGCTATTGCTACAGGCGCTTTGTGCTTTCGTCGCCATTGCCCTTGTTCACAGTGACAATCGCGCCACCTCCGCCATAGCGCTCGTGCTGTTTGCCACGGGCGTCGCCATGTCGATCCTGCTGATCGGTTGTTATAGCCGGCCCTTCACCGGCGAAATCTCCGTCGGCCCCGAGCTGCTAAAGGAAGTCATGACAACAGTCGCCGCACCTAGCTCCACTCACTAGCTGGCGGGAAGGCTTTGTCGAGGGAACGTCCCAGTGATGCTTGAACGTCACGAGGCGAGCTTGAGGGCGGCGTCGCGCGTCTTGCCCCTGGCGCCAGACTCGCCAGCCTCGGCATAAGGCAGCTCGGCGGAGGCGCCGAACTTCTTCAAGAGTCGCTTCATGTACATGCGGAAGCGGTAGTGCTGGATCTCGAATTTGTGCCATGGCGTCGCCTGGTAGGCGATGCCGTGGCCGATATCGGGCTTGGCGCGCGCCTTCAGCGCCCGGAACCAGGAAGCGCGCTTCTCCTCGCGCGTGCAGGCAACGATGAAGCTCGCGATCAGCCGCGCCTGATAATCGGCGAGCTGCCAGACGCCGCCTTCCGCCGGCTCGAACAACCCGGCGACGAAGAAATCGTCGAGCTCGCGATGGAAGGTGTGGATGAAGAGCTTGGAGGAGCCGTCCTCGCCGAGAATGTAGGAAGGATCCATGAAGGGGAAGCTCGGCCTGAAGCCCGTGGCGTAGACCAGGAGGTCGATCTCCTCCTCGCTGCCGTCGGTAAAGCGCACGCGCGTGCCGTCGAGCCGCTCGATGCCGGGCTTGGTCATGATGCGCCCATGCACGATGTGGTCGAGATAGGTGGTGCAGGCGGTGGGATGGGCCTCGAACAGGTCATGGTCCGGCGCGGGCAGGCCATAGCGGTGATGCGGTCCGACCAGGACCCGCATGCCGAGCTTGTACAGAAAGCGCATGACGCTGCGGGGCAGCGGCCAGCGGCTGGTGAGATCGATGAAGACGTCGGTCGGCTTGCCCAGCACCATCTTCGGGAAGAAATAGTAGGAGCGGCGCATGGAGTGCACGGCCCGCGCGCCGTCGAGGGCGGCGTCTGACAGAATATCCACGGCGGAGTTGCCCGCCCCCACCACCAGCACGCGCTTGCCTTTGAGTTGCTTCTTCGACTTCACGTCGTGGGAATGCAGCACCTCCCCGGTGAACTTGCCGGGATAAGAGGGCGAGCTCGGCTCCCAGTGATGACCGTTGGCGACGACGAGGCCGGAATAGAGTCTCGGCGCGCTTTCGCCTTCGAGCCCGACGCGCCAGCCTTGCGCGGTGCGTTCGGCAGAAATGACGCGGGCGTTGAAGCTAATGCGCGGGTAGAGCCCGAACTCCGTCGCGTAGGCCTGCAAATAGCTCTGCGCCTGGGCGCGGCTCACGTAATGCGACCATTTCTCGGGAAATTGGAAATCCGGGTAGCGCGAGAGCCGCTTCGAGGAATTTAGGAAGGTCGAGCCATAGACGACGTGGGGGCTGTCGGGATTCCAAATGCCGCCAATATCGGCAAGCGCCTCGAAACAGTCGAAAGGAATGCCCCGCTCGGTGAAAGTCTTGGCCACGGCAAGGCCGCAGGCACCCGCGCCGATGATACAGAAACGCTTCACCGCCCCTCACCTCTCGCGCCTTACCGCCTCGCTGTTCGCGGCAAACCTAAGCATCCCCGCGACGAGGGTTCAACCCACTAGGATCCCTCCTCACCCTCATTGATCCGTGTCAAATCGTTTCTGCTACAAAGGCAGGTCTTATGCGGCCGGAGCCTGCGCCTGGAGCCTGGATTCGGCGGCGCTTTGCTTTATGGTCTGACGCCCGCGTCGTTGGGGGGACTTATGGACATCAAGCGCGACGTCACGATCAAGACCTGGGACGGCACCTGGACCTATCACCCCAAGGTGGTGGCCACGCCAGAGAGCGCCGAGGACCTGGTCGAGATTCTGACCGACGAGGTGCGCTTTCCCGCGCCGGTGCGGCCGGCGGGCTCCATGCACTCCACCGCGCGCGTGAACGGCGACGACGGCGGTACCATGGTGGACATGAAGGCCATGAACCGCATCCTCCACTTCACCGACGACACGGTGACGGTCGAGGCGGGCGCCACCTATATCGTCGTGTCCAACGCGCTGAAGGAGCGCGGGCTCCAGTTCCACGTTAACACCGAGATCGGCAATGTCACCCTTGGCGCTATGGCCTGCGCCGCCACCAAGGACAGCTCCTTCCCCGGCGGCTTCGGCCAGATCAGCTCTTACGTGACCGCCGTGCGGCTGGTCACACCGGACGGCAAGCTCCGCGAGATCACCGAGCGCGACAATCCGAAGGAGATGCAGCTCATCCGCTCGAGCTACGGGCTCATGGGCATCATCTATGAGGTGACCATCAAGGTCCGGCCTACCACCGCGCTCTCGGTGCGCCACTACTCGCTGAGCATCGACAATTTCAGACGGTACTACCCGATCTACAAGGCGCGCGGTTTCGCCGTGATGTACTACATCTTCCCCTATGTGAAGCGCGTGCTGGTCGAGCTGCGCAAGGACAATCCCGAGGTGCCGCCCACCTCGCGCCGGCGATGGACCTATCGCAACCGCTTCTGGCGCAAATACGGGCCCGCCCTCACGCTTTGGATCGAGCGCAGCACGACCAACCCGCGGGTTCGCGCGCTCGCCGACAAGCTGCATTTCTTTCTGCTCCGCCAGGCGCTTGTCCTCGTCGTGCGCAGCGATCGCACCTGGCCGCACGCCCAAATCATCAACTATCCTCGCGAGCCGGGCGCCAACAAATATCTGTTCAGCATGTGGGCGTTCCGCGAGGCCGGTTTCTTCGACATCCTCGACGAGTACTGCAATTTCTGCATCGCTTACGAGAAAGCGACCGGCTATCGCTGCAATCTTCCAAGCGTCGGCTATGCCATCGCGCGGGACGTCGAGGCTCTGCTGTCCTACAGCTGGGAAGGGGCGACCTTGAGCATCGATCCCGCTTCCACCGGAGGCCCGGAGTGGGAGCAGTTCTTGCATCACTATAACGACTTCTGCAACCAGCGGCGTGGCGCCCCCCTGCTCAACCAGACGCCGTTCCTAACCCGCGACCAGGTACGGCGCGCCTTCTCGACGCGGCTTCAGCAGTTCGCCGCCCGCCGCCGCGAGGCCGATCCCAAGGACCGCATGCTCGATTCCTATTTCCGCGAGCTGCTGTCGTAGCCACGCCGCCGGTTATTTTGTCTCACCCCCTCCCGCGGAGGGGACCCTTTGCCCCTTTGGGAGGTTTCCCCAACACCCCAAGCGAAAAGGGCCCGAGCATGGAGCACATCAAAATTGCGGGCTTACCCCACGAGGCTTCCCGCATCGCCCTTGGCACCTGGGCGATCGGAGGATGGATGTGGGGCGGCAGCGACGAGGCCGAGTCCGTCAAAACGATTCACCAGGCGCTCGACAGCGGCATCAACGTGATCGACACCGCGCCGGTCTATGGCTTCGGCCAGTCCGAGGAAATCGTCGGCAAGGCTCTGGCCGGCGGCAGGCGCCGACAGGCCGTGATCGCCACCAAGACGGGGCTCGACTGGAGCAGCGGCAAGATTCTTCGCGACTCCTCGCCGCAGAAGCTTAGGCAGAAGCTCGAGGATTCGCTGCGCCGGCTGCAGACCGATGTCATCGACATTTATCAGGTGCATTGGCCCGACGAATCCGTGCCGTTCGAGGAGACGGCGCGGACGCTCGATGACTTTCGCCGTGAGGGAAAGATCAGGGCGATCGGGGTCAGTAATTTCAGTCCGTCGCAGATGGACCGCTTCCGCTCCGGAGCGTCCCTCCAGACGGTGCAGCCCCCCTATAATCTGTTCGAGCGCGAGATCGAGAAGGACGTCCTGCCTTACGCCGCGAAGCATGGCCTGACGGTGCTGGCCTACGGCGCCCTATGCCGCGGACTGTTGGCCGGCAAGATCACCGAGGCGACCGAGTTCAAGGGCGACGATCTCCGCAAGAGCGATCCGAAATTCAAACCGCCGAGGCTTTCGCAATATCTCGCGGCGGTCGCGAAGCTCGACAAGCTCGCCCGCGAGCGATTTGACAAGCCGGTGCTTGCGCTCGCCGTGCGCTGGATCCTCGACCGCGGCAAGACCATTGCCCTATGGGGCGCGCGCCGTCCCGATCAGCTCGCCCCGGTGGACGATGCCATGGGATGGAAGATCGACGCCGCCACGATGCGGGAAATCGACGCTATCCTTGCCGAGACCATCAAGCACAACGTGGGGCCTGAGTTCATGGCGCCCCCGCCTGCGAAGGCGGTCGAATCGTTAGGCAAACGAAGGGCTGGCTAGATGGTGTCTGCCTACGCTCCCATCTTGCGCGTGAACCAGCGGATCAGCGGGAAGGAGACGGCCCGCGGCAGCGAGCGCACGCTCTTCAAGAAGCCTTCGACCTGCGGGGGAAAAGCAATCTCGTAGGGCTTCCGCCCGAGCTTCTCGACGATCTTCCGGGCGCATCGTTCCTTGCTCATCGCATAGAGCTTTTTCTTCGGGTCGTAGGAGGCGTTGAGCGGGGTATCGACGAAGCCCGGATTGATGATGGTCACGTCGACGCCTGTTCCCTGCAATTCGAGCTTCAGGCTCTCGGCGAGATTGATCACCGCCGCCTTGCTGGCACCGTAGCTGCCATTCCCCGGCCAGCCCGAATAGCCGAACAGAGAGCCCATGATGGCGATGTGGCCGTGGCGGCGCGCCAGCATCGACGGCAGCACTGCGGCGATCCCGTTGATCACGCCGTCGACATTGAGGGCCATGGTGCGGTGGAAGCCGTCGAGGTCGATGTTGCGGATGTCGAAAGGCACATACATGCCGGCGCCGAGCAGAGCGAGATCGATGGCGCCTAGCGCGCTATCGATCTTGGCGACTGAGGCCTTGAGTTCGTCAGGCTTCAGCACGTCGGCGGGAAACGCCTTGATGCGTTCGCTGGAAGCGGCGAGCTCATCGAGCTTGCCGCCCGGCCGCGCCGTGGCCGCAACGGTCACCCCCGCGCTAGCGAGTCTTCGTGCGATCTCGCCGCAGATCGCGCCGGATGCGCCCGTGATCCACGCCACCTTCCAGGGAAAGGCCGGCTCAGCCACGTCCCACCTCAATCCACGAAGGGATCATGCACGAGGATGGTGTCCTCGCGCTTGGGGCTGGTCGAGAGCAGCGCCACCGGCGCGCCGATCAGCTCCTCGAGCCGCCGCACATATTTGATGCATTGGGCGGGAAGCTCGGCCCAGGAGCGGGCGCCGCGCGTCGATTCCGTCCAGCCTTCCATGGTCTCGTAGATGGGCTCGACCCGCGCTTGCGCCCCTTGCGCCGCCGGCAGGTGATCGAGATTGCGGCCGTCGAGCCTATAGCCCACGCAGATCTTGAGCTCGGGCAGCTGATCGAGCACGTCGAGCTTGGTCAGCGCGATGCCGTTGATGCCGCCCACTTTGCGCGTCTGGCGCACGAGGCAGGCGTCGAACCAGCCGCAGCGGCGGGCGCGCCCCGTCACCGTACCGAACTCCGCCCCACGCTCGCCCAGGAGCCGCCCGGTCTCGTCCTTGAGCTCGGTGGGGAAAGGTCCCTCCCCCACCCGCGTCGTATAGGCCTTGGTGATGCCGAGCACATAGTTGATGGCGCCCGGACCGATGCCCGACCCAGTCGCCGCCTGCGCCGCCACGGTGTTCGACGAGGTGACGAAGGGATAGGTGCCGTGATCGATGTCGAGCAGCGCCCCTTGGGCGCCTTCGAACAGGATGCGCTTGCCTTGGCGGCGCTTGCTATCAAGCAGCGCCCACACCGTGTCCACATAGGGGAGAATCTTCGGCGCGATCTCGCTCAGCTGATCGCAGAGATCGTCGGCGGAAATCTCGGGCTCGCCGAGGCCCCGGCGCAGCGGATTGTGATGGGCGAGGATGCGCTCGATCTTGGGCTTGAGGCTCGGCAGGTCCTGCAAGTCCATCACCCTGATGGCGCGCCGGCCCACCTTGTCCTCGTAGGCCGGACCGATGCCGCGCTTGGTCGTGCCGATCCGTCCCTCGCCGGCGGAGGCCTCGCGAAGCGAGTCGAGCTCGCGGTGAAGCGGCAGAATGAGCGTCGCGTTCTCGGCGATGCGTAAGTTGTCGCGGGAGATGCTCACGCCGAGCGTCTCGATCTTAGCGATCTCCTCGGCCAAGGCCCAGGGGTCCACCACGACTCCGTTGCCGATCACCGAGAGCTTGCCCTTGCGCACCACCCCCGAAGGCAGCAGTGAAAGTTTATAGGTGGTGCCGTCGACCACGAGGGTATGGCCGGCATTATGCCCGCCCTGGAAACGCACCACGATATCGGCGCGCTCAGACAGCCAATCGACGATCTTGCCCTTGCCTTCGTCGCCCCATTGGGAGCCGACGACCACGACATTGGCCATGTTCGGAAATCCTCTAAGCCTTGGATAGAGACGCACAAACGGCGCGCGTGCCGGGGCCGTGTTGGCTTATAGCGCGGCCGTGCGGCGGACGCGAGTGCGCTCATCGCCCTCGGCCCGCAAGCTCCCGTTCAAGCCTCCCGCGGCAATTGGCGCCCGCGGCAAAGTGTGGCGCGTGCGACATCCCGCGCGGGAAACCGCGAAGGGTAAAGGCGTTCGTTCGGGGGTGACCGTCGCACCCCCGTGGCGGTCAAGATCAAGAGCAAGGATAAGTACAATGTTACGCAACACTGCCATCGGCCTTGCAGCCGCGGCCTCCCTGAGCTTGAGCGCGGCCGCGCTCACGCCGGCTCTCGCTGAAAGCCAAACGCCCCAGGGCTTCATCAACGTCAACTACGCCCCGTGCACCGAGGATCCGGAGGGTAAAGGCTGCCCGGGTTCCCTCGCGCCGATCAGTCCTCAAAGCTCGTCCGAGCATGCTCCGGCCAAGCACGTGGTGCATGTCCACAATTACCGGGCACCGCGACCGACCACAAAGGGCTAACCGCTCAGTGGCTACGAAAGAACCGCTCCCCCTTTTTCGGGGGAGCGGGGCTTGGGCTTCACGCGGACGAGGCGAGCGACCTAAGCCGCTTTGGCGAGGGCCTGTTTCTCTCGGGCGAAGGCCCAATCGAGCCAAGGCAACAGCGCCTTGACGTCGCTGGTCTCGACCGTGCCGCCGGTCCAGATGCGCAAGCCCGGAGGCGCATCGCGATAGGAACCGATGTCCTTGGCGACGTTCTCAGCATCGAGCGCCAGAGCCATGCGCCGCGGAACCTCGTCACGCATGTTAGGCGGAAGCGCTTGGATCTCGGGATCAACCATCTTGAGGCAGACCGAAGTGTTTGAGCGCGTCTCGGGCGCCCGGGCGACGAAGTCGACCCACGGCGTTTTCGCCACCCATTCGGCAATGACGCGGGCGTTGGCATCGGAGCGCGCGATCATCCCTTCTACGCCGCCGACGCTTGCGACGAAGGCGAGCGCGTCAAGATAGTCTTCGAGGCACAGCATCGACGGCGTGTTGATGGTCGAGCCCTCGAACAGCTGGCGCATGAGCTTGCCGTCCTTGGTCATGCGGAATAGCTTCGGCAGTGGCCAGGGCGGCGTATAGCTCTCAAGCCGCGCCACGGCGCGGGGGCTCAAGATCAAGATGCCGTGCTGCGCCTCGCCGCCGAGCACCTTCTGCCAAGAGAAGGTCGCAACGTCGAGCTTCTCCCAATCGATCTTTTGCGCGAACACGGCCGAGGTCGCATCGCAGATGGTCAGACCCTTGCGATCTGCCGCGATCCAATCGCCATTGGGCACGCGCACACCCGAGGTCGTGCCGTTCCACGCAAACACCACGTCGCGGTCGAAATCGACCTGGGCGAGGTCCGGCAGGTCGCCATAAGGCGCAAGCAGCGCGCGAACGTCCTTGAGCTTGAGCTGCTCGACGATGTCGGTGACCCAGTCTCGGCTGAAAGCCTCCCAGGCGAGCACGTCGACGCCACGCGGGCCGAGTAGCGACCACAGCGCCATCTCGACCGCGCCGGTATCGGAGGCAGGGACGATCGCCGCGAGATAGCCCCTGGGAAGCTTGAGCAGCTCGCGCGTCCGGTTGAGCGCGAGCTCGAGCCTTGCCTTGGTCTCAGGCTGGCGGTGGTTGCGGCCGAGCAGCGCTCCCTTGAGCCCCTCCAGGGACCAGCCGGGATGCTTGGTGCAGGGCCCCGAGGAGAAGCGAGGATTGGCGGGGCGTAACGCCGGCTTCTTAGGCACGCTCACGGACTTCTCCTTCAGAGGCGGTCATGGAAGGCAGAAAGAGAGTTGCCCATACTTTCGGCAGCCTTGGCGGTCAAGTGCGGTGGGCCGGACGGTTTGGCGCGGATGGCTTGCCGCTTATCGCGGTCCGCAAAAAAACCGCCCGTCGAATGACGGGCGGTAGGGACTAGCAGTCTTTGGGTGGATGGGACCTTATTTGAATGCGACCGGCATCGGCGTCTGGTCGCAGCAGCCAAATTTCCAGCGCACGCCGAGCATCACGTCGTTGGAGGTGATGTGGTTAATCTCTAGGCCGTTATACGGACCCCTACCCTGGTCCCTAAGTGGGATGGGGACTGTGGCAAAGGGGCAACAAGGCGCCAAAAGCGTCTGAGACCGGCCGTAAATGACTAAACAGCCTGACTTTTAGGTGCGCAAAGCGGCCTCAGGCCGCGGCGTCGGTGAGCGCGTGGACGATGTCCGAGACGACAGTCTTAATCAGCTTCTCGTCGTCCCCTTCCGCCATGACGCGAATCATGGGTTCTGTGCCCGACGGGCGGATGACCAGGCGTCCCGATTTGCCGAGCTTCGACTTGCCGCTGTCGATAGCTCTGCGCACGGCGACATTGTCGAGCGGCTGGCCGCCATTCTTGTAGCGGACGTTCTTCAGGATTTGCGGCAAGGGCTCGAAACGATTGCAGATTTCGCTCACGGGCTTGCCGCTCTGGGCGACCACGGCGAGGATCTGCAAGGCGGTCACCAGACCGTCGCCGGTGGTCGAGTAGTCCGAGAGCACGATATGGCCCGACTGCTCGCCCCCGACATTGTAGCCGTGCTGGCGCATATGCTCGACCACGTAGCGGTCGCCGACCGGGGTGCGCGCCAGACCGAGCTCGAGCCCTTCGAGGTAGCGCTCGAGCCCGAGATTGGACATCACCGTGGCGACGATGCCGCCGCCGGCGAGCCGCCCACGCTTCAGCCAGGATTCGGCGATGACCGCCATCAGCTGGTCGCCGTCGATGATGCGGCCCGTTTCGTCGACGATGACCACGCGGTCGGCGTCGCCGTCGAGCGCGATGCCGATATCGGCGCGCACCTCGCTCACCTTGCGGATCAGATCCTCGGGCGCGGTCGTGCCGCAATCCTTGTTGATATTCAAGCCGTTAGGATCGACGCCGATCTTGATGACCTCGGCCCCGAGCTCCCACAGCGCCTCAGGCGCCACTTTGTAGGCCGCGCCATTGGCGCAATCGATCACCGCCCTGATGCCGTCGAAGCGGATGTTCTTCGGCAGCGTGCGCTTGGCGAACTCGATATAGCGCTCGCGCGCGCTGTCGATGCGGGTCGCCCGGCCGATCTGCTCTGAAGGTGCAAGCAGCTCCGAGGAGTCGCCCCCCATCAGCCCCTCGATCTCCTCCTCCTTCTCGTCAGAGAGCTTGTAGCCGTCGGGTCCGAACAGCTTGATGCCATTATCGATGTAGGGGTTATGGGAGGCCGAGATCATCACGCCGAGATCGGCGCGCAGCGAGCGGGTCAGCATGGCGACGGCGGGGGTCGGCATCGGGCCGAGCTGGAACACGTCCATGCCCACGGCGGTGAAGCCGGAGACGAGCGCCGACTCGATCATGTAGCCGGACAGCCTCGTGTCCTTGCCGATCACCACACGGTGGCGATAGGAGCCGTTGGAGAAAAGCTTGCCTGCGGCCATGCCCACTTTCAGCGCCACCTCCGAGGTCATGGGATAGGTGTTCGCGCTGCCACGGATGCCATCCGTGCCAAAATACTTGCGAGGCATTTTGCGGCCCCCCCGTCTATTCCCCCTCGGTGCCTGTCTCACGGTATGGTCGGACTGGCGCCTCATGGGATTATGCTCCTCGTGTAACACCCTTGGGTTCAAAAAATGTAAGCAAAAATTACACCAGATGGGGTCTTTGCCGATGATCAATCTGCGTTAATTTTCAGTGCCTAAGACGGATGCGCGCCACGCCGCGAGCGCCTGGCGGCTGCCCGCCACGTCATGCACCCTGAGGATTTGGGCGCCTTGCGCCGCGGCCGCAATGGCGACCGCCTGCGACCCGGGCTCGCGGCTGCTGGGATGCTCGCCGCCGGCAATGCCCTGGATGAAGCGCTTGCGCGAGGCGCCGACGAGAAGCGGCACGCCTAGGCCGTGGAACAGGCTGAGATTGGCAAGGAGGGCGAGAGTATGCGCCATGGTCTTGCCGAAACCGACGCCCGGGTCTGCGGCGATGCGCGCGCGATCTATGCCTGCCCGGCCTGCCGCCTCAATGCGACTTTCGAGATAGTCGTACACTTCGAGCACCACGTCCGTGTAGGTGGGATTGACGTGCATGGTCTTGGGCTCGCCTTGCGCGTGCATGAGGACGACGCTGAGCGCCGTCTCAGCCGCGACCGGCAAGCTCTTGGGATCATAGGTGAGCGCCGACACGTCGTTGAGGATCCTGGCGCCGGCCTTGGCCGCTTCCCGCGCTATCGCGGCCTTTCGGGTATCCACCGAAATGACGGCATGGAGGCCTTTGAGCCCTGCGATGACCGGAACGACCCGAGCGAGCTCGTCCGCCTCGTCCACTTCATCGGACCCCGGCCGCGTCGACTCGCCGCCGATATCGACGATTGCCGCGCCGGCGCCGGCGAGCTCTGCGGCATGAGCGATCGCCTCCTCTTTGGTGTCGTAGAGACCGCCGTCTGAGAAGCTGTCAGGCGTGACGTTGACGATGCCCATGAGCGCGGGGCGGTCCAGGGTGAGACCCGCGAAAGGCGCCCGCTTCCCCGTCACCCGCCCAAGCAATGATGTGAGATCGGCGTCGCCCACATCGGCAAGCGCGCGCGCGGTGAACAGCCGCGTCCTGGTGTTGCCGGGGGAGCCTTCGATCAGCTCTGCGGCGGCAAAGGCGATTCCGCCGCCAGCCAAAGGCAGCGCCAAGCCGTCGGCGACAGCCGCCTCGGCGGTCGCGCCATAGAGCAACCCGATCGGCCTCAGATAGAGCTTCGCATCAGCCATGCGCGAAAATTAGCACATGCGACGTGAACGAAAGGCACTAGGGGATCGGGAAAGGTGTTAGGCGGCAGGTCTCTGTTCGCGATCCACTCGATGCTCTTTGGCAGGGCGCAGTCGGTGGCGAAGCGTTTATGTGTTGGCGGAAGCACCGGAACCTTAGGCTTCGTCTCTGGCGGAACTGCCACCGCGTTTGGGCATAGATTGCAGCCGCGCAGGAGGCCCGCTAAATCCACCCGTAGAATTGCTACTGATGCTTTCGCGCCTGCTGCTCACCACTTGGAGAGCTTTCCATCGGAGCGCTCGTTATGAAAAGGCCATTTGCATCCAAGAAGACCTACCCCGCGAAAATCGGAGACATCAAATCAGATTTCGGCCCAGAGCAGTTGGCAGGCATCGGCGCTGTAGCGATGAATTACAACGAGCTTGAGGCTGAGATTTTCGCTCTCTTTATGTTTGCGACCGGACTGAACCCGAACCTCAGTCTAGAGGTCTTCACTCGAATCAACGGAGTTGATGGTATCGTTGAGATAATCAAGAAGGGTGCGAACCTTCTTGGCATCACCACCCCTGTTCAGACCGAACTCAACGATGCCCTTGGCAAAGGGATCTTCGGACTGCTGAAGCAATACCGAGATGCCGTTGTCCACGCACGCGCTTACAATGCTCCTCTCGGAGTTGGGATTCGTGTTGGTCGGCAGGCAGCCCTTTTTGAGGTGCTTCTCACGAAAGAAGCCCTAGAAATCTTGTATGAGCACATCTCTGCTCTACGCCTGGAACTGCGCGACGCCACCTATGTTCTTTTGAGCGAGCAGAAAATCAAAGAGCGCATGAGCGACGATCCAGAAAGAGAATTATATGAATCAGCCCGAGCAATGAGCTCCGCTCGTTTCCTGGAGCATCGTCAGAAGAGACAGTCTCTTCGGCCACTTCCAGAATTTCCTTCGGAACTTCAACTACAGCAAGCTCGGGACAATTGGTGGCAAGAACAAACAGCCTGGCAGATGCCGTCGATGCAGCCGCTGGCGCAGCCGCAGCCGAGGCGCTCGTCGCCCGCACAGACGACGCTGACCGAACCGCCCCATTCCTGATGATAAGCAGAACTAATTCCCCGCCTGTCACGCGTGCAGCTCAAGCACCGCTTCGCGTCGGTAATAGCAGCGCGTTCGCCGGAAAAGACCACAAGCAAAGATGCCCGGCACAAGGCCGGGCATCGAATCGGTGAAATGAACCGCGCTGTTAGGTCTGCGGCTGGGGCGCCATGCCGCCGGTATCGGGCTCCGGCTCGGGCGGCACCTTCTTGCCACGGCCGGCGGTGGGAACGGCCGACGCCGAGCCTGGCCGCGTCGTGGCCTCAGTCGCGAACTCGCGCACCGGCGGCTTGCCCTTGAGCAGGTCCTTAATCTCCTCGCCGGACAGCGTCTCGTATTCGAGCAAGCCGCGGGCGACGACGTGCAGATCGTTCAAGTTCTCCTGGAGGATCTTGCGCGCCTGCTCGTAGGCCTCGTCGACGATGCGATGGATCTCCTCATCGACGATGGTCTGGGTCTCGTCGGAGAGGTTCTGCGTCCGCGCGATGGAGTGGCCGAGAAACACTTCCTCCTCGTTATCGCCGTAAGCCAGCGGCCCGAGCTTGTCGGACATGCCGTATTGGGTGACCATGGCGCGGGCCAGCAGGGTCGCCATCTTGATGTCGGAGGAGGCGCCGGAGGTGACCTTCTCATAGCCGAACACGAGCTCTTCGGCGACGCGCCCGCCCATGGCGACGGTGATGTCGGCCTTGAGCTTGGCGCGGGTGTAAGAGAGCATGTCGCGCTCAGGCAGGCGCATGACCATGCCGAGAGCGCGGCCGCGCGGGATGATGGTCGCCTTGTGCACGGGATCTGACGCCGCCTGATGCAACGCGACGAGCGCGTGCCCGCCCTCGTGATAGGCAGTCAGCGTCTTCTCCTCTTCGGACATGACCATGGAACGGCGCTCTGCGCCCATCATGACCTTGTCCTTGGCGTCTTCGAACTCGCCCTGCATGACGAGGCGCTTGGAGCGGCGCGCGGCGAGCAGCGCCGCCTCGTTGACGAGGTTGGCGAGATCGGCACCGGAGAAGCCAGGCGTGCCGCGCGCGATGACGCGCAGATCCACGTCTGGCCCAAGCGGCACCTTCCGCACATGCACTTTGAGGATCTTCTCGCGGCCGATGATGTCCGGGCGCGGCACCACGACCTGGCGGTCGAAACGGCCGGGACGGAGCAGCGCAGGATCGAGCACGTCGGGACGGTTGGTCGCGGCGATCAGGATGATGCCTTCATTGGCCTCGAACCCGTCCATCTCGACAAGGAGCTGATTCAAGGTCTGCTCGCGCTCGTCATTGCCGCCGCCAAGGCCAGCGCCCCGGTGCCGGCCGACGGCGTCGATCTCGTCGATGAAGATGATGCAAGGCGCGTTCTTCTTCGCCTGATCGAACATGTCGCGAACGCGGGAGGCGCCCACGCCCACGAACATCTCGACGAAGTCGGAACCGGAGATGGTGAAGAACGGCACGTTGGCTTCGCCTGCGATCGCGCGCGCCAGCAGCGTCTTGCCGGTACCGGGAGGCCCGACCAAGAGCGCGCCGCGCGGAATGCGCCCGCCGAGCTTCTGGAACTTCTGTGGATCGCGCAGGAACTCGACGATCTCCTCGAGATCCTCCTTGGCCTCCTCGACGCCAGCCACGTCGTCGAAGGTAACCCGGCCATGGCGCTCGGTGAGCAGCTTGGCCTTGGACTTGCCGAAGCCCATGGCGCGGCCGCCGCCCGACTGCATCTGGCGCATGAAGAAGATCCACACGGCGATCAGGAGCAGCATCGGGAACCAGGAGACGAGCACGCCGAGCAGCGACGGCACGTCGTCCTCGGACGGCTTGGCGGTGATCTTCACGCCCTTCTGGTTCAGCTTGTCGACGAGGTTGGGGTCGTTCGGCGCATAGGTCTGGAAATTGCGGCCGTCGGTGAAGTGGCCGGTGATCTGGCTGCCGGCGATGGTCACATCCTGGATGTTGCCGCTCTCGACCTCGCTCAGGAGCTGCGAGAAGCTGATCTCGTTGCCACGGACATGGACGCCAGGGCTCTGGAACAGGTTGAACAGCGCGACCAGGAGGAGGCCGATGAACACCCAGATGGCGAAGTTGCGGAAATTCGAGTTCATGAACTGACCTGACCTGACCTGACGGCTTGATCGACGCGCGGCTTAAGCGCTTGGAAGCCCGCCCCCCAACGGCCGGAACGGATCGAGACTAGGACTTGGTAACATAGGAACCTGCAGCTTCCTTGCCAAGTAAAGCTATCGCAAAGAGGTGCATGCTTTCTCAACGGCTTAGGGCGCGCCACGTTCCCTCCCCCGCGAGATCCCTTCGGCGCTCACGAAGCGAGCGCGACAATCGAAGCCCGCGCGCTGGCCCCAACCCGGCAGGCTGCCAAGCACCGGCACGCCGATAAAATCCTTGCCCCGCCAGCATCCTGGCAGCGTCCGGCCGGCAAGTCGCGGGAGGCTTGCGGCGACCTCTGAGCGGTCGCGCAAGGCCCGGAAACCGAAATCGCCGAGGCCGCGGACGGTGACGGGCTCCCTCTCATCCGGCCCGAGCTCGATCCTGAAGCGGTTGTCCCAGAGCATCCGCCCTCCCGGCTCGAGCCTGGCGACCGGAAGGCCTTTCGCCCTGACCTCGCGGAAGATGCCGAGGCGCCTGGAGATAGGCTCGAGCCGGCACCGCCCAAGCGTATGGGTCTTTTCAGGATTCTCCGCGAGACCAGCGAGCAAGGCCTCGAGCTTGGAGAGCCTCAATGGCTCCTCGCCGCCGCCCACTCTGGCGATGAGGCAGGAGAGTGCGCGAAGGGCGATCTCTTGCGGCGCCGAAGCGAGCGCCTCTCGGTCGATGAGCGAATAGCCCGCTTCGCTCGTCTCGCTGCTCGCGGCGAGGAAGCTTTGCGCGGCGAGATCCAGCGCCTCGCGCGCACGCCGCAAGCGCCGCGCCGAGAGCGCAAGCGCTTCTGGCGTCAGGCCGAGCGCGATGAGCGCCGCGCCGCTTCCCCGCACCCGCGCACGCTCGAAGCGAGGATCGCTATTGCTCGGGTCGGAGGCAAAGCCGATCCCCTGCTCGTTCAGCGTGGCGACAAGACGCGCCTTCGGCACGTCGAGCAACGGCCGCAAGACGGCGATGCCCGCCCAGGTGCCCTGCTCCGGAATGGCCGCCAAGCCGTCCAGCCCGCTGCCACGTTTGAGCCGCATCAGGAAGGTCTCGGCCTGGTCGTCTTGGGTGTGGGCGGTGACGAGGGCCTGAATGTCGTGGGCGTGGCAGAAGCCTGCCATGAGGTCATAGCGCACGGCCCGCGCCCGCGCCTGGAGACTCGCGGTCCGAGCACCCCCGCCCTCCCAGGAAAGGATCGCGTGGGGGAGGCCAAGGGTCTGAGCCATGCGCCCGACCATCAGCGCCTCGTCGCGGGACTGAGCGCGAAGCCCGTGATCGACCGTGAGCACGCTGAGCTTGCGGGCCGAGCCCTGATCGGCACGCCAGCCTGCGGCAAGGTGCATGAGCGCGAGGCTGTCGGGTCCGCCGGAGACGGCAAGTGCAAGATGGGGAAAGCGCTGAAGCTTCTCGAAGAGCTTCCGCGCCTCCTGAACCGAGATGGGTAAAGCGGTCATGTCAGCAACCCGCCTTCTTGCGCTCGCTCTTGGCCTCATCGCGAATTTGGTCGGGCGCCGTGGGGAACTTGGCCTTGAGCTCGCCGAAGGTCGAGCAGGCGGCGTCCTTTTGGCCGAGCGCTGCCAGCGACATGGCGAGCCTGAGCAGGGTGTCTGGCGCCTTATCGCCCGACTTATGTTTCTTGTAGCCTTTGAGGAAGGCGTCGGCCGCGTTCTTGTAGTCGCCGCGCATGTAATAGGTCTCGCCGATCCAGTACTGCGCGTTGCCGGCAAGGGCATCGTCGGGGTAGCTCGCAAGCAGTTGCCGGAAGGCAGCTTCCGCGCCGGCGTAGTCCCGCTGCAGAACCGCCCCGTAGCCCTGCTCATAGAGCGCTTGCGCATCGCTTGAGGGCAGAGCCGCCGTGAGGCTTTGGTTGTCGCCGCCAGCGCTCCCGGCCGAGGGCGGCAGAAGCGGCTGTGGACTCTCCTGGCCCGCCGCCCCGGATTGTTGGCCGTCGGCAGGCTTGGGGCCATACCACCGCGGCTGCGAGGTATCGCCGGCGGCTGAGGCCAAAGCCGCATCGGAGGATGGTTCCGGCGCCTGACCCTGCCGCTGCGGCGGTGCGGCACTCGGTGGCAGCGGCGCCAAGGGCGCCGGTGCTGCGGAAAGCTTCGCCTCGAGCGCGCTCATTTGCTGGCCGATCCGCTCGAGCTGGCTCGTCAGAGCGGTGATCTGGGTCTCGAGTGCATCGACGCGAGGACCGAGGTCACCCTCAGGGGTCTGGCCTTGGGGGACAGAAGGTGCGGCCACGGCTTCCACCGGCAGTGTGGCGCCGGGCTTAGCGCGGATGAAGGATTCGAGCGTGCCGACCAGAACCTGAAGGTCGCCGATCTTGTCCTCGATCCGACCAATGCGGGCCCCGACCGAATCGCCCCCTTGCGCCTTTGCGGTAGGAGCAGACTGAGACGGCGAACCCTGCTCAGGCTGAGGCAGGCTCTGCTGGGCAACGGCTTGAGCGGCCGGCAGGCCGACAATCAAGAGCGCTGCCGATAACGCGAAGGCCAAGCGCAATCGCTTGCGCCATTTGGAGGCCGATAAAATCACCGATGGGACCTTGCCAGTTGTGACCAGCAGCGGCGCTCTCTCTCATGAACAAGCGCCAAACACGCCGAATCCTGACGCATTTGTCCGGCCTTTTGGGGCCAAACTGTGATGCGCTGCGTTGCAACGTCCCGCTGGCGTCACCCCGGCGAAAGCCGGGGTCCGCACCGAGGCAGAGCCCTGGCTAGTAGTTTCTGGCGACCGCCGCGTTGTTCAAGACTGTCTGGGCGCGGCGGTTCTGGTTCCAGCATGACGCCTCATCGCACACCGCGATCGGCCGCTCCTTGCCGTAGGAGATGGTCCGTATCCTCGCCGCGGCTACCCCCTGGTGCGCCAGAAAGCTCCTAACGGCCGTCGCCCGCCGGGCGCCGAGCGCGATATTGTATTCGCGCGTGCCGCGCTCGTCGGCGTGGCCTTCGATGGTCACCGAATATTGCGAGTATTGATTGAGCCACCTGGCCTGGTTTGTCAGGATGCCTTGCGCCTCACCCGTCAGCGCCGAGCTATCTTCCTGGAAGTGGACCAAATCCCCGACATTTACGGCAAATTCCTGGGGCGAACCGGGGGATGCCACGGAGCCAGTGCTGCCGAGGCCGTATTCTTGCGGCTGCCCGTGGCGCCCGCAGGCCGCGAGCAACAAAGCAAACACCAAGACGCCTGCAAATTTGCAGGCGTGGTCAATCCCACCACTCCAACGCATTACTGGTTACTCCCGCTAGCCAAATTTTAGGAAATCGTAGAGGGCAATGCCTTAACGAACTCCTAATTCCCGGGTGTCGGGAGGCTAGATCATGGGAGTGGCTAGAAAAGGAAGGGATGCCTGGGACGCCGCCGCATGTCGCTACGGCGTCCCGGCATCCATGTCCCATCTCGCGGAAGACAAGGGCTTCCGCGATAAATCCCTGGTCGCGGCTTAGACGCGAACAACCTGCTCGACCACGACGTCCGCAGACCCAAGCTTCAGTGGCTGGGTGGCCACGGCCTTCTCGTGGTGGCCGAAGCAGCCACCAAGCGCAACGGTGGCGGCCACGATCGTGGCGACGATGATAACGCCCTTCAAACCCTGCATGGTCTTCTCTCCTTTGGTTAAACGGCAGTAGCCGTCTTTGCATGTACCGGTGTGGCGTTTTGAGATCAAGAACGGACTGCTGTCCCTGGACCGTTTTGTCGGTGAATGATGCTAAAATGCCACTCCGAATCTCATCCTCCAGCTCATTCAGGCTATCTCCCTCGGAGACGCCGATCAAGCTTGGTTAACAGGCTGGAGGACTATGATTAAAAAAGGGTAAGAGCACCGTTGCTTTTGGGACACAGCTGCCCAGAAAGAAGGCCCTGCACGCCGCCAAAAAGCGCGCTCTCGCGGCCCTTAATTGATGAGGGGCGACCAGGCCGGATCGGAGCCGAAGGCGGGCGTCGCCACCTGGCGTTCGTTATAGCCCGTGAGGTCGATGGTGTAGAGCTTGGGTCCACCCGTGGCGCCCGGTGATTCTCTGAAGAACATCAGCACTCTGCCGTTAGGCGCCCAGGTCGGGCCCTCGTTGTGGAAACCCTCGGTCAGAATGCGCTCGCCGGTGCCGTCGGGCTTCATCACGCCGATCAGGAACTCTCCCCCGAGCCTCTTGGTGAAGGCGATAAGATCGCCGCGCGGCGACCAGACCGGCGTCGAGTAGCTGCCCTCGCCCCGGCTGATCCGGCGCTGGTTCGTGCCGTCGGCGTCCATGACGTAGATCTGCTGGGAGCCGTCCCGGTCGGTCTCGAACACGATCTGCCTCCCGTCGGGGGAGTAGCAGGGCGCCGTGTCGATGGCATTTGTGCTGGTGAGCTGGAGGCTGCGCCGGCTGCGCAAATCCATGGCGAAGAGATTGGCGTTGCCCTCCTGCTCCAGGCTCATGACGATTTGCTGCCCGTCAGGAGAGAAGCGCGGCGCAAACGTCATGCCCGGGAAGGCGCCGACGATCTCCTTCTGCCCGGTCTCGATATTGAGCAGGTAGACCCGGGGCGTGTCGCCCTCGAAGGACATGTAGGTGATCTCTTGCGTCGAGGGGCTGAAGCGGGGGGTCAGCACCAGATTCTGGCCCGTCGTCAGCAACCTGACGTTGTAGCCATCCTGATCCATGATGGCGAGGCGCTTCATGCGCTTGTCCTTCGGGCCCGATTCGTCGACGAACACGATGCGGGTGTCGAAATAGCCCTTCTCGCCGGTGATCCGCTCATAGATCGAATCGGCGATGATATGCCCGATGCGGCGGGCCTCCTTAGGCTGTGCGAAGAACTGCTCACCGGCGAGCTGCTTACCGGAGAATACGTCCCACAACCGGAACTCGGCCTTGAGCCTGCCGTCGGCGCTGCCGATACGCCCGACGACGAGAGCTTGCGCGTTGACGACCCGCCAATCCTCGAAGCGAGGCACGGCGTCGGTGCCGACACCCTTCTCGACAAAGGCTGCCTGGTCGATCGGACTGAACAGCCCTGAGGCGCGGAGATCGCCTGCCACCACATCGGAGATTTCGCGCGCGGCTTGCGCGTCGACCGACCCGTCGCCGGCGAAATCGGGAATCGCGATGGGCAGCGCCTGGATGGTGCCTTGCGTGATGTTGAGCTCGACCACGGCCTTTGCGGGCTCCGCAGTGACGAGCGCGCCAAGCATCGCCAGGACGAGCGCGAAGCTCAGCCCGCGGCAGCGCGAAAGCGGCGAGCTCGGATCGGCGGGGCGAGACATCTTGAGTGGCATCGTGATTGGCGAATCGGCAGGGGGCTCTAGCCGTTCCGATACATCTCGCTTGGGTCGAAATTGAGGATCATGTCGCGCCAGAGTGCGAATTTCGCTTTCGGCAGCGCATAAGGCTGGCACTGGTAGACGGCCCTGACGGCGCTGTCGGCGGCAGCCTGGAAGAAGGGCGAGGAGCCGCTATTGGCGACGGTCGGATAGCCGACCAGCGTCCCGTCCTCGTTGAGCTGGAGCCGGAGCTTCACCACGATCTGATCGGCGCCGAGGCCACCGGGCGGCGGGGTCCAGCAATCCGCGATGCGCGCTCTTAAGGCATCGATCTCATTCACCGACATGGCCATGTCCGTGCCGTTCGACTGCCCGTGCACCTTCTTTTTGGGGGCCTCGTCGGCAGGCTCGACCGGCTTCGGCTCGTTGTCCGCATCGGGGATCTTGTTGAGGAGCGCCGCGATATTGTCGGGGTTGAAAACGCGCTTCTTGGGGGCCGGGGGCTTAGGCTTTTTCGGCGGATCGGCTGCGGCCTCTTTAGCGGGCTTCGCCGGCTTTTCAGCATCCTTGGGCTC
>DFXC01000075.1:24130-24733 GCA_002383105.1 Hyphomicrobiaceae bacterium UBA4118
TCCGCTTTGTCTTCAGGCTTCGGGGTCTCCTTGGCCTTGTCGTCCAAAGCCGCCGTTTGCTCAGGGGGCTTGGCCTCGGCTTCCTTCGCTGCCTCAGGCTTCGGCTCCTTGGGCTTTCCGGCCAGCGGCACATCGTCCTTGGCGTCAGTTTTGCCAGCCTTGATCTTGGTGACGTCAGCTTGCGTGGCGAGATCGACCGGAACCGCTACCAGCGGCGCCCTGTCCATATTGGATGCCGGGAATGCCACGAGCGCCCATAGCAGGATCGCCGTATGCAGCGCGGCCGAGATGAAGGTGCTCCTGCCCATGACGCTCTTACTTGGGCTCCCTCAGCGTTGGTCTGTCTGATCGGTGACGAGGGTTACGGGAAGGCCCGCCTCTTTGATCTTCACCAGCACTCTTGCGACGTTCCCGTAGGGCGTGCTTTTGTCCCCGCGCACCCACACCTGGTCCCCGCCACCAGCCTCGCGGATAGCAGCAAGTTTGGGCACAAGTTCGTCAAAGCTGACTTCGGTGTTCTGGACGAAGATTTTTCCCTCGGGATCCACGGTGATGCTGAGCGGTGCCTTTTCGGGCTGGACCGGCCCCGCCTCGGTCTTCGGC
>DFXC01000075.1:24904-26309 GCA_002383105.1 Hyphomicrobiaceae bacterium UBA4118
CCGGCCCCGCCTCGGTCTTCGGCAGCTCGACCTTCGGCAGCTTCGCATCGACGTCGACCCCGACGGTCAGAAGCGGCGCCGTCACCATGAAGATGATGAGCAGCACGAGCATCACGTCGACCATGGGCGTGACGTTGATCTCGCTCATCGGCAGGGACGAGCGGCGCCGTGCTCGCCGCTTCGAAAGTGCGCCGCCTGGTTGTAGACCTGCTCCCATGGCTCAAGCCTCACGTGGTCTTGTCGATCTGCCGCGACAGGATGGCTGCGAACTCGTCGGCAAAGCCTTCGAGCCGCGCCGCGTAGCGGGCAACATCGCTGTTGAACTTGTTATAGAAAATTACGGCAGGAATGGCGGCGAGCAGGCCGAGCGCGGTAGCAAACAGGGCCTCGGCGATGCCGGGCGCGACCACGGCGAGGCTCGTGTTCTTGCTGAGTGCGATCGCCTGGAAGCTCGTCATGATGCCCCACACCGTGCCGAACAGACCGACAAAGGGCGAGGTCGAGCCGACGGTGGCGAGGAAGGTCAATCGGCGTTCAAGACGCTCCACCTCGCGGGAGATGGTCACGTCCATGACCTTCTCGACCCTGAGCTGAACGCCGGGCATGGGCTTGGGACTTTTCTCGCCGCCCTCGCGCTCGGTCGAGCGCTTCCATTCGCGCATCGCCGCTACGAACAGCGCCGCCATCCCGGTGTTACGGCGCTGCGCCAGGGCCTGGTAGAGCTCCTCGAGCGACTGCCCCGACCAGAACACCTGCTCGAACTTGTCGGTCTCTTTCCGCGTCTTGGCGTAGAGGAAGAGCTTCTCGAGGATGATCGCCCAACTCCAGATCGAAGCGAGCAGGAGCCCGATGATCACCAGCTTGACGACGATATGGGCGTTCTTGAAAAGCTCGAGGATCGAGAGATCGACGACATCCGGCGGGTTCATGACGGCCTCGTGGCATGAAATCCAAGATCGCCGCCTTAGGCGTTTGCCTGAGACGACAGCTTGGCCCCGCGGCGCGATCGCCGCGGCGCGTGACGACATCGCCGGAGAAAGCGTGCATCCGCTCTCGAACCGACCTTTCGCGAGCGAATGTGACTAAACTTGGGCTCGTTTACCCTAACTTCCGGGCACGACGCTTCCCGGCGCGACCAGAGCCTTTACCGGCGTCCCTAAGTTTCACGCGCTTGGTTAACGAATCGTTGAAGCGCGTCACGAACCAGCGCCCCGAGCCGCTGCGGCTTGCCGCTACGCGAGACGAGCACGACGCTGACGAGAGCGCGGGCAATGAGCGTCCCGTCCCGCCTCACGTCTTGCGCGAGCTTGAGGCTCGCGTTGCCGATCTCGGCACAACTCGTGACGACCTCGAGCACGTCGTCCAAGCGCCCAGGCTTGAGGTAGGCGATCTTCACGCGGCGCAC
>DFXC01000065.1:0-428 GCA_002383105.1 Hyphomicrobiaceae bacterium UBA4118
GGCCAGAAGCGTTCGACCGTCGCCCAGTTCGTCAAGGTGCTGGAGGATAACGGCGCGCTGCCTTATTCCATCATCGTCGCCGCCACCGCGTCGGACCCGGCGCCGATGCAGTTCCTGGCGCCCTTCTCGGGCTGCGCCATGGGCGAGTATTTCCGCGACAACGGCATGCATGCGCTGATCGCCTATGACGACCTCTCCAAGCAGGCCGTGGCGTATCGCCAGATGTCGCTTCTGCTCCGCCGCCCGCCCGGCCGCGAGGCTTATCCGGGGGACGTGTTCTATCTCCACTCGCGGCTCTTGGAGCGCGCCGCCAAGCTCAACAAGGACAACGGCTCGGGCTCGCTCACCGCGCTTCCCGTGATCGAGACCCAGGCCAACGACGTCTCGGCCTATATCCCGACCAATGTCATCTCCATCACCGACGGCCA
>DFXC01000065.1:652-2617 GCA_002383105.1 Hyphomicrobiaceae bacterium UBA4118
GACGGCCAGATCTTCCTCGAGACCGACCTCTTCTATCAGGGCATCAGGCCCGCGGTGAACGTCGGCATCTCGGTCTCCCGCGTGGGGTCTGCCGCGCAGGTAAAGGCGATGAAGCAGGTGGCCGGCAAGATCAAGGGCGAGCTTGCCCAATACCGCGAGATGGCGGCCTTCGCCCAGTTCGGCTCCGACCTCGACGCCATCACCCAGCGCCTGCTCAACCGCGGCGCCCGGCTGACCGAGCTTCTCAAGCAGCCGCAATTCTCGCCCATGAAGATCGAGGAGCAGGTGGTGGTGATCTATGCCGGCGTGAACGGCTATCTCGATCCGATCAAGGTTCCCGACGTGCCGCGTTTCGAGGAAGAGCTGCTCCGCTTCATGCGCGCCGAGCATCCCGATATCCTCGCCGCGATCCGCGACCAGAAGGAAATCTCCAAGGAGACCGGCGACAAGCTGAAAGCCGCCGTCGACAAGTTCGCCAAGGCCTTCGCGTGAGCTGATCCATGGCCTCGCTAAAGGAGCTCCGTAACCGTATCGCCAGCGTCAAGGCGACCCAGAAGATCACCAAGGCCATGCAGATGGTGGCCGCGGCGAAGCTTCGGCGCGCGCAGAGTGCTGCCGAGGCGGCGCGCCCCTATGCCACCCGTATGGAGGCTGTGCTCGCCAATCTCGCCACCGCGCTCAAAGGGCGCGACGGCGGTCCGCCGCTGATGGTCGGCACGGGCAAGGGAGATGTCCATTTACTCGTCGTCTGCACCGGCGAGCGCGGCCTTGCCGGCGCCTTCAACTCCGCCATCGTGAGGCTTGCCCGCGAGCATGTGAACCGCCTCCTCGCCGACGGCAAGCAGGTGAAGATCCTCTGCGTCGGCAAGAAGGGCTTCGACCAGCTGAAGCGGCTCTATGCGCCGCTCATCATCGACCTCATCGAGTTCAGGGGTATCAGGCAGCTCAGCTTCGGGCATGCCGAGACGGTCGCGGCGAAGATCCTCGGCCTGTTCGCCGATGGCGCCTTCGACGTCGCCACGCTCTTTTTCTCGCGCTTCCGCTCGGTGATCAGCCAGATCCCGACGGCGCAGCAGATCATCCCAGCCACGATCCCGGCGGAGACGCCCTCGCAAGCGGCAGCCCTTGGCGGCGCCGTCTACGAATACGAGCCCGACGAGGCCGAGATCCTGACCGAGCTCCTGCCGCTCAACATCGCCGTGCAGGCCTTCAAGGCGCTCCTTGAGAACCAGGCCTCGTTCTACGGCGCGCAGATGTCAGCGATGGACAACGCCACCCGCAACGCCGGCGACATGATCAACCGGCTCACGCTCAAATATAACCGCACCCGCCAGGCCATGATCACCAAGGAGCTGATCGAGATCATCTCGGGCGCCGAGGCGGTCTAGTCATTCGAAGGAGCCGCAAGCATGGCAAAGAAATCCCCCGTCGTGGCCGAGACCAGGAAGCAGCAGGAGAAGGTGGCCGCCTATAAGGGCGCCAAGGGTCAAGTGCGCCAGGTCATGGGCGCCGTGGTCGACGTGCAATTCGGCGAGGATCTTCCTGAGATCCTGAACGCGCTCGAGACCGACAATCACGGCAACCGCCTCGTGCTCGAGGTCGCCCAACATCTCGGCGAGAACACCGTACGCACCGTCGCCATGGACTCGACCGAAGGCTTGGTGCGCGGACAGGAGGTCGTCGATACCGGCGAGCCGATCGCCGTGCCCGTGGGCGACGCGACCTTGGGCCGCATCATGAACGTGGTGGGCGAGGCGGTTGACGACGCGGGGCCGATCAAGACCGCCGAGAGGCGCCCGATCCATGCGCCGGCACCGTCTTATATTGACCAGTCGACCGAGGCCGAGATCCTGATCACCGGCATCAAGGTCGTCGATCTGCTCGCGCCTTACGCCAAGGGCGGCAAGGGCGGCCTCTTCGGCGGCGCCGGGGTCGGCAAGACCGTCATCATCATGGAGTTGATCA
>DFXC01000173.1:0-12729 GCA_002383105.1 Hyphomicrobiaceae bacterium UBA4118
AGCCGAGCGCGGCGGAGGTCTCCATCTCATAGGTGAAGCTCGCGTCGTTGAGGCGGAGCTTGCCGACCGCCTCGCGCAACGCTTCGAACTCGCTCGCATCGACCGGGAACAGGCCGCAAAACACAACGGGCTGCGCCGATTTGAATCCCGCCAATGGGGCCTCGGCCGGCTTCTTCTCGTCGGTGACGGTGTCGCCCACGCGGGTGTCGGCCACCTGGCGGATCGAGGCGGTGAAGAAGCCGATCTCGCCAGGGCCCAGCGAGGGCCGCATCTCCTGTTTCGGGCGGAAGATACCCACGCGGTCGATCTGATAGGCGCCGCCGGTCAGCATCAGCCTGATGCGCTGGCCCTTGGTGAGCTTGCCGTCGATGATGCGCACCAGCACCACCACACCGAGATAGGCGTCGTACCAGCTGTCGATGAGAAGCGCCTTGAGCGGGGCGTTGACGTCGCCCTTGGGAGCGGGAAGGCGATGCACGATCGCTTCCAGCACCTCCTCGACGCCCTTGCCGGTCTTGGCCGAGATTTCCAGCGCGTCATGGGCATCGAGCCCGATCACGTCCTCGATCTGCCGGCGCACTTGTTCCGGCTCTGCCGCGGGCAGATCGATCTTATTGAGGACCGGCACGACCTCATGGTTGTTGTCGAGCGCCTGATAGACATTGGCGAGCGTCTGCGCCTCGACCCCTTGGGTGGCGTCCACCACCAGCAGCGAGCCTTCGCAAGCGGCGAGCGAGCGGTTCACCTCATAGGCGAAATCGACATGCCCCGGCGTGTCGATGAGGTTCAGCTCATAGAGCTCGCCGTCGCGCGCGCGGTAGTCGAGGCGCACGGTCTGCGCCTTGATGGTGATGCCGCGCTCCCGCTCGATATCCATGGAATCGAGCACCTGCTCCTTCATCTCCCGCGCCGTCAGCCCGCCGCAGAGCTGGATCAGCCGGTCTGCGAGCGTCGACTTGCCGTGGTCGATATGGGCGATGATGGAGAAGTTGCGGATGCGGGAGAGGGGCGGCGCCTCGAAATTCGTCATGGGCGGCTTGGTACGGGAGCAAGCCGCCAAGGGTCAAGCACCGCCGGCCCCCAATTGCGGCGAAACCGTGGGGGAACCGCCCTATTGTGGTAGCGGTTGGGTTCTAGGGGTTGCGGGTTTAGCGAATCGCAGAAAATCAACGGAGGCATTTGATGCTCAAGAAGATAATGTTTGCTGCCGTCGCGACCGGTCTCGTCGCCGCCGTCGCGCTTCCCATCACGCAGGTCAAGGCGGCTGGCCCGCTGACCTGCAAGGAGGCCGCGAAGCTCAAATATCCCGCCGATCATGCGGCGCGCTCGGCCTACAAGAAGGGCTGCAAGGCGGCCTGGAAGGCGGCGCATAAGGGTGCGGTGAAGAGCGCCTAACCTTAGCGTTGACCAAGGCGATCAAGCTTGCTGAGAAAGGGACCCGCTTCGTCCCTTTCTTACTTCGAAGCCTGAGAATGCCTTGAGGGTGCTGAAGAGGCACCCCCGGGGCGGGTGCGAACGTCCACGGAATGGCACAAACGTTTCCGAAATCCACAGATTACGGAAGAACCGTGTTGACGAGAGCGCCAGATTTAGCGCCTTATTCCGGCGCGTAACTTGTCGGTGTAACCTGACGGAGTAACTCAATGGTTAAGAAAGTATTTTTGGCTGCGGCAGCGTCCCTCATCCTGGCCAGCGCCACGATGACCATGGCGCCCGCGCCGGCGATGGCCTTCAGCGGCTGCCATAAGGCCGCTAAAGCGATGTACCCGCACGATCGGAAGGCCCGCAAGGCTTACAAGAAGCATTGCAAGGCCCACCACAAGGCCTGGAAGAAGGCCCACAAGAAGCACCATCTGTTCGGCAAATAGTCGAACGCTGAGGTGTGTTGCTAAAGGGATCCGCGGCTGCCGCGGGGCCCTTTTAATTTTGTCCCACGCCTCAAATGCCGGCGTACCACTCGTAACCGAGATCTTCCCAGAAGCCGCCACGGCCGCCGCGAATGCCGGCGATCTGGTCCACGGCCTCGATGCGCATCACATATTTCGCCATCTTGTAGCCGAGCTGCCGCTCCAGGCGCAGCCTGAGCGGCGCGCCGTGGGGAACAGGCAGCACCTGGTCGTTCATCTCGTAGGCGAGAATGGTCTGTGGATGAAACGCGTCGGGAAGCCCGATCGACTCGTAATATTTGTCGGCCTCGGTGCCGGTCTGGCCAAGCGCATCGGCGCAATAGAAGACGATATAGCGCGCGTCTGGCTTGAGCCGCGCGGCATCGAGCAGGCCCTTTAGGGGCACGCCCTTCCATTTGCCGATGCAGCTCCATCCCTCCACGCAGTCGTGCCGCGTTATCTGGGTGCGTGAGGGCATCGCCCGCAGCTCGGCAAGCGATAGCTCGAGCGGGCTCTCGACGAGACCCCCCACGACGAGCTTCCAGTCGGCGAAGCCCTTCTCCGCATGGGCCTTGTAGTCGGGGTCATCGGGATCGGTCGAGCCGTTCGGTTTGAACCACGGTGAGATGTCCGCCTCACTATATTCCCGCGCGAGCGCGGTGGGCGAGAGCAACGCTCTTTGCGTGACGCGCGTGAGGGTCTCGGCCGAATCGAGGACGCGGCGTACCCAGGGCTGATCCGACAGGTCATCGCAGCCGCCGAGGAGAGCGGTGCTTGCCGCGGCGAGCCCACGGGTGATGAAGCCGCGCCGGTCAAGTCTGCGCTCGCCGCTCATGGCTTTTCCTCCGCCGGCTCGATGACGTAGCGGCCGGTGATCATGGAGCGGAGATTGTTCCAGACGCCGGAGATCAGCACCATGACGAGATGCACCGCGACGAAGATCACGATGCCGCTCGCCGCGATGAAATGAATGGTGCGCGCTGTTTGCCGTCCGCCGAGCAGGTCGAGAAGGAAGGGGAAGGCGGCGTCCATGCCGGGCGACATGGTGAGGCCGGTGAGCAGCATCAGCGGCAGAAGGACGAGCGCGACGAAAAGATAGGTGAGCTTCTGCAGCACGTTGTAGCGCTTGGCCTCCTCGCCCTTGGGAAACTTGAGCCGTGCGTGTTCCCAGATGGAGGGGCCGATATGCTTGAGCTCTTGACCTGATGGGGTGAGATCGCGCCGCAAATGGCCGCTGGCGAGGCTCCAGATGAGATAAGCGAGCCCGTTCAACACGAAAGCCCAAGCGAAGAAGAAATGCCAGCGCCGCCCCGTGGCGAGATCGCGATGACCGGGCAGCGTGACCGACCACGGAAAGCCCCGCTCCTCGAAGCCCCCGTCGGGATCGACGACAACGCCGAACACGCCGGTGGTGTCGAAGCTGTGGCCGAGCACCATGGTGACGCCCTTGATGGTATCGCCATCCTGAGTGGCAGCCATGGCCAAAACGGGATCGTTGAAGTTGGACTTCGAACCGAGATAGAGGCCGGGATGGGCGTTGAAGATCTGCAGGCCGCTCATCAGGAGGACGAGCAGCACGAGCGCATTCACCCAATGGGTGAGGCGCACGGCGCCGGAATGGCGATAGATGACTTCGCGTTTCTCCATGGCCTTCTATCTACGTTCGGGCCTGCCCGTTTGGATGCATCGCTTAGGACGGCTTGCCCCAGATCTCGGCGAGTCGCTGGGCCCGGCCGCAGCCCCATTTGTAGTACTTGTAACTGACCGGATTCTGGTTGTGATAATCCTGGTGGTAGTCCTCGGCGGCAGTGAAGGTCGTGGCCGGCACAATCTCCGTCGCGACTTTCTCTTTGAAGCGATCGGCGATTTCCTGCTTGGTCTTCTCGGCCAATCCCTTCTCCTCGTCGTCGTCCGTGAAGATGACGCTCTGATAAGCGGACCCCTTGTCACAGAACTGGCCTTCGGGATCGAACGGGTCGATATTGTGCCAGTAATGGTCGAGCAGCGCCGCGTAGCCGACCTTGGCGGGGTCGTAGGTCACCCTGACCGCCTCTTTGTAGCCCTCATGGCTGCCGTAAGTGGGGTTGGGGGTGGTGCCGCCGGCATAGCCCGACACGGTCTCGGTCACGCCATCGACCTCGTCGAATGCAGCCTCCATGCACCAGAAGCAGCCGCCGGCGAAGATCGCGCTCTTGAGCGGGGTGGCGTGGGCATCGTGCGATCCGCCGGCGATAACAGTTGCAGCAAGGAGCGTGGCGGCGGTAAGTGCCGCGCAGATCCATCTCGCCATCATAGGAACTCTCCAAATCAATTGCTCGGAGGAACCATAAGGAGAGGGCCGACCCGGGCATATAGGCTCTCGCGCGACCGTGAAATGAATTGATGTTCGCCGCGCGCGCATAAGCCATTGGGAAGGCCCTCCGGTTGGGTTATGCAGAGGCCATGCAACAGCGACTGTCTTCGCCGCCAAGCGCCATTAGAGAAGCCTATGACGTGGTCGTGGTTGGCTCCGGCTATGGCGGTGGCGTGGCCGCCTCGAGGCTTTCGCGCGCCGGCCAAAGCGTTTGCGTCATCGAGAAGGGCAAGGAGTTCCTCACCGGAGAGTTTCCGAGCCGTCTCCCCGAGCTTCGCCGCGAGCTTCAGTTGAACGGCAGCAAGATGCGTTCCGGCTCGCGCACCGGACTGTTCGACTTCAGGCTGGGCGCCGACATCCACGTGCTCGTCGGCTGCGGGCTGGGCGGCGGCTCTCTCATCAATGCCGGTGTGGCGCTCCGACCCGATCCCCGTGTGTTTGCCGATCCCGTTTGGCCCACGGAGGTCACCAGAGACGGGCTCCTCGATCTCGGCTTCGGCCGGGCTGCCGCGATGCTCCGCCCGGCACGCTACGGCCGCGCCCCAGAGCTCACCAAATATCGCGCCCTCGAAGCGGCGAGCGCCGCCTTCGGCCGGCCCCCGGTCGCGGCTCCCGTGGTGGTAAGCTTCGAGGATACCGTCAATCCCGCGGGCGTGGCCCAACCCGCCTGCACCTTGTGCGGCGACTGCTGCTCGGGCTGCAATGTCGGCGCCAAGAATACGGTCGCCGTCACCTATCTTCCCGATGCCAAGGCGCATGGTGCGGAGATCTTCACCGAGCTTGCCGTGAGCCATGTCGCCAAGGGGGAGGGGGGCTGGCGCGTCCATTTCGCGCCGTCCGACGGCAAGGTTGCGAGCCCAAGCTTCGTCGATGCCAAGACCGTGCTGCTTGCCGCCGGCACGCTCGGCTCGACCGAGATCCTGCTCCGCTCCCGCGAGCGTGGGCTTGGCCTCTCCGACCGGCTGGGGGAGCGTTTCTCGGCCAATGGCGACATCATCGCCTTTGCCCTTGGCGGCAGCGAGAGGGTGAACGGCATCGGCGTAGGTCACCCGCCGAAATTCGTGGGCGATGCCATCGGGGCGTGCGTCGCGGGTCAGATCGAGCTTCCCGACGGAAGGCATCTCGACCGCAGCATGATCATCCAAGAAGGCGTGCTCCCGTCGGCGCTGGCACCCCTCCTGCCGGTGTTCTTCATCGCCGGCGGCAGGCTGCTCGGCGCCGCGCAAAGCCTGATCAAGGGCGTCTATCAGGGGCCTCTCTCCCATCTTCACACCTTCTTCGTCGTATCCCATGACGAAGCCGAGGGCCGCATCAGGCTCGACAATGGCAGCGCGCAAATCGACTGGCCCGGCGTCGCCGGAGAGCCGGTCTATGCCCGCGTCGATGCGGCTCTGACCAAGGCCGCCGAGGCGGTGGGTGCGTGCTACATCAAGAGCCCGATGGCCGCGACCAATATGGGGACCAAGCCCGCGACCGCTCATCCGCTTGGCGGCTGCGGCATGGGGGAGGATGCGGCAAGCGGCGTGGTCAACCACAAATGCCAGGTGTTCGACGGGAAGGGCGAAGAGAGCGTGCATGGCGGACTTTATGTCTGCGACGGCTCGGTGATCCCGCGCTCGATCGGCGTCAATCCGCTCCTGACCATCACCGCCCTCGCTGAGCGAGCCATGGTGCATCTTGCCCGCGACCGCAATCTCGGCTTCGATGCTAATCCGCGCGCCCCCACCGAGGCGGACGGGGCCCTGACATGAGGACCGGCTGACCATGAGAGGCCGCTGGCTCAAGCTTTTTTTGACCGCAGCGGCTCTTGTCGGGCTCGTTCCTGCCGCCATGCTCTATGCAGCAACGCGCGCGGCGCCCTGCGATAGAACCGAGGTCACGGCGTCGATCGGCACAAGTGGAGCGGCTCTGCCGGCCGGCCCGCCTCCTGATCGTCTCGACATCGTCCTGGTCGGCGACACGGGCTTCAACTCCAGCGATGCCCCGGTCGACGCCAAGGGCATTCATAAAGGCAGAGCCGTGACGAGCTTCCCCGAGACGCTCGCCGGGATCTCCCGCGACATCGACGGCGATCTCGCCTTCGCCAATGTCGAGACCGTCGTCACCGACCGGAACGACCTTTCCCCCGAGAGCAAGGACAAGGACGCCCCATTCCATTTCCGGAGCCACCCGGCGGCGGTGAAGGCCCTCATGGATGTCGGCTTCAATATGTTCGGGCTCGCCAACAACCACGCTTTTGACTATGGCGCGACAGGCATCGAGGAGACGCTCTATCATTTCGCCGTGGCCAACGCCGAGCGGGCCATCGCCTATGCAGGCATCGGCAGCAATTTCGAGGAGGCGATCCACCCTTCCTGCCTCGACCTCGACGGCACGCGGATCGCCTTCTCGGCCATCGGCCTCATCACCGGCGACCAGCCGCAATATCGCGCCGACCCCAAGAGCGCGGTCCAGGCGTCATACCGCAATCGCCCCGATTTCGAGGCGGTGGTGGACAAGCTCATCGCCATGTCGGCCGACTACCGCATCCTCTCCATCCATTACGGGCTCGAAGGCCGCGTCGTGCCCGACGACCGGCAGCTTGCCGACTGGCGCGGGTTTGCCGCCGAAGAGAAGGGCATCGACCTGATCGTCGGCCACCACCCACACGTGGCACAAGGGGTGGAGCTCGACGGCAAGTCCCTGATTTTCTACGGGCTCGGCAATTTCCTGCATCCAGGCACCGCCGAGATGACCCGCTTCGGGCTTTGCCGCGACTATGGGCTGATGGCCAAGGTGCATCTTGCGCGCGCCGACGGCAGTTGGCGCGTCGAGGCCATCGAGGCGATTCCCTTGACCAACACGCAAACGAAGCCTGAACGCTTCTCCCCTGAGGAGTCGCAGAAGCGCATTTATGCCCTTAATCATCTCGGCGCGGGGCTCGACGACGGGAAGAACGCCAAGGGCGTGCGCTTCACCCCGCAAGCCGATGGCTCAGGGCTGTACTGCGCGGAAGGCGCTGCCGATCTCGGCGGGAAACTTGCCACGCTCTGCCAGGGCTGGCAGCCGGCGGCCGAACCGAACAAGCCGCTCGCCGATAAGATCGCTGACGCCTGCGAGGACAAGCCCTTCTATGGCCGGCACGCCGCCCCCAAGCGCCGCGCGTCGTCGCGCCGCGAGTCATCACCCTCGCCCTTCCCGTTCCAAGGGCTCAGACCTTTCTAGCCGCGCAACTCGCCGCCGGTGGCCTTGGTCACGGCTGCGACGATCTTGGCCGCCACCGCCTCGATCTCGGCGTCGGTGAGCGTCTTCTCCCGCGGCTGGAGCGTTACCTCGATGGCGAGCGACTTCCTGCCCTCCGGCACGCCCTGGCCGGTGAACACGTCGAACACCCCCACATCGCTGATCAGCGCGCGGTCGGCGCCAAGGGCGGCGCGCACCACGTCGCCTGCCGCTACGTCGCGGTCGAGTAGGAAGGCAAAGTCGCGCCTGACCGGCTGGAGATCTGAAGCATCGAGCGCAAGCCGCCCCGCGCCCTTGCGCTTCGCCGGCGGGATGGCGTCAAGATAAAGCTCGAAGCCTGCGATCGGCGCATCGACGCCGAGACTTGCCAGAAGATCGGGATGAAGCTCGCCGAACACGCCGAGCACGGTTTTGGGCCCGAGCTTGAGCGCACCTGAGCGGCCGGGATGAAACCAGGGCGGTGCCTCGCGGGCGCTCGTGAGGCTCGCCTGAGCAAGGCCGAGTGCTGCCAGCGCCGCCACCGCGTCCTCCTTGACGGCGAAAACGTCAGAGGCAGGCGCCTCGCCAGACCAATGGCGGCCTGAGCCTTCAAGCGTCGAATGTCCGAAGCGGACGCCGGAAGCGGCCACGAATTGATCCTCAGGGGCCGCACCCCGATAGGCCTGGCCAAGCTCGAACAGGGCGCCGTCGGCAAAGCCCCGGTCGCGGTTACGCTGCGCCGCGGTGATCAGCCCCGGCAAGAGCGAGGGGCGCATCTGCGCAAGCTCCGTGGAGATCGGATTGCTCAAGGTCAGCTCGGGGGCGCCGCCGCCGAAAAGCTTCGCTTCGATTGGCGGGATGAACGACCAGGTCACCGCCTCGACGAAGCCGCGTGAGGCGAGCACCCGCCGCGTGAGCCTCTGGCGCAGTTGCGCCTCGGTGAGCACGGGCTTTGCTACGCCGGCAGCCCGTGTCATCGGCGTCGCCGGCACGTTGTCCACGCCGACGAGCCGCACGACCTCCTCCACGAGGTCGGCGGGGCCGGTAATGTCGGGGCGCCATGAGGGCGGTGCGGCCTTGAGCGCCTTCCCCTTGCCGTCGAGCCCGACACCGAGCGCCGTCAGAAGCTGCTTGATCTCGCGCGGCTCAAGATCGAGCCCGCTCAAGCGTTTCACGAGGCCAAGATCGAATTTGAACGGGCGGTTCGCTTTTGGCGGCTTCCCCGCGATGATGACCTTACTCGGCTCCCCACCGCAAAGCTCGAGAACCAGGCTCGTCGCAAGCTCGAGCCCCGGCACCACGAAATCCGGATCGACGCCGCGCTCGAAGCGATAGCGCGCGTCCGACTGGATGCGGAGCTTCCGCCCGGTGCGTGCCGTGCGCTTCGGGTCGAAATAGGCGGACTCGATGAAGACGTTGGTGGTGGCGAGGGTAACGCCGGTGTCCTCGCCGCCCATCACCCCGCCAAGGCCGAGCACGGCGCGGTCGTCGGCGATGACGCACATCTCGCCGTCAACCGCATAGGTCTTGCCGTCGAGCGCTGCGAACGACTCTCCCTTGCGCCCCAGCCGCGCGCGGATCGCGCCCGTGAGCTTGTCGGCGTCATAGACATGGAGCGGGCGGGCGCGGTCGTAGGAGATGTAGTTGGTGATGTCGACCAGCGCGTTGATGGGGCGCAAGCCAATCGCCTTCAGCCGCGTGCGCAGCCAGTCAGGGCTCGGCCCGTTCGTGACGTTGCGCACGAGACGCCCGGCAAAGACCGGGCAGGCGCTGGCACTTTCCTTGTCGAAGTCGAGCTCGATCGGGGTCGGGCTGACGAACCCGCCCTTGACCGGCTTGACCGTGTCCTTTTTCAATTTGCCGAGACCGGCGGCGGCAAGGTCGCGCGCAATGCCGCGTACGCCGAGGCAGTCGGGCCGGTTCGGCGTGATGGCGACCTCGATCACCGCATCGTCGAGGCCGAGCGCCGAAGCGGCAGGGCTGCCGATCTTCGCGCCGGCGTCGAGCTCGATGATGCCGCTATGCTCGTCGGAAAGCTGAAGCTCCCGTTCAGAGAGCAGCATGCCGTTAGATTCGACGCCCCTGATCTTGGCCTTGGTGAGGGTGAGGTCGCCGCCGGGGACATAGCTGCCCACGGGAGCGAACACGCCCTTGAGCCCGGTGCGCGCATTCGGCGCGCCGCACACGACTTGCAAGCGCTCAGTGCCGGTATCGACCTCGCACACCTGAAGCTTGTCGGCGTTAGGATGCTTCTCGCACCTGAGCACCTCCGCCACGCGGAACGGCGCGAACGCGGTCGCCGGATCGAACACCTCCTCGACCTCGAGCCCGATGCGGGTGAGCGTCGCGGCGATCGTCTCCACGCTCGCCTTCGTGTCGAGATGCTCCTTGAGCCATGCGAGCGTGAATTTCATGGCCTAAGCGCTCAGACCACCGGCAAGCGTCGGCACGGCAAGCGGGGCGAAGCCGTAATGCTTGAGCCAGCGGAGGTCGCCCGCGAAGAAGGCGCGCAGGTCCGGCATGCCGTATTTCAGCATGGCGATGCGGTCGATCCCCATGCCGAAGGCGAAGCCCTGATAGCGGTCTGGGTCGAGCCCGACATTCTTGAGCACGTTGGGATGCACCATGCCGCAGCCGAGAATCTCGAGCCACTCGTCGCCCTCGCCGATCCTGATCTCATCGCCCACCTTGGCGTAGCCGATATCGACCTCCATGGAGGGTTCGGTGAAGGGGAAGTGGCTGGCGCGGAAGCGCATCTTCACCGAGGGTACCTCGAAGAACGCCTTGCAGAATTCCTCGAGCACCCATTTCAGATGCCCGAGATGGGTTTCCTCGTCGATCACCAGCCCCTCGACCTGATGGAACATCGGCGTATGGGTCTGGTCGGAGTCGCTCCGATAGACGCGGCCCGGCGCGATGATACGCAGAGGCGGCTTCTCCCGCAGCATGGTCCTGATCTGCACCGGGCTCGTATGGGTGCGCAGCACCGCGCGGGTACCGTCGGAAGCAGGCGCGAAATAGAACGTGTCGTGATCTTGCCGCGCCGGATGCTCGGGCGGGATGTTGAGCGCGGTGAAGTTGTTGAAGTCGGTCTCAATATCCGGCCCCTCGGCAATCGAGAAGCCCATATCGGCGAAGATCTCGGTGATCTCGTCGGTCACCTGGCTCACGGGGTGGATGCGGCCCTCGGCAAGAGGCCCTTCGCGCATCGGAAGCGTGACATCGGCGTACTCTGCGGCGAGCTTCCCGGCCGTCGCGGCCTTGGCGAGTTCCTGCCGCTTGGCCTCGAGCGCCTCGCCTACGCTTGCCTTCAAGCTGTTGACGACTTGGCCGTAGGCCTTGCGCTCATCCGGCGGAAGTGAGCCGAGCGCCTGCATCAGCTCCGAGATGCGGCCCTTCTTGCCAAGCGCCGCGATGCGCACCTCTTCGAGCTTGTCAAGGTCGGCGGCTTGCGCGATGGCGTGAAGCAGCTCAGTCTTGAGACTGTAGAGCTCTAGCGCGCTCATGGCTTGGGCTCCCATGCCCGGCAAGCCCAGAGACGGGCGTTACGCCCGCGCAGCAGCGGCGGCGGCCTCTACCAGACCCTGGAAGGTTTCCGGCTCACGCACGGCCATGTCGGCAAGCACCTTGCGGTCAAGATCGATCCCGGCCTTTTTCAGCCCGTCGATCATCCGCCCATAGGTCAGGCCGTTGGCGCGCGCAGCGGCATTGATGCGCTGGATCCACAGCGCCCGGAAGGTGCGCTTCCGCACCTTGCGGTCGCGATAAGCGTATTGGCCCGCCTTCTCGACCGCCTGGCGGCCGGCGCGGATGGTGTTCTTGCGGCGGCCGTAATAGCCCTTGGCCTGCTTCAGCACCTTGCGGTGGCGGGCATGGGCTGCAACGCCGCGTTTCACACGGGACATGACAGTGCTCCTTCGAAGGCTCGCCCGTAAGCTCTAACGGCTATAGGGCAGGAAATTCTTCTTCACGATCTTGGCGTCCTCGTCGGACAGGACCATCGTACCCCGCGCATTGCGGACGAATTTCGCGGTACGCTGAATCATGCCGTGACGCTTGCGCGAGGCTTGGACTTTCACCTTGCCTGTGGCCGTGACCTTGAAGCGCTTCTTGGCACCGCTCTTGGTCTTCATCTTGGGCATTTGGCTTCCTTGGTTTTGACCCCGGCTCGATGCTCGGCAAATGCGGCTTGAGGGCAGGGGAGAGAGTGTTTCGACGATTTGAAAGCATGCGAGCCGCCACGGCATGCCCCGCCGGGCGGCTCCTAGGAAGCGCCTTATAAGGTGGATTTGGGCCCGCTTGCAAGGGTTCCGGGGGCGCCGTCCCAGAACGAGGCACGTCTAAACCATCCGGCTTAACGCTTGCTTCCGGAGTCCGGCCTTAGGGTCGCCGAGCAAGGCCGTTACCCCTGCCAATCCCAGGTGAACCGCTTTCCATCGGAGCGCAACTTGAGACCATGGTCGACTATGGACGTCCTGGCCCCCTTCCGCAGGCTTGCCGCCTGGTACTCAAGGCAAAGTCGAGTCACGGGCGATCTGATCGTCATGGGTCTCGTGGGGCTCCCGATCTATCTGTTTGCCGTCTGGTACGACGCTCTCGACAAGTTCCTCGAATTCACCAACGAGCCGCAAAGCGACGCGATCGACTGGCTCGTGATCCTTTTCGTTTTCCTCGGCATCGCGGCCAAGATTTACTCGGTTCGCCGCACAATCGACTTGCACCACGAGGTCGTGCGCAGGCGGAAGGCCGAGACCGAGGCGTATCAGCTGGCCCGCCACGACGTGCTCACCGGCCTTCCCAACCGCCGCTGGTTCATCGAGGATTTCGACAAATGGTCGTGCGATCTGCCGGAAGAAGGCTTGCGCACTGCTCGTCGTCGACCTCGACAATTTCAAGCCGATCAACGACGTCTACGGCCACAGGCTCGGCGACGAGGTGCTCCGGGTCATCGCCAAGCGTCTCACGCGGCTTGCTGAAGGGGGCTCTGTGGCGCGGTTCGGGGGCGACGAGTTTGGCGTCATCATGCGCTACCGCCTCGGCAGCGATGTCCCAGAGCGCTTGGCGCGGAGCATCGTCCACGAAACATCAAAGCCGATATCGCTTGCCGCCCTGTCGCTCCAGGTTGGCGTAAGCGTGGGCGTCGCCACCTGCGATCCAAGTGCCCACCGCAATGATGCGATGGCCCAACGTGACGGCGCCAATGTCGAAACCGCGCTGCGGCAGGCGGACATGGCCATGTATTGGGCAAAGGCGGAGGGACGCGGTCAATACCGCTTCTTCGACCGCGCC
>DFXC01000173.1:12963-14496 GCA_002383105.1 Hyphomicrobiaceae bacterium UBA4118
CGAGCTCGAGGCCGGAAATGAAAGGCGCCATCGAAGCGGGACAGATCGTTCCCTACTACCAGCCGCTGGTCGACCTCGAGACCTCGGAGACGGTTGGCCACGAGGTCCTAGCGCGATGGAAGCATCCTACGCGAGGGCTGCTGTTGCCCGAGACGTTCATCCCCATCGCCGAGGATACCGCCACGATTGGCGAGATGACCTATGCGCTGCTGACGCAGGCGTAGCGCGATGCCAAGACCTGGCCGCAGCATCTCTACCTCTCGATCAATCTCTCGCCACGGCAAATCTCCGATCCATCGCTGACGCACAGGATTCTCGACCTCCTGGCCCAAGCCTCGTTCCCGCCCCATCGTCTCGTGGTCGAAATCACCGAGACGGCAGTCGTGCAGAAACTGGACGAGGCCAAGCGCGTGCTCGACCAGCTCCGCCGGGTGGGCGTGCGCGTCGCGCTTGACGATTTCGGCACCGGTTATTCGGGGCTTTATCACCTGCGCGAGCTACAACTCGACACCATCAAGATCGACCGATCGTTCGTCAGCCAGATGCTGGCCAAACCGGAGGAAGCGCGGATCGTGAAGGCGATCCTGAGCTTGAGCCAGGCGCTTGGCCTGCACACCACGGCCGAGGGAATCGAGAACACCCAAGTGCTGGAGCGGCTGACGAAGCTCGGCTGCGACACAGGCCAAGGCTTCTTATTCGGGGAGCCTGAGCCGGAATCAGCCGTCAGCGAGACCTTGCGTGAGCAGGCGGAGCTTGCCCGCCAGATAGCCTAGCGCGGGGCGAGGATCATCACCATCTGCCGGCCTTCGAGCCGCGGCTCCGATTCCACCTTGGCGATGGGCAAAGTGTCCTGCTTGACGCGGTCGAGCAGCTGCGCGCCGAGCTCCTGATGCGCCATCTCGCGGCCTCTGAAGCGCAAAGTAACCTTCACCTTGTCGCCCTCTTCGAAGAAGCGGCGGATCGAGCGCATCTTCACTTCGTAGTCGTGGCTGTCGATGTTCGGCCGCATCTTGATCTCCTTGATCTCGACGGTGCGCTGCTTCTTGCGCGCCTCGGCGGCCTTCTTTTGCGCCTGATATTTGTATTTGCCGTAGTCCAGGATCTTGCAGACCGGCGGCTCAGAGTTGGGCGCGATCTCGACGAGATCGAGCCCAGCCTCGACCGCGCGCCTGAGCGCCTCGGCGGTGGCCACCACGCCGAGATTGGTGCCGCCTGCGTCGATGAGCTGGATGTTGGGAATGTCGATGCCCTCGTTGACACGGGGGCCTCCCCGATCGGGGGTAAGCCTCATTGGTCGTCTTACGATGTCTCGCTCTCCTCTTCTCGAACGACGCCGGCCCCGCCAAAGCGAGGCACTGCCGCTCTTCAGATGACGTTAAACCCTACAGGGCCTACAGGATGGGAAACGGCCCTGAAAAGTCAAGCCGCGCCTTCCGGTCCCATTCACGCGCCGTCTCCCATGGAAGCCGCCTCGAACGAGGGCGGGTGCGCGAACAGCTCCGCCAAATTTGTGCCGAGCAGCTCGTCATAGAC
>DFXC01000007.1:0-3540 GCA_002383105.1 Hyphomicrobiaceae bacterium UBA4118
AGAATCGAAGGAGGCCAAGAGTGAACAGCGCGAGCCCAAGCCTCTCGCCCCAAGCCGCCAATTTCTGGTTGGGCGATGAGCAGGCTCTGCCGGAAAGGCCCCCCGTCAAGCCGGGCCTGACCCAAGAGCAGGGGCTCGCCGCCTACCGCCTAATGCTGCTGATCCGCCGTTTCGAGGAGAAGGCGGGACAGCTTTACGGCATGGGCTATATCGGCGGCTTCTGCCACCTCTATATCGGCCAGGAGGCCGTCGTCGTCGGCATGCAGATGGCGATCGGTGAGGGCGACCAGGTCATCACCGCCTATCGCGATCACGGCCATATGCTCGCCACCGGCATGGAGCCCAAGCGCGTGATGGCGGAGCTGACCGGGCGCCGCCACGGCTACGCCAAAGGCAAGGGTGGCTCCATGCACATGTTCTCTGTGGAGAAGAACTTTTACGGCGGTCACGGCATCGTCGGTGCGCCGGCGCCGCTCGGCACCGGCCTCTCCTTTGCCAACAAATATCGTGGACTCGACCGCGTCTGCCTCACTTATTTCGGCGAGGGCGCTGCCAATCAGGGCCAAGTCTATGAGAGCTTCAACATGGCGTCCTTGTGGAAGCTTCCCGTCATCTACGTCATCGAGAACAACCACTATGCCATGGGGACGGCGGTGGAGCGCGGCAGCGCCCGCGCCGAGGAGCTCTACCAGCGCGGCTCCGTGTTCGGCATTCCCGGCGAGCAGGTCGACGGCATGGATGTGGCCGCCGTCAAGGATGCCGGAGATCGCGCCGTAGCGCGGGGGCGCAAAGGCGAGGGGCCGAGGATTCTCGAGATGCGCACCTATCGCTATCGCGGCCATTCCATGTCGGACCCCGCCAAATACCGGACCCGCGAGGAGGTGCAGGAGATGCGCGAGCATCGCGACCCCATCGATCTCTTGCGCAAGCGCATCCTGGAGGAGGGCACGGTTAGCGAAGCGGAGCTGAAGGAGATCGACCGCGAGGTGCGCGCGGTGATCAACGAAGCTGCCGAGTTCGCCCAGCAAGACCCTGAGCCTGACGCCGCCGAGCTTTACACTGACGTCACGGCTTGAGCCTGCGGAACCCCGCGATGACCATCCCGATCTTAATGCCAGCGCTCTCGCCCACCATGGAGGAGGGGAAGCTCGCCAAATGGCTCGTCGGCGAGGGCGACGACGTGCGCGCGGGCGACGTCATCGCCGAGATCGAGACCGACAAGGCGACCATGGAAGTCGAGGCTGCCGACGACGGCAGGATCGGCAAAATCCTGGTTGCCGACGGCACCGAGCATGTCCCGGTGAATCATCCCATCGCGCTGCTTCTGACCGACGGCGAAGATGCCACAGGGGCCTCATCCTTCGAGACGCGAGCCGCTCCTCAGGATGAGGGATCGCGTCCTCGCCCTGAGGAGGACGCGGCTGCGCCCGTCTCGAAGGGCGAGGCCCCAAAGCGCGAATTGGGGGAAAGCCCTCCTGACGTCGAGCAGGCGCCGGCAGGACCGAAGGTGGCACCGCACGAGCCGCGCCCTGAGGCCGAAGTCCCGCCCGGGACGGAGATGGTCACCATGACCGTGCGCGAGGCGCTGCGCGACGCCATGGCCGAGGAGATGCGCGCCGACCCTTCCGTCTTCGTCATGGGCGAGGAGGTCGCCCAATATCAGGGCGCCTACAAGGTGACCCAAGGGCTGCTCGATGAGTTCGGCCCGATGCGCGTCGTCGACACGCCCATCACCGAATATGGCTTTGCTGGGGTGGGCGTGGGCGCGGCCTTCGCGGGGCTGAAGCCCATCGTCGAGTTCATGACCTGGAACTTCGCAATGCAGGCGATCGACCACATCCTCAACTCTGCCGCCAAGACCCTCTATATGTCGGGCGGCAAGATGCATTGCCCCATCGTCTTCCGCGGGTCTAACGGCGCCGCCGCCCGCGTCGCCGCCCAGCACAGCCAGGACTACTCGTCCTGGTATGCGCACGTGCCCGGCTTGAAGGTGATCGCGCCCTATACAGCCGCCGACGCCAAGGGTCTGCTAAAGGCCGCCATCCGCGATCCGGGTCCCGTCGTGTTCCTCGAGAACGAGATCCTCTACGGCCAGAGCTTCGAGGTGCCGAAGCTCGACGACTTCGTCATACCCATCGGCAAGGCGCGGCTGGCGCGAGAAGGGAGGGACGTGACCATCGTCTCCTATTCGCGGGGGCTGGCTTATACGCTTGAAGCCGCGAAGCATCTCGCAGAACAAGGTATCGAGGCGGAGGTGATCGATCTCCGCACGCTGCGGCCCCTCGACATGGATGCCGTGATCGCCTCGGTGAAGAAGACGAACCGCATCGTCACCGTAGAGGAGGGCTGGCCGATTTGCTCCATCGGCTCCGAGATCTGCGCCCGCGTCACGGCCGAGGCGTTCGACCATCTCGACGCGCCGCCCCTCAAGGTGACCGGCGCCGACGTGCCCATGCCGTACGCCGCCAATCTCGAGAAGCTCGCGCTCCCCTCGGTGGACCAGGTGGTCGCCGCCGCCAAGTCCGTCTGCTACTGGAAGTGACGCACATGGCCGAAAGCCCCATGAGCTGGAAGAAGGGCGGGTGCCATTGCGGCGCCGTGCGCTTCGAGGTGCTGGCGCCCAACGAGATCGCGGTCAAGGACTGCAATTGCTCGATCTGCCGCATGACCGGCTATGTGCATCTGATCGTGCCCAAGGAGCGCTTCAGGCTGCTCGCCGGCGCCGACAGGATCACCACCTACAGCTTCAACACCGGCACGGCGAAGCATCACTTTTGCTCCGTGTGCGGAATAAAGAGCTTCTACTTGCCGCGCTCGAAGCCCGACGGCTATAGCGTCAATGTGCGCTGCCTGGAGGAGGGCGCCGTCCGCGTGACGCGCGTCAAGCCCTTCGACGGGCAGCATTGGGAAGACGCAGCTACACCCGGCGCGGGGACGCGTGAGCCATGACGACGCCGATCCTCATGCCAGCGCTGTCGCCCACCATGGAGGAGGGCAAGCTGGTCAAATGGCACGTCAAGGAGGGCGACATGGTCAGGAGCGGCGACGTGATCGCCGAGATCGAGACCGACAAGGCCACCATGGAGGTCGAGGCGGTCGATGAGGGGACGATGGGCAAGCTGCTCGTCGCCGAGGGGACCGAGCACGTCCCGGTCAACCAGCCCATCGCTCTGCTTCTGGGAGACGGTGATGATGAGGCCGCCGCCGCGCCGCGGGCCTCATCCTTCGAGACGCGGCCCGCGGCCGCTCCTCAGGATGAGGATCGAAGTCGGAGCACGAGGCCTGATCCTCACCCTAAGGAGGGCGCGCCAGCGCCCGTCTCGAAGGGTGAGGCCCATGACGGTGAGGGGGACCATGCCGAGCTTGTGATGACGCAGATCGCCGAGCAGATCAGGGCGAACGGCAAGAACGGTCACGCGAAGCGTGTCTTCGCCTCGCCCTTGGCGCGGCGGCTCGCGCGCGAGCGCGGGATCGCGCTTGCCGCGCTGAACGGCTCAGGCCCTCATGGCCGCATCGTCAAAGCCGATGTGGAGCGCGCCG
>DFXC01000007.1:3726-18757 GCA_002383105.1 Hyphomicrobiaceae bacterium UBA4118
CGCGCCGCCCCGCACATCGAAACAGACCCCCCCCAAACCGAGCGCGCCGAGACGCAGACGCGCCCAGCCGAGGCCCCCGACCCTCCGCAGCGGGGCCTCGTCAGGGCCCCGCAACCGGCGATGCCCGACGAGCAGGTGCTTGCGCTCTACAAGCCCGGCTCCTACGACCTCGTGCCGCACGACACCATGCGCCGCTTCATCGCCGAACGGCTCACGCTGTCCAAGCAGACCATCCCGCATTTCTATCTCGCCATCGACTGCGAGCTCGACGCGGCGCTCGCCGCCCGCGCGCGGCTGAATGCCATGGCGCCGCAAGAGGGCCCGCGCGCCTTCAAGCTCTCGGTCAACGACTTCATCATCAAGGCGCTGGCCATGGCGCTGCAGACCGTGCCCGCCGCCAACGCCACCTGGACGGAGGAGGGGCTGTTGCGTCACCGCGCCTCAGACATTGCGGTGGCCGTGGCGCTGCAAGGCGGCGGCCTATTCACGCCGGTGATCCGCGATGCCGAGGTGAAGAGCCTGTCTGAGATCTCCAACGAGATGCGCGATCTCGCCGCCCGCGCCCGGTCAAAGCGGCTCGCGCCCCATGAATATCAGGGGGGCTCCACGGCCATCTCCAATCTCGGCATGTACGGCATCGACCGCTTCGACGCCGTGATCAACCCGCCCCAGGCGAGCATTCTCGCAGTAGGCCGCGCCGAGAAGCGCCCCGTGGTCAAGGACGATGCGTTGAAGATCGCGACCATGATGAGTGTGACGCTGTCGGTCGATCACCGCGTCATCGACGGCGCGCTCGGCGCCGAGCTGCTGGCCGCCTTCAAAGCCTATATCGAAGACCCCGTGACCATGCTGGTGTAGGCGACGCCCCGCCCTCTGACGGGGACATTAAGACACACGGAGAGATCCCTTTCCCCACCGAGTGAGTTTAACCTTCATGTGCCTGACTATTCGAGCATCCCTGCGATGACTGAGACGCGTTTTGATCTCGCCATCATCGGCGCGGGGCCCGGCGGCTATGTTGCGGCCATCCGCGGCTCACAGCTCGGCCTCAAGACGGCAATCGTCGAGCGCGAGCATCTCGGCGGCATCTGCCTCAACTGGGGGTGCATCCCCACCAAGGCGCTGCTCCGCACCTCGGAGCTTTATCGTCAGATGCGCCACGCCGCGGAGTTCGGGCTTGCCGCCGACAATGTCCGCTTCGACCTCGCCAAGGTGGTCGAGCGGAGCCGCAAAGTAGCCGATCGTCTGTCGAATGGCGTTGCCTATCTCATGAAGAAGAACAAGGTCCAAGTGATCTCCGGGACGGCGCGACTAAAAGGCGAGGGGCGCATCGCCATCACCGGCAAAACCGGCGAGGCGCCGCCGGATATCGAGGCCAAGCACATCATCATCGCGACCGGGGCGCGGGCGCGCACCGCGCCGGGTCTCGAGCCCGACGGCAGGCTGATCTGGACCTACAAAGAGGCCATGGTGCCCCAGAGCTTCCCCAAATCTCTGATCATCGTGGGCTCCGGCGCCATCGGCATCGAGTTCGCAAGCTTTTATCGCACCCTCGGCGCCGAGGTGACCGTGGTCGAAATTCTCGACCGTATCCTGCCCGCCGAGGACGCCGAGATCTCGGCGCTCGCGCGCAAGGCCTTCGCCAGGCAGGGCATAGCCATCAATACCGGCACGAGCGTGGAGCGGCTCAAAGGCGCCGACAGCGTCACCGCCACCTTGCGGAAGTCCGGCGGCGCGACCGAGGAGATCACCGCCGAGCGCGTGATCCTCGCCATCGGCATCACCGGCAATGTCGAGGGGCTGGGGCTGGAAGAGCAGGGGGTCGCAATCGAGAAGGGCCATATCGTCGTGGATGGGTGGTGCCGCACCGGAGCACCGGGTCTCTACGCCATCGGCGACGTGGTCGGCCCGCCCTGGCTTGCCCACAAAGCGAGCCATGAGGGCCTTCTGTGCGTCGAGAAGATCGCCGGCGTCGACGGCGTGCATCCGCTGGACAAGACCAACGTCCCGAGCTGCACCTATAGCTCGCCGCAGGTGGCAAGCGTCGGCCTCACCGAAGAAGCGGCACGTGCCGCAGGCTACACGCTGAAAATCGGCCGCTTCCCCTATTCCGCCAACGGCAAGGCCATAGCGCTCGGCGAGACCGAAGGCCTGGTGAAGACCATATTCGATGCGCAAAGCGGTGCCCTGCTCGGCGCCCATCTGCTCGGGGCCGAGGCCACCGAGCTCATCCAGGGCTTCGCCGTCGCCAAGACCCTCGAGACCACCGAGGCCGAATTGATCGCCTCCATCTTCCCCCACCCGACATTGTCGGAGATGATGGGCGAATCGGTGCTCGACGCCTTTGGCCGCGTGCTTCACATCTAGTCCCACCGGCCAGGGGGGAGGGCCCGCGAACAAAGGGAGCAACACCATGAGCCTTATTATCTTTCTTGTCGTTGGCCTGATTGCCGGCGCGCTTGCCTCATACATCCTGGGGCGACAACAGGATCTCCTAGTAAACCTGCTGATCGGCATTATCGGCGCCGTGGTCGGCGGTCTTCTCGCCGGCCTGCTGGGCCTTGGCGCCTACAACCTGATCGGCGAGATCATCATCGCCACGATTGGCGCCATCATTTGCATTCTCGTCTGGCAACGCATGCGGTGATGGCAGCATCCCTGTTACAAACGCCGAAAAAGCCTATATGGATCAACGCCCGTCATCGCAGCTAAGACGGACGTTGGTGCGGCTAACTGGGAGGTCTCGATGGACAACGCCCAAACTCTGTTCTCCATGCCGGGGGTCGGCTTTATCGGTATGCTGATCATCGGCATCATCGCCGGCTATATCGCCGAGAAGGTCACTGCGAGCGATCACGGCCTTCTCACCAATCTGCTGGTCGGCATCGCCGGCTCCTTCGTGGGCGGCACGCTGGCGAATGTCTTGAACATCGAGTTCCATGGCTGGCTCGGCAATCTGATCGTGGCCTCGCTCGGCGCCATCCTCGTCATGTGGATTTGGCGGAGCGTCAGAGGCCGCCCGGCCGGAGCCTAAGGTCTGAACGTTGGTGTGATGGTGACGGTGCTTGACAGGTCCGGTGTCGTGAAGGTGCGTCCGCGCCATCCGGAGAAGGCGCGGCTGCCCGACACGCCGGTGCTGCCCAAGCCGTCATGGATCCGCGTCAAGGCGCCGGGCGCGCACGCTTTCGACGCCACGCGCGCAACCTTACGCGCGCACCGCCTCACCACAGTGTGCGAGGAGGCCGCCTGTCCCAATATCGGCGAGTGCTGGGGCAAGCGCCACGCCACCGTCATGATCATGGGCGACACCTGCACGCGGGCCTGCGCCTTCTGCAATGTGCGCACCGGCCGGCCGGGCGCGCTCGATGCCGGCGAGCCTGAGCGCGTGGCGGGAGCCGTCGCCGCCCTTGATCTCGCCCATGTCGTGGTGACCTCGGTCGACCGCGATGATCTCGACGACGGCGGCGCCGCTCATTTCGCGGCGACCATCGGGGCGATCCGGCAGGCGCGGCCGCTCACCAGCATCGAGGTGCTCACCCCTGACTTTTTGCGTAAAGCGGGCGCGCTGGAGATCGTCATCGCCGCCAAGCCGGACGTATTCAACCACAATGTCGAGACCGTGCCCGCACTCTACCGGCGCATTCGTCCGGGCGCCGACTATCGCCACTCGCTCAATCTGCTGCAGCGCGCCAAGGAACTCGACCCGTGCCTCTTCACCAAATCGGGCATCATGGTGGGCTTGGGCGAAACGGGCGATGAGGTTATCGCCGTGATGGACGACATGCGCGGGGCCAGCGTCGACTTTCTTACCATCGGGCAATATCTGCAGCCGACCCGCAAGCATGCGGCCATTGACCGCTTTGTCACCCCCGAGGAATTCCAGTCCTATCGGCGCATTGCCGAGGAGAAAGGCTTCCTGCTCGTGGCCTCGAGCCCTTTGACACGATCCTCCTATCACGCGGCCGAGGACTTCGCGCGGCTGAAGGCTGCGCGCCAAGCCTCGCTCGGCGCTTAAGCGCAAGACCGGCCGGCTCGCCTCTCATGCACGTCTACGAGACCAAGCACCCCGTCGCGCATTCGGCCGACCAGATGTTCGCGCTCGTGGCGCGCGTCGAGGACTATCCGAAATTCCTACCGCTCTGCGAGGAACTCACGGTCAAGAGCCGCGAGCAGCGCGAGGGCAGGGAGGTGCTGATCGCCACCATGACGATAGGCTATGGCCTCATCCATGAGAGCTTCACCACCCAGGTGCATCTCCACGATCGCGCCGCCCGCACCATCCTCGTCGAATATCTCGACGGCCCCTTCACCTTCCTCGAGAACCGCTGGCGCTTTCACCCGCGCGGGGAGGGGGCGTGCGAGGTCGATTTCTACATCGCCTATGCCTTCCGCTCGCGCCTGTTCGAGCGGCTGGTGGGACGGCTATTCGCCAAAGCGGTAGAGAGATACACGACCGCCTTCGAGGCCCGCGCCGACACGATCTATGGACGGGCGGCGCCGGCTCTCGCCTCACAGCAGTGAGAGAAGAAGCGCAAGCGCTCGCTCGACGCTGCGCCGCCTGATCTCGGCCCGGCCGAGATCGCCGAAAACAACCTGCTCATGCCGGATCGCCTCGTCGCGCCTGCCGGCGGCGAAATGCACGAGCCCGACCGGCTTCTCGGTACTTCCACCATCGGGCCCGGCAATGCCGGTGACGGAAACGGCAAGGGTTGCATGGGAATGGGTGAGAGCGCCTCCCGCCATGGCGCGGGCGACGTCCTCGCTGACTGCCCCGTGGCGCTCGATCAGCCAAAAGGGCACACCGAGCATCTCGCTCTTGGCGGCGTTGGAATAGGTGACGAAGCCGCGCTCGAACACGTCAGAGGAGCCGGGGATGGCGGTCAGCGTCGCGGCGAGGAGACCACCGGTGCAGGATTCCGCGCTCACCAGCGTCTCGCTGCAGGCGCGGCAAGTCTCGAGCAGCTCAGCGGCCTGCGCGATCAGCTGCGCGCCGATCTCGATCCTCTCCGTCATCGCAAGCTTAGTCATGGGAGGCTCACCGTCGCCGTCGCCATGGCCGCGATCCCTTCGCCGCGACCGATGAAGCCCAGGCCTTCATTGGTGGTCGCTTTGATACTGACCTTCGCCACGGCCAGGCCGAGCATCTCGGCGATCCGCGCGCGCATCGCCTCGCGGTAAGGCCCGATGCGCGGGGCCTCGCAGAGCAGCGTGACGTCCACATGCACGATCTCGCCGCCGCGCTCCCTCACTTTGGCGGCGGCATGCTTGAGGAAGATCTCGGAGGCGGCGCCGCGCCAGCGCGCGTCAGACGGCGGGAAGTGGACGCCGATATCGCCTTCGGCAATCGAGCCGAGCAGGGCATCGGTCAGCGCATGCAAGCCGACATCGGCGTCGCTGTGGCCGACGAGCTTCTTCGCATGCGGAATGCTGACCCCGCACAGCACCACGGCGTCGCCGGGGCCGAAAGCGTGCACGTCATAGCCGGACGCCACGCGGATGGTGGCAGCCGCTCGCGCGCCCTCCGGCCGTAACAGATCGTCAGCGATCCTCAAATCCTCCGTGGTGGTGAGCTTGCGATTTTCCTCAGAGCCCTCGACCAGAGCCACATCGAGGCCGAACCATTCGGCGACGCCCGCGTCATCGGTGAAGTCGCGAGCGGGCGCTCTTGCCGCGGCGCGGTGGGCGGCAAGGATCGCCTCGTAGCGGAACCCTTGCGGCGTCTGCGCCCGCCACAGCTGATCGCGATCGACCGTTCCGGTCACACGGCCTTGGCTCCCGCGCTTCAACGTATCGGTGACGGGAAGGCAGGGCAGCGCGCCCGCATGAGCCTCGAGGCTTTGGATGACGCGGGTGATAAGGGGGGCATCGACGAAGGGCCGTGCGGCGTCGTGGATCAACACGCAAGCAGGTGCTGCCGCTGCAAGCGCCTCAAGCCCGGCGCGGACGGAGTCCTGGCGCGTCGCCCCCCCGGGCACCGCCTTGCGCAGCCGCCCGGCAAACTGACCGCTAGCGGCTTCATAAAGCGCAGCGTCGTCGGGATGGATCACCACGAGAATGTCCCTCACGCTCGGGTGCGCGGCAAAGACGCCGATCGACCGGGTGATCATCGGCACGCCGCCAATCCGGCAATATTGCTTGGGGCAGCCGGTTTCGCCTACGGCGCGTGCGCCGCGGCCAGCCGCCACGATGAGGGCCGCGACGCTCAACTGCGGCCTCCACCGAACGGCGTAACCCCTGGAATAATTAAATTGTTGCACTGCGGCAAAACGAGTGTTGCTCCCGCGTAAAATCCCCCGTATTGTGCACAATAATAGATCATGGGGTACCGATGCATAAATTTTGTGCATCCGCGGTCGAGCCGACAAGAAAACTGATCAAAGGATACACCGCTTGAGCGGCTCAACCAAAAGACCTAGCTTGCGCCGGACTCCCCAGCCGCAGCCGATCAAGGCCGAGGCGTTGCTCAGCGCGCTGCCGCATCCGCTCCTCGTCATCGGTGAGGGCCTCAGGGTCGACTACGTCAACGCGGCCGCCGAGGACTTCTTCCAAATGAGCGCGAGCGTGCTCTGCCGCCGCTGCCTCACCGATGTGGTCGCCTTCGGCAGCCCGCTCATCGCGCTCGTCGAGCAGGTGCAACGGAACGGCACCACAGTCAACGAATATGGCGTGGACCTCGGCTCGTTCCGCTTCGAGGCGCCGAAGCTTGTCGACCTCTACGCGGGCCCTCTGGCCGAGTCGCCCGACTCGGTGATGATCATGCTGCAACAGCGCAGCATGGCGCAGATGATCGAGCGCCAGCTCACCCATCGCGGCGCTGCGCGCTCCGTCTCGGGTCTTGCCGCCGTGCTCGCTCACGAGATCAAGAACCCGCTCTCCGGCATCAGGGGCGCGGCGCAGCTCCTGGAAAGCGAGCGCACCGACAACGACCGCACCTTGACGCAGCTCATCTGCGCCGAGTCGGACCGCATCTGCAAACTCGTCGACCGCATGGAGATTTTCGGCGACGAGCGTCCGCTGCTGCGCGAGCCCGTCAATATCCATGACGTGCTCGACCACGTGAAGCAGATCGCCACCACCGGCTTCGCCCGCCAGATCAAGATCGTCGAGAACTACGATCCCTCGCTGCCGCCCGTGCCGGGGAGCCGCGACAAGCTGATCCAGGTGTTCCTGAACCTCGTCAAGAACGCCGCCGAGGCGATCGGCGAGGAGAGGGCCGACGGCCAGATCACCCTCACCACGTCCTTCCGGCCGGGCGTACGTCTCTCGGTGCCGGGCAGCCAAGCCCGCGTCAGCCTGCCGCTGGAGATCGCGGTGGAGGACAACGGTTCAGGTGTCCCCACCGATCTCATGCCGCATCTGTTCGATCCCTTCGTCACCACCAAGCAATCCGGCACGGGGCTTGGGCTAGCGCTCGTGGCCAAGATCATCGGCGACCATGGCGGCATCATCGAATGCGACTCGCGGCCGCGCTTTACGGTGTTTCGCGCCCTGATGCCGATGTCCGAAAGCGAAGCGGTGCAAGGCGGGCAGGCATAGACTTCATGGCCAAAGGCAACATCCTCATCGCTGACGACGACGCTGCGATCCGCACCGTCCTGAACCAGGCTCTGGCGCGCGCGGGCTACGCGCCCCGCGCCACCGGCAATGCCGCGACCCTGTGGCGCTGGATCAGCCAAGGCGAGGGCGACCTCGTGATCACCGACGTGCTCATGCCCGACGAGAACGCCTTCGATCTCATTCCCCGGGTGAAGAAGCTGAGGCCCGGTCTGCCGATCATCGTGATGAGCGCGCAGAACACGTTCATGACGGCGATCACCGCGGCCGAGCGGGGAGCCTACGAATACCTGCCCAAGCCCTTCGACCTGAACGAGCTCGTCGCCGTGGTAAGCCGCGCGCTGGCCGAGCCGCGGCGGAAATCGCAGCGGCTTTCCGCCGAGTCCAGTGAAGGCCTGCCGCTGATCGGCCGCTGCCAGGCCATGCAGGACATCTATCGCGTGCTCGCCCGCCTCACCCAGACCGACCTCACGGTGATGATCACCGGCGAGTCGGGAACCGGCAAGGAGCTTGTCGCCCGGGCGCTGCACGAATACGGCAAGCGCCGCAACGGCCCCTTTGTCGCCATCAACATGGCGGCCATCCCCCGCGAGCTGATCGAGTCCGAGTTGTTCGGCCATGAGAAAGGGGCTTTCACCGGCGCCCAGAACCGCCACATCGGACGCTTCGAGCAGGCCGAAGGCGGCACGCTGTTTCTCGACGAGATCGGCGACATGCCCATGGAGGCGCAGACGCGGCTGCTGCGCGTGCTCCAGGAAGGGGAATACACGACGGTCGGCGGCCGGACACCGATCAGGACCAATGTCAGGATCATCGCCGCCACCAATCGCGACCTGCAGCAGCAGATCGACCAGGGCCTGTTCCGCGAGGACCTGTTCTACCGGCTGAACGTCGTGCCGCTGCGATTGCCGCCTCTGCGCGAGCGCATCGAGGACATTCCCGATCTCGTGCGCCACTTCTTGGGGATCGCCGAAAAGGAGGGGCTGCCGTCCAAGAGCTTCGAGCCCGCGGCGATCGAGAGGCTCAAGCGCTACCACTGGCCGGGAAATATTCGCGAGCTCGAGAACCTCGTGCGGCGGCTGTCGGCGATCTACGCGCAAGACATCGTCAGCGTGGACATGGTGGAGAACGAGCTCGCCACGGCTGCCCGCCCGCCGTTCCCCGACGCGGCCGAGCCGACCGGCGACCTCTCGGAGTCCGTCGAGCGCTTCCTCTCGGACTATTTCATGAGCTTCGGCCAGGATCTCCCGCCGTCCGGCCTCTATACGAGGGTGCTGCGCAAGATCGAGTTCCCGCTCATCACTGCGGCGCTCGCGGCCACGCGGGGCAACCAGATCCGCGCCGCCGATCTGCTCGGGCTGAACCGCAACACGCTGCGCAAGAAGATCCGCGACCTGGCCATCAAGGTGATCAGGACCCCCGGGACCTGATCCACCTCCCGTCGTCCCAAAAAGCGACGATCGCTAGGGGCCGCATGGCGGCTCCCCCACCTGTAGCATTATGCACACAATGTCGCCAAAGCGCCACATTGTGATCTTATTGCATCATACTTGAGGACGCTCCCAAAGCTAAGGACCGGCAAGGTCCAGGGAGGGAGGGGAATGCGGTTGCGTAGCGTCTTCCAATCCTTGCGCAAAGCGGCCAAACCCAAGACGCCTGGGCACCCGCACGAAGCCATGATCCAGCCTCCGGGCGATACGGGAAGTTCCGACCGGATCTCGCCTCCCGGCGCCCAACGCGACCCCGCAAGCTCGCGCCGCCGTCTGCCCTTCACGCTCGGCCTGATCACCATGGTGGTCTCGCTGTGCTCGGGCCTTGCCACCTACGTCATCCTGACCGGCCTCACCCCCATCGTGCCGACGCACCTTGTGGTGGTGGGGGTGCTCCTTATCAACCTCGTGCTCGTGCTGGCGATGGTGATGATCATCGCCTGGCAGGTGACCGGGCTGTGGCTCGCCCGGCGCCGGCAGGTAGCGGGCGCCCAGCTCCATGTCCGCATCGTCAGCCTGTTCAGCGTCATCGCCGTCCTGCCTGCGATCCTGCTTGCCGTCTTTGCCAGCATCTCGCTCGACCGCGGCCTCGACCATTGGTTCTCCGTCCGCACCAAATCCATCATCCAGAACTCGATCGACGTGGCGACCGCCTATCTCCAGGAGCATGGCCAGGTGATCCGCGCCGACACGGTCGGCATGGCCAAGGACATCGACGAGGCGGTCGAGCTCGTGAAGTCGCAGCCGCAAGGCTTCGGCAATTTCCTGACCGCGCAGGCCGCCATCAGGGCGCTCCCCATCGCCTATCTGATCGACGGCGATGGCAAGGTCCTCGCCACCGCGGCTTCGGTGCCGGACTTCCCCTACCGGGCTCCGCCAAAGGAGGCCATGGACCTTGCCAAGAAGGGCCAGGTGATCGTGATCGCGCCGGGCCAGACGAGCATGGTCGGCGCCATCAAGAGCCTGCAGAACTTCGACGACACCTTCCTCTACGTGATCCGGCCGGTGAACGCGCGCGTGCTGCAGCAGCTGCGCGAGACCCGCGCCAATGTCGCCGAGTATCAGCTGCTCGAGCAGCGCCGCGCCGGCGTCCAGGTGGCCTTCGGGCTGATGTATGTGACGATCGCCTTGACGCTTCTCCTTTCGGCCATCTGGATCGGCATGTGGTTCGCCAATCGGCTGGTGGCGCCGATCCGCCAGCTCATGGGCGCGGCGCAACAGATCTCGGAAGGCAACCTTGCTGTTGAGGTCGCCGTCGATCCTGCCGACGGAGACCTTGCCGTGCTCGGCTCGACCTTCAACACCATGACCTCCGAGCTCAGAAGCCAGCGCGACGAGCTGGTCGGCGCCAATACCGCGCTCGACGAGCGCCGGCGTTTCATGGAGGCGGTGCTGTCGGGCGTGACCGCTGGCGTCGTCGGCGTCGACCCCGACGGCACCATCACCCTCGTCAACCGCTCCGCCGAAACGCTGCTCAAGGTGAAAGAAGCCGACTTCCGCGGCCAGCCGTTGTCAAAGGCGGTTCCCGAGTTTGGCCCGCTTCTGAAGCGCGCGCAGAAGCAGGGAAGGCGGCTCGTCACCGACCAGATCGCGCTTAGGCGGGCAGGCTCCGAGCGCAATTTTGCGGTGCGTGTCACGAGCGAAGGGGTGGGCCAGGAGGCACAAGGCTACGTGGTGACCTTCGACGACATGACCGAGCTCGTCAGTGCGCAGCGCAGCACCGCCTGGGCTGACGTCGCCCGGCGCATTGCCCATGAGATCAAGAACCCGCTCACCCCGATCCAGCTTTCCGCCGAGCGCATCCGCCGCAAATACGGCGATTCCATCACCAAGGACCGTGAGGTGTTCGATCAATGCACCGACACCATCATCCGCCAGGTGTCGGATATCGGCCGCATGGTCGACGAGTTCTCGGCCTTCGCGCGCATGCCGAAGCCGGTGATGGAGCACCACGACATCCGCGAGATCGTGCGCGAGGCGGTGTTCCTGTTCCAGGTGAGCCGGCCCGAGATCGTCTTCGAGCTTGATCTCCCCGACAAGCCGGTGGTGACGCTGTCCGATCGCCGCCTCCTGACCCAAGCCGTGACCAACCTCGTCAAGAATGCCAGCGAGGCGATCGACTCGGCGGTCGAGGCCGATCCTGCCCGCGCCGGCACGGGCCATATCGTGGCCAAGGTTTGCACCAAAGGCGACCGCATGCAGATCACGGTCATCGACAATGGCTGCGGCCTGCCAAAGGAGAACCGCGAGCGCCTGGTCGAGCCTTACATGACCACTCGTGCCAAAGGCACCGGGCTTGGGCTCGCCATCGTGCAGCGGATCACCGAGCAGCATGGCGGCACGTTGCATCTTGCCGATGCGCCGCGACGAAACGGGAAGATCGAAGGAGCTTCAGTGCGCATGGACTTGCCGATCGGGGAACGGGACGACGCGCGCGCCGGCGAGACGATGTCCGAGCCGGGCGCTCCGATCCATGCGCCTGAGGCCGCAGAGGAAGAAGAGGAAGTGACCCATGGCGTCTGACATCCTGGTCGTCGATGACGAGGCCGATATCAGGGAGCTGATCGCAGGCATTCTCGAGGATGAAGGTCACGCGACGCGGCTTGCCAAGGACAGCGACGAGACCCTCAAGGTGATCGAGGAGCGGCGCCCCTCCTTGGTGATCCTCGACATCTGGCTGCAAGGCTCCAAGCTCGACGGGCTTGAGCTGCTCGACCGCATCAAGAAGGCCCACCCCGACCTGCCGGTCATCATCATCAGCGGTCACGGCAATATCGAGACCGCGGTGGCGGCGATCAAGCGCGGCGCCTACGACTATATCGAGAAGCCGTTCAAGGCCGACCGACTCGTGCTGATCACGGCCCGCGCGCTGGAGGCTTCGCGGCTAAGGCGTGAGAACCGCGAGCTCCGCGAGCGCAGCACCTATTCGTTCGAGATGATCGGTCACTCGGCCGCCATCAATCAGCTCCGCCAAGCCATCGAGAAGGTGGCCCCGACCAATAGCCGCGTCCTGATCACCGGGCCGTCCGGCTGCGGCAAGGAGCTCGCCGCGCGCGTCATGCATGCGAAGTCGGCGCGCGCCGACGGTCCGTTCGTGGTCTTGAACGCCGCCGCCATGGTGCCCGACCGCGTGGAGCTTGAGCTGTTCGGCACCGAGGAGGGGGCGGGCTCCGGGCCCCGCAAAGTGGGGGCGCTCGAGGAAGCCCATAACGGCACGCTCTACATGGACGAGGTGGCCGACATGCCGCTTGAGACGCAAGCCAAGATCTTGCGTGTGCTCGTGGAGCAGCGCTTCCAAAGGCTCGGCGGCGGACCCAAGGTGCATGTCGATGTGCGGGTGGTCTCCTCGACGAGCCACGATTTGCAGAAGGAGATGTCGTCGGGGCGCCTGCGCGAGGATCTCTTTCATCGCCTGAACGTGGTGCCGATCAAAGTGCCGGGGCTCTCCGATCGGCGTGAGGACGTGCCCGAGCTCGTGCGCTATTTCGTGCAAGCCGTCTCGGTGGCCTCCGGCCTGCCGCCTCGCCGCATCGGCGAGGACGCCATGGCGGTGCTGCAGTCGCACGACTGGCCGGGCAATGTGCGCCAGCTCCGCAACAACATCGAGCGGCTGATGATTCTCGTGGGCGGAGATCCCGACTCCATCATTACCGCCGAGATGCTGCCGGAGGAGATCATTTCACCCGTCCCTTTATCGCCGAACGGGGCAGGGGGTGAACATCTGATGTCACTTCCTTTGCGCGACGCGCGGGAGATTTTCGAGCGGGAATACCTTCTGGCCCAAGTTAACCGTTTTGGCGGCAACATCTCGCGCACGGCCGAGTTCGTCGGTATGGAGCGATCGGCGCTGCATCGCAAACTGCGCGCCCTTGGCGTCAATTCCAATGAAAGAAGCCCGGCCATGCGCTAGCCCGGTCGTGCTCTGAAGCGTCTAGGGGGGCCGCCGGCAAGGGTCTTCCGCAATCAGCCCTCTTGCGGGATTGCCTTTTAATCGCGTCTAATGCGCCTCGGCTGGCCGGGCAGGGCGATTCCAGTGCCATCCGACAGGCGTAAGCGTGGACCAAAGGGACGGGGAAGCCCATGGCGACAGAGCGCGCGCAAAGTCTTCAAGACACTTTTCTCAACCATGTTCGCAAGAACAAGACGCCACTGACGATATTTCTCGTCAACGGCGTGAAGCTGCAGGGCGTCGTAACCTGGTTCGATAATTTCTGCGTTTTGCTCCGGCGGGACGGGCATTCTCAGCTCGTCTACAAGCACGCGATCTCGACCATCATGCCAGGTCAACCCATCCAGCTCTCAGACATCAGCGACGCGGAAGGTGCCGCCGAGTAATTGCGTCCGACCGACCCGAGACAGCTGAAGCGCAAGAAGGAGCGGACGGGGCGCGAGGTTGGCCGCGCGCGCGCGCAAGGGCGCGTCAAGGCGGTGGTGCTGGTGCCCGTTCTCGACAAGAGACAGGGCAGAGGCGCTCGCGCCACGTTGAGCCGGGACGCTTCCGAGCGATCGCCGCAAGCGCGCCTTGACGAGGCGGTTGGCCTTGCCGCTTCCATCGACCTCGACATGCGGGCGAGCGGCCTCGTGCCCCTGACCCAGCCGCGGCCGGCGACGCTATTCGGCTCCGGCAAGGTCGAGGAGCTGCAGGGTCTCATCCGCGCCGAGGACGCGGCGCTCGTCATCGTCGATCATCCGTTGACCCCCGTGCAGCAGCGCAATCTCGAGACGGCGTGGAACGCCAAGGTGCTCGACCGCACCGGTCTCATCCTCGAGATCTTCGGGCAGCGGGCACGGACGCGGGAAGGGCGCCTGCAAGTCGAGCTCGCCCATCTCGTCTATCAGAAGAGCCGGCTGGTGCGGTCCTGGACGCATCTTGAGCGCCAGCGCGGCGGCTTCGGCTTTCTCGGCGGCCCCGGCGAGACCCAGATCGAAACCGACCGCCGCATCATAGGCGAGCGCATCGACGTCATCCGCAAGGAGCTCGCCCAGGTGCGGCGCACCCGTGGCCTGCATCGAAAGTCGCGCCAGCGCGTGCCGTATCCGGCGATAGCCCTGGTCGGTTACACCAATGCCGGCAAGTCGACGCTGTTCAACGCGCTGACCGGCGCCTCGGTGCTGGCCGAGGATACGCTGTTCGCCACGCTCGACCCGACCTTTCGATCCTTGCCCCTTCCCGGCGGCTCGAAGGCGCTCCTCTCCGACACCGTGGGTTTCATCTCGGACTTGCCGACCACGCTGATCGCGGCCTTTCGCGCCACCCTCGAGGAGGTGCTCGAAGCCGACCTCATCGTGCATGTTCGCGACATCGCCGACGCGGCAAGCGGAAGCCAGCGCGTCGACGTGAACGTTGTGCTAGCCGAGCTTGGCATCGATGCAAAAGGAGAGCCCGACCGGCTGCTCGAGGTCTGGAATAAGGCCGATCTCCTCGATGAACACGCCTTGCAGCGCGCCGGGAACGAGGCGCCCCGCGCCGGCGCGGTCCTCGTCTCGGCGGCGACGGGGATCGGGCTCGACGCCTTGCGCAGCGCGATCGAGCGGAAGCTCAATCGCCGCCGCGAGACCATCGAGATTGCACTCAGGCCCGAGGAGGGCGCGCTGTCGAATTGGATCTACGAGAATTGCGAGGTGATCGAGCGGTCGATGCTGGGCGAGGGGGTGACCTCCTTGCGCATCCGCATTGCACCTGAGAAACGGGAGAGGCTTGCCCGCCTCGCCGGCCCCGCCCGTCTGCATCTCGCAAGGGAATAGGCGTTATCAGCGCCCACCTTCCCACGGCGCCCGCGACGTGTGACGGATATGCAGGATTTGGATCGCATCACGTGCGACGCGATAGAAGATGCGGTAGGGGTGGCGGGTAAGCGCCACCACCCGGATGTCGCTGCCGAACTCGACCGGGGGTGCAACTCTGGGCCAGGCGCTCAGGCGGGCAATGGCTTCGTCAACGTGTCGAAGCAGTGGCTCAATGGCTGCCGGGCGTTCCGAGGCTAACC
>DFXC01000007.1:18928-22427 GCA_002383105.1 Hyphomicrobiaceae bacterium UBA4118
CGACTCAAGATCGGAACGTACTCCGGGGTGGAGTACGACCTTCATCGGCGACGGTACTTGGCGAAGAGCGCCCTTACATCCTCGTAGCTGACGGGCTCGACCGTGCCCTCATCCAACTCCTTTATCCGCCGCTCCAGCACCGCAGCTTCTTCAGGCGTGGGTTTGTACTTCTCTCCGTAGGCGCCCCTTTCAAGATCGGCTTCAATGCCGAGCGCAGCCTGAGCTAGGTCCGCCTGCGCGATCTCTGGCCACGTCTTCACACGCTCAAGCACCTCTTCGATCGTTTTCGGTTTCATGACTCCATCATAGCATTCAGAGCGTTGCGTGCTAGCTTTTCGTCTCCACCGCTTTGGCCTCGTCCCAGAGATGATCCATCTCCTCGAGCGTGGCGTCCTCCGGCTTGCGGCCGTCCTTGGCGAGAGCAGCCTCGATGCTCTCGAAGCGCCGCACGAACTTGGCGTTGGCATCGCGCAAGGCCGCTTCCGGATCGACGCCAAGATGCCGCGCGAGATTCGCCATGACGAAAAGGAGGTCGCCGAACTCCTCGACGACGCGCTTCGCTGGCCTGTCGTCCATCACCTGGCGCGCCTCGTCGAGCGCAATCTTAAGCTCGGCGATCTCCTCTTCGGCCTTGGCGATCACCGGCGCGAGGCTCGGCCAATCGAACCCGACCTCCGCCGCGCGGGTCTGCAGCTTGACCGCCCGCGTGAGAGCAGGGAGCGCCAGCGGCACGTCACCCAGCGTGGAGCTTGCTGACGCCTCGCCACGTCCGGCCTTCTCCTCCGCCTTGATGCGCCGCCAAAGGTCGTTCGCGACGAACGCCTGGCGCAGGCTCGGGTCGGCGAACACATGGGGATGCCGGCGGATCATCTTGCGCGTGATCGCGTCGGCCACATCGGCAAAGGCGAAGCGCTCCAGCTCGGAGGCCATCTCGGCGTGATACACAACTTGCAGCAGAAGGTCGCCGAGCTCGTCCTTAAGCCCGACGAGATCCTCCCGCGCGATCGCGTCGGCGACCTCGTAGGCTTCCTCGATGGTGTAGGGGGCGATGGTGGCGAAGCTCTGCTTCACGTCCCACGGACACCCGCTCACCGGGTCACGCAGACGCGCCATGACGGCGAGGAGATCCTCGAGCGTGTATCGCTCTGCCCCCGGCGGTTTTGACGTCTGGTCAGGCATCGCTCAGGCCAGAGGATTGGCCGGCGACGGCGCGCCGAGCCGCACGAAATTCATGCGCATCGTCAAGGGGATAGCGAAATTGCGGCATTTTCTGCCCCATATCCCAGATTCGCATAAGGTATATTATGGAAAATTTATGCGTGGCTGGTTTCCCCGGCGTGAGCGCTCTCAGCGGCGCTCATAATGGTCGCTGACCAGCCGGTCGAGCAGCCGCACGCCGAACCCCGATCCCCAGCTCCGATTGATCTCGCTATCCACCGACGACATGGCCGTGCCGGCAATGTCGAGATGCGCCCACGGCGTTCCCTCTTTGACGAAGCGCTGGAGGAACTGCGCCGCCGAGATCGAGCCGCCCCACTTCCCGCCGGTGTTCTTGATGTCGGCGACCTTCGATTCGATCATCTTGTCGTATTTCGGCCCGAGCGGCAGCCGCCACAGTCTCTCGCCGGTGACGTTGCCTGCCGCAGTCAGCCGCTCGGCGAGCTCATCGCTGTTGGTGAAGAGCCCCGCATGCTCCTTGCCGAGCGCCACCATGACGGCCCCCGTCAACGTCGCGAGATTGATCAGCGCTTTCGGCTTGAAGCGCTCCTGCGCGTACCAGAGACAGTCGGCAAGAACCATGCGGCCTTCGGCGTCGGTGTTGAGCACCTCGATGGTCTGTCCCGACATCGCGGTGACGACGTCGCCCGGGCGCTGCGCCCTTCCGCTCGGCATGTTCTCGACGAGGCCGATGATGCCGACGGCGTTGACCTTGGCCTTCCGATCGGCCAGCGCCTGCATGAGACCGACGACGCAGGCGGCGCCCGCCATGTCGCCTTTCATGTCCTCCATACCGGCCGCAGGCTTCAGCGAGATGCCGCCGGTATCGAAGGTGACGCCCTTGCCGACAAAGACGATCGGCTCGCCGCCCTTTGGGCCTCCACCGCGCCATTGCATGACCGCCACGTGACTCGGCTTGTCGCTGCCCTGCCCTACGGCAAGAAGCGCGTTCATGCCGAGCTTCTGCAACGCTTTCTCGCCGAGAACCTCCACCTGGACGCCGAGCTTGGTGAGCTGCTTGGCACGGGCCGCGAACTCGGCCGGCCCGAGCACGTTGGCCGGCTCATTGACGAGATCGCGGGCAAGCGTGACGCCGTCGGCGATGGCGCGGCTCGCGACGAAGGCCTGTGCCGCCGCCTTCGGATCGGCGCAATGGATGATGATCTTCTTCAGCGTTCTGTCGTTGGTTTCGCTCGCGGCGCCGTTTTTCTTGCGCGCCTTGGTCTTGTACTTTTTGAACTTGTAGCCGCGGAGCAGCGCGCCGAGAGCGAAGTTCGCAACGTCGGCGGCCGCGATCTCCCCGTGGGCGGTCTCGAGGAACACATGCGCGGTCGGTCCCTCTTTCCCGGTGAGCAGCCCCCTGATGCTACCGCCGAGATTGAGCCAGTCCTCAGGCCCGTAGGATGCGGTCTTGTCGGTTCCCGCGAGTACCAGGCGCACCGATTTGAGCCCCTGGGGCGCGAGCAGATCGACGATCGAATCCTTCTTGCCTTTGAACCCCGTGATCTCGGCCGCCCTTGACAGCAAACCCTTGGACTTCTTGTCGAGATCTTGAGCGCTCGGGGTCAGCTTCGGTCCTTCCTCGGCGAACACCACGACGACGCCGTCGGCGGGCGCGCTTCTGCTGGCAAAGGACAATGCGGTTTGATCGCTCACGGGTAAGAAACTCCATCGATGACCGTGCCGTCCGGCACCCAGGCAATCGGTCGGGAAAGCGCGCCCGGCCGTAGCCGTCGGCGCACTCACTGGTGCAGATCTGCAACAGCGGCAGGAAATACAGCCGACCTACGTAAATCCTGTCAGAAGGGAAAGCAAGCCATTCCAAAACGCCGAAATTCCGCCATCTTGGCCTGATGAAACTCGTGTGTGGCACCAACCGATTGGCGTCATTCAAAAAAAGCGTCCGAAGCCGATCGGTGAAAGGGCCGCAGGGGATTTGCGAAACAGGCCATGACGCTCTTCGGCCGATACATGTTTCGGCAGGTGACCAACGCGTTCCTCGTCATCCTGCTCACGCTGACCACGGTCGTTTGGCTTGCTACAGCATTGAAGGAGTTGGACCTGATCACCTCACAGGGTCAGGGTATCTTGTTGTTTTTCCAGATGACTTTGCTCAGCCTGCCGAGCCTCTTGGCGCTCATCGCGCCGAACGCCATGATGATGGCCGCGCTCTACACGCTCGACCGCATGAACGGCGACAGCGAACTCATCGTGATGACGGCCTCGGGCGCTCCCGTTTGGCGCATCGGCGCCTCCTTGCTTGCGCTCGCCTCCATCGTCA
>DFXC01000007.1:22613-24176 GCA_002383105.1 Hyphomicrobiaceae bacterium UBA4118
CTGCGCAGCTTCGTCACCCAGGTCAGGGCCGACCTCATCTCGCAAGTCATTCAGCCAGGCCGCTTTTCGAGCCCAGAGCCGGGCCTCACCTTCCACATCCGGGACCGCGCCTCTGACGGCGATCTGCTGGGTCTCCTCGTCCACGACGAGCGCGATACCAAGCAGGTGATGAGCTATCTCGCCGAGCGTGGCCGCATCATCACCAATGATCAAGGCTCCTATCTGGTGATGTTCGACGGCTATGTGCATCGCTACAATGGTGAGACGGCAGACAAAGGCGTGCAAATCATCGCCTTCGACCAGAACATGCTCGATATTTCCGAACTAAGTCCCCAGGATAGCGACGACAAAGAGCTGCGCCCCCGCGAGCGCTATCTCAGCGAGCTGATCAGCCCTGACGTGAAAACCACGGCCAACCAGCACGCTTACGGCCAGCTGCGCTCGGAATTGCATGAGCGCCTGTCGACGCCCCTCTACCCCCTCGTCTTCGCCTTTGTCGCCATTGCGCTTCTGGGGCACGCGCGCACCACGCGGGAGAACCGCTGGGGGCAGATTGTCTCGGCTTTCGGCATCGGCGTGGGATTGCGGGTTGCAGGGATCATCGCCGGCAACCTGGTGACCCTCAGTGCGTGGGCCGTGGCTCTTGTGTATGCTATTCCCGTGGGGGCGATTCTCGTTGCGGCCTGGACGGCGCACGTTAGAATGTCGCCTGAGCTGCGGTCCAAGCTGAGCTTCGAGTTTAAGTTCCAACCAAAAAACATAAGGTTTTGGGCCGGTAGAGGGATGCACGCGACGTGAGAGCGCAGATGCCGGGCATCAGTGCAGTGGGGACGCTTGCGCGTTATTTCTCGCTGCGCTTTTTCATCGCCATGCTGGCGATGTTCCTGATCTGTTGCATCCTCATCTTCTTCGTCGATTTCATCGAGATGCTCCGCCGGGCGGGCAACTATTCGGGCGATGTTCCGGGCCTCCTGCTCGCCTGGATGACGCTGCTCCGCCTCCCCTCCTTCTCCGAGCTCACCCTGCCCTTCGCCGTGCTCATCGGAAGCATCGGCATCTTCCTCATGCTGAGCCGCTCCTCTGAGCTCGTCGTGCTGCGCGCCGCCGGCATCTCGGTGTGGCAGTTCACTCTGCCGGCGATGATCGTCGCCTTCCTGATCGGGATCGGCTTTGTGCTGGTTTACAATCCGCTCGCAGCGGTTGCCCGCGGCGAGGCGGAGCGGCTCTACGCCGTCGCTTTCGGGAAAGACGAGTCGCTGCTCAAGACCAACAAGAACGCAGGCGCCTGGCTGCGCGAGGACGGCACCGACGGTCCCTCCGTCGTCCACGCCGCCGAGGTGCTGAACCAGGGGCTCGAGCTCAACGGCGTCACGGTGTTTCAATACGACCGCGATCATGGCTTGACCGAGCGGATCGAGGCCAAGCGAGCCGTGCTCAAGGACGGCCGCTGGGAGCTCGAGGACGCCTGGGTGAGTGCCGTGGGCCAAGAGCCCGCGCTCTACCAGCGTTATCTCCTCAGCACCTATCTCACGCCGTCGCAGGTGCGCGACAGCCTCGGCACGG
>DFXC01000007.1:24377-24550 GCA_002383105.1 Hyphomicrobiaceae bacterium UBA4118
CAATATCGCGTGCAGTACCAGCTTCTCCTGTCGCGGCCGTTCCTGCTCGTGACCATGGTGCTGATCGCGGCGACCTGCTCGCTGAGGGGCTTCCGCTTCGGCAACGTTCAGATCAACGCCATTTTCGGACTGGCGGCCGGCTTTGTGTTCTTCGTGCTGTCCGAGGTGTCGCG
>DFXC01000007.1:24878-27136 GCA_002383105.1 Hyphomicrobiaceae bacterium UBA4118
ATGACCGGGAACCGCGCAAGGCTGATGGAGATGCGCCGGGCCCTGCCCGGCCTCGCTGCGTCTAAAGGCAGCCCGTTGCCGCGCCTATCGGCATTGCTCCGGCTGGGCTTTATCGCAGGCCTGCTCACGGCCGTATTGCTGGCTTTTTGCATGCCCCGGGCTCTCGCCAATTCGCTGACGTCCGGTCTCGGCGGCAGTAGCGTCAGCGCGAGCTCGAACGGCGCACAAAAGGAGCGCCAGCAATTAGGCCAAATGCTCAAGCAGCCCAAGATCGACTCGACCGAGCCGATGCTGCTGCAAGCCGACGAGATGGTCTACGACAACGAGCATTCGAAGATCACCGCCAAGGGCAACGTCGAGATCTATTACGGCAACTACACGCTTCTTGCCGATCGGGTGGTTTACGACCGGGCCGCCAACACGCTGACGGCAGAGGGCAACGTCAGTATCAAGGACCCTGACGGCGCGGTGATCACCGCCGACCACATCACGCTCACCGACGATTTCCGTGACGGCTTCATCGACGCGATGAAGCTCGTCACCAAGGACGACACGCGCATCGTCGCCCAATCCGCGTCGCGCCAGGCCGGCAATGTCACCGTGTTCGAGAATGGTTGGTTCACGCCTTGCAAAGTCTGCGAGGAGGACCCGAGCAGGCCGCCCACGTGGCGCATTCGCGCGAAGAAGATCACGCATAGGCGCGACGAGGCCACCATCACCTACAACAACGCGTTCTTCGACTTTTTCGGTGTGCCGGTCCTCTGGATGCCCTATTTCCAGAGCGCCGATCCGACGGTCAAGCGCAAGTCGGGTTTCCTCATGCCGGGCTACGGCAATTCCAACGTCCTTGGGACCACGGTCATGGTCCCCTACTATTTCGCCCTATCCGACACCTACGACTTCACGTTCGCGCCGATGTACACCTCGCAGGCGGGCACCCTGTTGCAGGGCTTCTGGCGCCAGGGCCTCTCTAGTGGCGGCTATCGCATCGACCTTGCCGGCGTATTCGACAAGGGCACCATCGACGCCCCCACTAATGGCACTTTTCGGGGGAGCATCTACACCCAGGGCAAGTTCGCCCTCAATCCCTATTACAGCTGGGGCTGGGACATTCTCGCCGAGACCGACGATACCTTCAGGCGCGTCTACAACCTCGACAGCAAGATCAAGACCGATCGCGTCGATCAAATCTATCTCGAAGGCCTGCACGACCGGAACTATCTGTCCACGCGGTTCTACAACACGCAGAGCCTGCTGTTCTCCGACCAGCCGTTCTCCGACGCGACGGTCTATCCGATCGTCGATTACGACTACATCGTCAACCGGCCGATCCTTGGCGGCGAGCTCAGCTTCAACTCCAACGCGATGGCCTTTTCCAACAAGGACGGCGTGAATTCCGACCGGCTAATCACCGAAGCCAATTGGCGTCGCCAGATGATTGACGGCATCGGTCAGGTCTACACGCCGTTCGCACGGCTGCGCGGCGACCTCTACAATGTTTCTGGCGTCGAAGCCAATGCGCTGAACGGCTCAGAGAATCTCGTCATCAAAAACTCGACCGACAGTTTCGTCCCACGCGGCGATGCCGTGGCTGGCTTCGAATATCGCTATCCCTTCGTCGCCACGACCGGCAACATCACCCACGTCTTCGAGCCCATCGGCCAGATCATCGCCAGACCCGACACGGTCGGCAACCAGCAGAACATCCCGAACGAGGACGCTCTGAGCCTCGTCTTCGACGACACGCTTCTGTTCGATATTGACAAGTTCTCGGGCTATGACCGGATCGAGACTGGTACCCGTGCTAACGTTGGCGCGCGCTACACTGCCCAACTCGCATCTGGGGCCTATGCCCGCGCGGTGTTCGGCGAAAGCTATCAGCTCGCCGGTCAGAATGCGTACGACAACGCGTTCTATGCAACGAGCGGTCTTGCCACGGACCCGTCCGATTATGTGGGTGGGTTATACCTGCAGGCCGCAAGCTTTATCGCCTTCTCTGCGCAAAGCCGCTTCAACCAGGCTACGTTTGCTATCGAACGAACCGATCTTGGCTCATCGGCCAACTACGGCCCGGTGCAGCTCTCGGTGAACTATGCCGACGTCATTGGGGCGCCGGGATTGGCTCTCGGCAATAAGCGTCAGGAAGTCTTGACCCAGGGGGTTTTGGCGCTCACCCAAGATTGGTCACTGCTCGGCAACCTCCGCTACGATATCGAAACTGCTCAGACGATCACTGACGGCTTAGGCTTACGCTACCA
>DFXC01000007.1:27408-39095 GCA_002383105.1 Hyphomicrobiaceae bacterium UBA4118
CTTTTAGGACGGTGGGTTCAATGCTTGGTCGCCGACGCGCCTTAGAGGACATCGCCCGGGCCAGGACCGGACCGGGCACGCGGCTTCCTCGCTGCGCCGGACTGATCGCGGCGCTGATGCTTGCCGTCGTCCTCATCGGCGGCGCGAGCCCCGGCACGGCGCAGGAAGTCGCGATCAAGATACTCGTCAACGACGACCCGATCTCCGACTACGACATCGACCAACGCGAGCGCTTCCTGGCCATTACCACCCATGAAGAGCCCTCTGCCGCCCTGAAGAAAAAGGCGTCGGACCTGCTCATCGATGAGCGGCTGCAAATGCAAGAGGGCCGCAAGCTTGGCGTCTCCGCCGACGAGGACGAAGTGGCGAAGATCCTCGATGACATGGCGAAGAAGAACAATCTCACCGTCGATGGCCTCTCCACCGCGCTTGGGCGCGCCGGCGTCAACATCAGGACGCTAAAGGACCGCATCAGAGCGCAGCTCGTTTGGCAGGATGTGGTGCGCCGCAAGTTTCGCTACGAGATCACGATCGGCGACGCCGAGGTCGACAAGGCCCTTGCCGGCACTGGCGGAGAAGGCGGGGGGACTCCGGCGGAGACGGCTTTACAGCTCCGCCAGGTGAAGTACGAATTCCCCGCCGGCGCCGATCAGAACACCATCGCCTCGAGGCTCGCCGCGGCCGAGGGGCTGCGCGCTCGGTTCGAGACCTGCGCCGACCTCGCCAAAGGCGTCGAGGGGGCCAGCGTGAAGACGCTGGCGGACCAGCAGCCCGCGTCGCTGGCACAACCAGCACGCCTGCTGGTGATGAACGCTAAGATCGGGCAGATGACACCCCCCACTCTTTCGGCGTCCGCCGTCGAGCTCTACGCGGTCTGCGGCAAACGCTCGTTCAGGGGCGACGACAAGACCCGCGCGGACGCGACGCGCAAATTGATGAACGACGAGATGATGATCCACGCCGAGCGCCTGTTGCGCGATCTCCGTCAGGACGCCTTCGTCGAATACCGTTAGGGCAGTTTCAAGCGATAACGCTCTAGGGCGCTTTTCGTGCTAGCCCCAAGGCCATGGCTCTTGCCCACACTCCGCTAGCGCTCACCCTTGGCGATCCGGCCGGGATTGGGCCCGATATCACGCTGCTCGCCTGGACCGCGCGACGGCGCGAGTCCATTCCGCCCTTTGTCGTGCTCGGCGACGCGGCCGTGCTTGCCACCCGCGCCAAGGCTCTAGGCCTTGCCGTGCCGATTGCCGAAATCGCCGATGCACGGGCGGCACCAGGTCTCTTCGCTGACGCCCTTCCTGTGCTCCCGATTAAGGTCTCGGGACAAGTCATTGCCGGCCACCCTGACGAAGCCGCAATGAAGGCGGTCAAGCAGTCGATCGAGGGCGCCGTTCGCCTCGTGCAGCAAGGCACCGCGCGTGCCGTCGTGACTAACCCGGTCTCCAAGGCCATGCTCTATCGCGCGGGCTTCTCTTTCCCCGGTCATACCGAGTATCTCGCTTCTCTCGCCGCAACCGATGGGCGCCCGATGCTACCGGTGATGATGCTCGCGAGCGGTCCCCTCAAAGTGGTTCCCGTCACCGTCCACATCCCGTTGCACGAGGTCCCGCGCGCACTCACCAAGGACTTGATCCTGGCGGTGATCGAGACGACAGCCAAGGATCTCGGCCGCTTCTTCGGCATTGAGCGGCCGCGCCTTGCCGTCACTGGCCTCAACCCGCATGCCGGAGAGGACGGGAGCCTTGGCCGTGAGGAGATCGACATCATTGCCCCGGCCATCGAGGCGGCCCGGCACAAGGGCCTCGATGTCACGGGCCCCCATCCGGCCGACACTCTCTTCCATGCGGGGGCGCGGGCCACCTACGACGCGGCCATCGCCATGTATCACGACCAGGCGCTAGTGCCGTTCAAGACGCTCGCTTTCGATGAGGGCGTCAACGTGACGCTTGGGCTGCCCTTCGTGCGCACCTCTCCCGACCATGGCACGGCGTTCGGCATTGCCGGCACCGGCAAGGCGAGCCCGAAGAGCCTTATCGAGGCGCTTCGTCTGGCAGATGCTATGAGCCGAAAGGCAGAGGCGCGCGCGTGAGCACGCCCGACGGCTTGCCGCCGCTCCGCCAGGTGATCCGCGCGTCAGGCCTTTCGGCGAAGAAAAGCCTCGGCCAGAACTTCCTGCTCGATTTCAACCTGACCCGCCGCATCGCGCGCGCCGCTGGGCCGCTCGAGGGCGCCACCATCGTCGAGGTCGGCCCAGGGCCGGGTGGCCTCACTCGCGCGCTGCTGCTTGAAGGGGCTTCCCGCGTCGTCGCCATCGAGAAGGACGCCCGCTGCCTGCCTGCCCTCTCCGACATTGCCGCGCTCTATCCGGGGCGGCTCGAAATCGTCGCTGCCGATGCAAGGGAGGTGGATTATGGCGCCCTCGGTCTCCCCTCGCCCGCCCGCATCGTCGCCAACCTTCCGTATGGCGTCGCGACGCCGCTTCTCATCGGCTGGCTGAAGACCGCGCCGTGGCCGCCCTGGTTCGACCGTCTCATTCTGATGTTCCAGCGCGAGGTCGCCGACCGCATCGCAGCCCAGCCTGGAAGCAAGGACTTCGGGCGGCTTGCCGTGCTCGCCGGCTGGCGCGCGCGCGCGCTTATCCTCTTCACGCTTCCGGGCGAGGCCTTCACGCCGAGGCCCAAGGTCGACTCGGCCCTGGTCGAACTCGTGCCCCGCCCCGCGCCCGCGCCTCCTTGCGAGGTGGGTCAGTTGGAGAAGGTCACCGCCGCCGCCTTCGGCCAGAGGCGCAAGATGCTCCGCTCATCGCTCCGTCAGCTCACGCCTGACAGCGAGGCGCTTCTCGTGAGCCTCGGCATCGATCCGACGGCGCGGGCCGAAGAACTCAGCGTGGCCGATTTCTGCCGCATCGCCAACGCGCTCACAACAGGGCGCTAGAGCTCAGCCTGCAAGTTCTGCACGAATTCCTTGAGCCCGGTCAGCCGCGAGCGGCGCAAACGCTCGGCGGCAAGGATGGCGCGCACCGCCGCTACCGAGCACTCTACGTCGTGATTGATGACGACATAATCGTATTCGTCCCAGTGCTGGATCTCGTTGCTCGCTCCGAGCATCCTGCGCCGCACGATCTCAGGCGGATCCTGGGCGCGCACATTGAGACGCTGCTCGAGATCTGACGCCGAAGGCGGAAGAATAAAGACGGTGACGACATCGTCTCCCGCCTTGGCGCGCAAGCTCGTGGCGCCTTGCCAATCCACGTCAAACAGCACGTCGCGACCTTCTGCGAGGGCGCGATCAACCGGTTGGCGCGTGGTGCCATAATAATTGTCGAAGACGACCGCCCACTCCAGGAACTCGCCGTGATCGCGCATCCTGGTGAAGGCGTCGCGGTCCACGAAGTGGTAGTCCCTCCCGTCCTTCTCGCCTTTGCGTTGCTTGCGGGTGGTGTGCGACACCGACATCTCGATGCCCGGCTCCTCTTCCAGGATGCGCCGCGCGAGCGTGGTCTTGCCCGCCCCGGAGGGCGACGACAGCACCAGCGTGAGGCCTCTTCGGGCGATGCCCGTCTCCATTCTCGAGCCTCACTCGATGTTCTGGACCTGCTCGCGCAACTGATCGATCACGGTCTTGAGCTCAAGCCCGGTCCGGCTGATCTCGATATCCGAAGCCTTCGAGCAGAGGGTGTTCGCCTCGCGATTGAATTCCTGCGCCAGGAACTCGAATTTGCGTCCCACCGGCTGGTCGCTCTCCATGAGCTCGTTTGCTGCCGCGACATGGGCCCGCAAGCGATCGAGCTCTTCCTGGATGTCGGCCTTGGCGGCAAGCAGCAGAGCCTCCTGATGCAGCCGCTCGGGATCAAGACCTGAGGCGGCCTCGGTGAGGCGGGCAATCTGCTCGGCAAGGCGCGTGGCGATCGCTTGAGGCTGGCGGGCCGAGGCCACCGCGGCGCGCTCGACGAGCTGGCCGATGGCGGCGAGCTGCTTGCCGATCACAAGCTGGAGCCGCTCGCCCTCTGCCGCGCGCGCGCTGACGAGCTGGTTTAGCGCCGCGGCAAGGCCGGCGATGAGAGCGTGGGTGAGCGCCGCTTGCGCCTCCTCGCTCTCCTCGCCCTCGACCACCTCGACGACACCCCGCATACCAAGCAGCGTGTCGAGGCGCGGAGCCTTGAGCTCAGTCAACGCTTGCGCACGTTCCGCCACGGCTTGGGCTTGGGCGAGCGCCATCTCGTTCAGGCGAATCTCCGTCTTCCCGCTCTCGCGCCGCGCCCACAGGCTGATGGTGCAATTGCCGCGGGCGAGCTTCTCCTGGCAGAGGCTCCGCGCCTTGATCTCAAGCCCCTCGAAGCCCGATGGGAGACGCAGACGGAGATCGAGATTGCGGCCGTTGACGCTGCGCGCTTCCCAATACCAGCTCGTGTCCCCATGGGTGCCGTCGGTGCGGGCGAAGCCAGTCATGCTCTTGAGGGTCATCCAGTCGTAAGCCTTAAGACTTTGGGGCCGGTGAACTGACGCCACGGAGCTTATACGCCGAGTCGCGAGGCTTGCGGCAGGCCCGGCGAGGGATCAACACAAGCAACGCCAGACGCAACGCGCGGTTCAGCGCTTCGGGTTCCGCAGCGGCTTCGGCACGGCGCCGACAATAGCGGCGCCGGCCGGTGCAGCCTCGGCTGGAGCCGCTTCGGTGGGGACCATGAAGGGATCGGTAGTCCCGTTCAGAAGCGAATGCGGATCGGCGAACGCACCGGATGTCGCGCTCGGGTCTGCGGCGACGGTGCCCGGAGTGGCCTTGGCGGCGACAGAGGCAGCAGCGCCTTGCGACTTCGCTACAGAAACGCCGCCCGGGACCGGCTTGGTGGCAGGGGTCGCAGCGACGCCTTGCGGTTGCGCGGCCACACCCGGCGCCGGCTTGGCAGTGGCCGTGGTTTCTTCACCCGGCACCGGGGCAGCTCCGCCTTGCGCGGCCAGGGCGGCAGCTTCCTCCGCCTCTTTTGCACGAATCTCACGCTCGACCTGCCGCCACTTGACGACATTCTTATTGTGCTCCTCGAGCGTCGCCGCAAAGACGTGCCCACCTTTGCCGTCGGCGACGAAATAGAGATCTTTCGTCTTGGCCGGCTTCAGCACCGCCTCGATGGAGGCGCGGCCGGGATTGGCGATGGGCGTCGGGGGCAAGCCATTGATCTTATAGGTATTATATTGCGTGTCGCGGTCGAGCTCATCCTGCTGGATGGGATGGTCGAGCACGCCCTTGCCGCCCACCAGCCCATAGATGATGGTGGGGTCCGATTGCAGCCGCATGTTCTTCCTCAGCCGATTTTGGAACACGCTCGCGATGAGCGGGCGCTCGTCGGCGCGACCGGTCTCCTTCTCGACGATCGAGGCGAGGATCAGCGCCTCTTCCGGCGTCGTCACCACGATGCCTTCATCGCGATCTTCCCACACCTTGGCGAGGAACTTCGCTTGCGCGGCCTGCATGCGCTCGATGATGTCGGCACGCGTATCGTTGCGGCCGAACTTGTAAGTGTCGGGGAGCAGCGTGCCTTCGGCGGGAATCTCGGCGATCTCGCCATGCAGGTCGGGATTGGCCCTGATCTTCTCCACGATCTGCTGACTGGTCAGTCCTTCAGCCAGCGTGACCTTGTGCTCGATCGACTTGCCCTCGACCAGCGTATCGAGGACCTGCCGCATGCTCGCATATTTGCTGAACTCGTATTCGCCGGCTTTGAGGCTCCCCTGCCCCTTCAGATACATAAAATAGAGAATGCTGGTCATGAAGATGCGCCGGTCGGCGATCACGCCGTCGCGCTCGAGGCGCTCGGCAATGGCGCTCACCCCGTCGCCCTTGGGAATAACGAACACGGTCGAGGTAGCAAGCGGGCCCGGCTGGTCGAACTGGACCTTGACCCAATAGAAGACGGCCACGGCTACGCACGCGAAGAGAAAGAAGAACGTGACGAGGCCGTCGAGCATCCTGAGGAAAGGATGCGGGTCGGGCTCGGGCGCGTCGCGCTCCGGCGGATCGGGCGGACGCGTCGGCTCGAGCGCCTCGGTCGGGCTGCGGGGAAGCACTGCGAGCTGCCGGCCGGTCGGGCCGGCTGGAATAAGCTCGTCATTGTCGTTAGCCGTCGACGGAAAGCTGTTGGTCGAAGACATGGCTAACAAGCCCCGCGCGCAGAAACCCCAACCACTTGAAGTCGAAATATGGCGAAAGGGAGGTTCGCCGATTCTAAGCGGAAAATGAAACGGACGTGCCCTTGTTCCATGTCGCTGACCGGCGGAGTTGCGGCTGACACGCGTACGCGGCCTTGGCTCAGGCGTCGCAGCGGCGGAGGATCAGCGAGGCGTTTGTCCCGCCAAAGCCGAAGGAATTGGACAGCACCGTATCGATGGTCCGGCGTCTCGCCTGGTGCGGCACGAGGTCCATGGCCGTCGCCATCGAGGGATTGTCGAGATTGAGGGTCGGCGGCGCCAGGTTGTCGCGAATGGCAAGCACCGAGAAGATCGCCTCGACCGCACCAGCTGCTCCCAGCAAATGGCCGATGGCCGATTTGGTCGACGACATCGAGACCTTCCCCGCGGCGTTGCCGAACAGCCGCTCGACCGCAGCAAGCTCGATCTCGTCGCCCATGGGCGTCGAGGTGCCATGGGCATTAATGTAGTCGATGTCGGCGGGGTCGATGCCGGCACGCTTCACCGCCGCAACCATGCAGCGATAGGCGCCGTCGCCGTCCTCGGCGGGAGCGGTGATGTGAAAGGCATCGCCGGAGAGGCCATAGCCGATGATCTCGGCATAGATCTTCGCGCCCCTTGCCTTGGCGTGCTCAAGCGCCTCGACCACCACGACGCCCGCCCCCTCCCCCATGACGAAGCCGTCCCGGTCGCGGTCATAGGGGCGCGAGGCGCGCTGCGGTTGATCGTTGAAATTGGTGGAGAGCGCGCGGCAGGCGGCGAAGCCCGCGATTGCCAAGCGGCAGACCGGCGATTCGGTGCCGCCTGCGAGCATCACGTCGGCATCGCCGAGCGCCACGAGTCGCGAGGCGTCGCCGATCGCATGCGCGCCTGTCGAGCAGGCGGTGACCACGGCGTGGTTCGGCCCCTTCAGGCCATGCTCGATGGAGACGTAGCCAGCGGCAAGATTGATCAGGCGTCCGGGGATGAAGAACGGGCTCACCCGGCGCGGACCCTTCTCGGCAAACAGCAGCGAGGTCTTCTCAATGCCTTGCAGTCCGCCGATGCCGGAGCCGATCAGCACCCCGGTGCGGATCTGGTCCTCGTAGGCGGTGGGCGTCCAGCCGGCATCCTTCAGCGCCTGGGTGGCGGCGCCCATGGCATAGATTATGAAGTCGTCGACCTTCCGCTGCTCCTTCGGCTCCATCCAATCATTGGGATTGAACGTGCCGTCGGAACCGTCGCCACGCGGGACCTGGCAGGCGACCTGGCAGGAGAGATCAGCGACCTCGAAGCTCTCGATGCGGCGCGCGGCGTTGTGGCCTGAGGTCAGGCGTTCCCAGACGGTCTCGTGGCCGCAGCCGAGCGGCGAGACGAGACCCAGGCCTGTGATGACGACACGTCGCATCGCGCTTTCGCGTGATCCTCGCGGGGACCCTGTTGTCGAGCCGTTAGGGGCTAACGTTTGTCACGACGGGTGCGGCGTGAGCTCCCGCGCGAAGTCGCGTCAGGCGGCTGTATTCTTCTCCAGGAACTTCACGGCATCGCCGACGGTGAGGATGGTCTCCGCGGCGTCGTCGGGGATCTCGCAGCCAAACTCCTCCTCGAACGCCATGACCAGCTCGACGGTGTCGAGGCTGTCGGCCCCAAGGTCGTCGATGAAGCTCGCATTCTCGGTGACCTTATCGGCCTCGACCCCGAGATGCTCCACCACGATCTTCTTAACGCGCTCCGAGATATCGCTCATTTCCGCCTCATCGTCCCTTTTTTCAGTCCACAGGCCTCGCACGTCCCCCCGAGCTGCGGCTCACGGCCTCATGACCCCCGAGCGGTAAGTTAGGAGGGTTGATCGCGGTGGGATGGTCGTTTGTCAAGCCCCCCCGGAGCGGCCGCTTGGGTAGCATACTTTACCCGACTTTGCCAGAAGCCCTCACCCTGGGAAAGACGCTTGCCAAATCTGCCGAAGCCGTTGCTCCAAGTCCTTGCCGCCCAAGGCTTACACCATGACCATACCGCCATTCACATGCATGGTCTCGCCCGTGATGTAGGCCGCCTCGTTGCTGGCGAGGAAGACCACGGCAGCCGCCACGTCTTCGGGCTTGCCGAACGTCCGGGTCGGGATGGCGGCGGCAATAGCCTCGACTTGCGCCGGCGTCAAGGCATCGGTCATGGGGGTCGAGATGAAGCCCGGCGATATGGCATTGGCGGTGATGCCTCGGCTTGCCACCTCGCGGGCGAGCGATTTCGTCATGCCCACCAATCCCGCCTTTGAGGCGGCATAGTTTGGTTGACCCGGATTGCCCAACACGCCCGAGATCGAGGCGATATTGACGATGCGGCCGTAGCGGCGGCGCATCATGTTGCGCAAGATGCCGCGGGTGAGCACGAACACCGAGGTGAGGTTGACGGCGATCACCTCGTCCCATTCCTCGTCCTTCATGCGCATGAAGAGGTTGTCGTGGGTGATGCCGGCATTGTTGACGAGGATGTCCACCTGGCCGAGCGCCTTTTCGGAACTCTCGGCGAGCTTGGCCACGGCGGTGCGGTCGCGGAGATCGCAAGGCAGAACGAAGACGCGTGAGCCGAGCTCTGAGGCGACAGCCTCGAGGCGCGCGGCATTCGTTCCGGAAATCGCCACGGTGGCGCCTTGCCCATGCAGGGCCTTGGCAATGGCGCCGCCGATCCCGCCGCTGGCACCGGTGACAAGCGCCCCCTTCCCTGTCAGGTCGAACATACGAAGCACTCCTTATGCTAGGGGCCGAGAGAATACGCGGCGGCTTCGAGCTCTGCGGGCGTGCCGACGCTGCGCGCCTCGACCCTCTCGAAGCGCCGGGCGATGCCCGTCAACACGCGTCCGGCGCCCACTTCATAGACGGTGTCGACACCGCTTGCCTTGAGATAGAGCATGGTCTCGCGCCATCTGACCATGCCCGTCACCTGCTCGACGAGACGGGCCCGAATGGCCTCGGGATCTGAGATGGGCAGGGCGAGCACATTGGCGATCAGAGGCACCGCCGGAACTTTGATCTCTACCGTTTGCAGCGCCTTGCCCATCACCTCGGCAGCAGGCTGCATCAGCGCGCAATGGAAGGGCGCACTCACCGGCAGGAGCACGGCGCGGCGGGCGCCGAATTTGGGCGCCAAGCTCACAGCACGCTCGATCGCCGCCCGCGCGCCCGAGATCACCACCTGCCCCGGCGCATTGTCGTTTGCCGCCTCGCATACCCCCCCTTCGGCCGCGGCCTTGGCAAGCTCTTGCGCCTGGCCAAGATCTGCGCCGAGCAGCGCCGCCATCGCCCCCTCGCCAACAGGCACTGCCTCCTGCATGGCGCGGCCGCGCGTCTTGAGGAGCCGCGCGGTGTCGGCAAGGCTGAGCGAACCGGCCGCAGCAAGCGCCGAATATTCGCCAAGCGAGTGGCCGGCGACGTAAGCCCCGCGATCCTTCAGCTTGAGCCCCTTTTCGCCGAGGACCCGCATCGCCGCCAACGAGACCGCCATCAGCGCTGGCTGCGCGTTCTCGGTGAGCGTGAGCTCGCTTTCGGGCCCTTCCCACATCAGCTTCGACAGGTTTTGCCCGAGCGCCGAGTCGACCTCATCGAAGACGGCGCGCGCCGCCGCATAGGACTTGGCAAGCTCGGCCCCCATGCCGACGGCTTGGCTTCCCTGGCCAGGAAAGATGAAGGCGATGCTCATGCGCTGGGATGTTCGGAAATGGTGGAAAGAGCGGCCAAAGACACTGTTTCAATCTTGGCTGTCAAGCGAGGCTCGCGAGGCCTCAAGCCAATGCCGCCTGGAGCGAGCGGCAGAACCGCGCAGGAGGCAGCGGACCGAAAAGATAACGATCCGGTAAAACCCCCGCATGCTAAAAGAGGCCTCTCAAGGCAGACCCAAACTACAGACTTGCAAGGGAGACATGCATGAAACGTCCAATCCTTATCGGCGCCATGATCGCATCTGCCGCGGTGATGACTGCAAGCTTGCCGCTCTTTGCCGCCGACCCGCAGCCCTGGCCCTGGAAGTCGAAGCTGCCGCCTGATCCGGCGCTGGTCGAGCTCGCCTCCGTCGAGGGCATCACCGTCGTTATCAATAAGTCGAACCCGCCGACCGTTGCGATCACGGTGAACGCGTCGGCGCCCACCCCGGGCTTCAGCGAGTTCCAGCTGACGCCGCGCATGGGCGACCCCAAGGACCTCATTTTCGCCTTCGACGCCAAGGGCCGGCCTCCTGAAGGTATGTCCGCCCAGGTGATCACGCCGGTGACCTTCAGCATCAAATACGCCGATGCTCCGATCGACAAGGTGGGTGTGGTCGAAATCTACGGCCAAGGCAATTGCTCGGCGTTCAATGTGACCGAGAGCAAGGCAGCCGAGTGCACGTCGAAATCGACCCCGCAATAGCTTGCTCTTCCACCCTTCGGTGGTCTTGCAAAGACCGTGCGAAGGCTTATAAGACCGCCACCAGCAACTGCTTCCGGTCGGAGGCTGAACGGAGGACCGCTCAAGGTGTTTGAGCGGCAGGCGTCAAGGCGCCGCCCTCCCGTGTCTCCGCTCTCAAGGGACGTCTCTTGGGCCTTTCCTTCTAAAGCGCCCATGGTGAGGCTTCGCGCCGGAGCAAAGTGAAGAAGGAAAGGCAATCCATGTCTCTCTATGAGCATGTGTTTTTGGCGCGGCAGGATATCTCCGCCCAGCAGGTCGAGGCTCTCCTGCAGAGCTTTCGCACGATCCTCGAGGAGCGCGGCGGCACCGTCGCCAAGACCGAATATTGGGGCGTGAAGTCCCTCGCCTACCGCATCAAGAAGAACCGCAAGGCTCATTATACGCTGATGAATCTCGACGCGCCGCACGAGGCCGTGGCCGAGCTCGAGCGCCAGATGCGCCTGTCCACCGACGTCATCCGCTTCCTCACCGTCAGGGTCGATGAGCACGAGACGGCCCCGTCGGCAATGATGCGCCGTGCCGATCGCGACGAGCGCGATGGGCGTGGCGACCGCGGGGACCGGGGCGATCGTGGCGATCGCGATGGCCGCCGCGGACCCCGACGCGATTACCGGGACCGCGACCGCGAGCATACTCCACGGGAAGCGCGTGGACCGGTCGAGGTTGAGAGCGCCGCTCCCGTCGAAGGCGAGGAGAACTCCTGATGAGCATGACCCAAGTCCAGGCGCGCCGTCCCTTCTATCGCCGCCGCAAGACCTGCCCGTTCTCGGGCGATAAGGCGCCCAAGATCGACTACAAGGACGTGAAGCTTCTGCAGCGCTACGTATCGGAGCGCGGCAAGATGGTGCCCAGCCGGATCACCGCCGTCTCCGCCAAGAAGCAACGCGAGCTCGCCCGTGCCATCAAGCGCGCGCGGTTCCTTGGGCTTCTGCCGTACCTTATTCAGTGAGGGGAGTTCAGGCGCCAAAAGCTTGAGACTCTAAGCAAGTTGGGGCGGGACGTGCCCTCCCCTAACCGCTCTTCAGGAGGCGGGACAGCGCGCAATGCCAATAGCTTTCATCATCGGTGCAGGCTCTGTCTCTTATACACA
>DFXC01000007.1:39141-45668 GCA_002383105.1 Hyphomicrobiaceae bacterium UBA4118
AAGTTGGGGCGGGACGTGCCCTCCCCTAACCGCTCTTCAGGAGGCGGGACAGCGCGCAATGCCAATAGCTTTCATCATCGGTGCAGGCTCGGGCCTCGTTTCGGCGGCGCTGTTCGCCTCCGCCGCCACGGCGACGGCGCTTGCCGGCGTACTCTTCTATCTTGCGCCTTTACCGCTTTGTCTCGCCGGGCTCGGTTGGGGCGGAATGGCGGCGCTGATTTCGGCGCTGACCGGCACCGTGGTGATCGCCGCAAGTCTTGGGCCGGCCACCTCCGCGATCTTCGCGCTGTCGGTGGCTGCGCCGACCGCGCTCCTCGCCCATCTCGCCCTTCTGTCGCGCCCGGCAGCCACGCCGCAGGGCCAGGTGGTCGGCGCGCTCGAGTGGTATCCGCCCGGACGCCTCCTCGGCTGGGCAGCGCTGATGGCGGGCGTCCTTGCCGGCATCCTCGTGCTCGTCCTCGGCTACGACCAGGAGGCCTATCGCCAGTCGATCCGCGAGATTCTCGAGCACAGCACCCTGAAGGAGCTCGACCGCGACGGCACCCTCTTCACCGAAGAGACCATCGCGAGCCTCTCGGGCATGCTTGCCCGGGCGCTTCCTGCCGCCTTCGCCGTCATCTGGCTCACCATCACGCTCTTCAATCTCTGGATGGCAGGGCTCATCGTCGACGCTTCAGGGCGCGCGCTCAGGCCCTGGCCTAACCTGCATGCGCTCGAGCTGCCCAATGCGTTCGTGCTTATTTTCGCGGTCGCGCTCGTTGCTTCCTTTCTCCCCGGCCTGGCGGGACTGCTCGCCACCGGGCTCGCCGGGGCGCTACTCTTCGCTTACGTGCTGCAGGGCTTAGCGGTGATTCACGTCTACAGCCGGGGCGTGCCGCTCCGCGCCCTCCTGCTCGCTGCCGTCTATCTCGGAATTTTGCTGTTGGGCTGGGTTGCCATCGCCGTCGCCATTCTCGGCCTCGGCGAGCCCCTGTTTCGCTTGCGCGGGCGGGGCAACGAGCACGGGCCTCCCCCCAGCAGCGACGGATCGGTCTGACAAGGATAGGAGTCTAAGGACATGCAAATCATCCTGCTCGAGCGCATCGGACGCCTCGGACAAATGGGCGACGTGGTCACCGTCAAGGACGGCTTCGCCCGCAACTTCCTGCTGCCGCAAGGCAAGGCGCTGCGCGCCACGGAAGCCAATCGCAAGCGCTTCGAGCGCGACCGGGCACAGCTCGAGGCCCGCGATCTCGAGCTCAAATCTGAAGCGCAAGCGGTGCAGGGCAAGCTCGGCGGCAAGAGCTTCATCGTGATCCGCCAGGCTGGCGACACCGGTCAGCTCTACGGCTCGGTCTCCACCCGCGACATCGCCGCGGCGGTGACCGAAGGCGGCTTCTCCATAGAGCGGCGGCAGGTGATGCTCGACCGGCCGATCAAGACGCTCGGCCTGCACGAGGTGCGCGTCCAGCTCCACGCCGAGGTCGAGCCCCGCATCACCGTCAATGTCGCCCGCTCCCCCGACGAGGCGGCGCGGCAGGCGCGTGGCGAGGACGTGAGCTCCAAGGCCATGAGCGAGGCCGAGGAGGAGGCGGAAGCCGCTAAGGTGGCCGCTGCGGCGCTGTTCGAGGAAGACGCGCCCGCCGAGATCACGGGCGAAGAGAAAGCGGACGAGGAGCTGTCAGAGTAAGCTCATCGGGCCCATTCCCAGGAGGTTGCACCGGCAGGAGCCCTCGCCTCTTGTGGGCGACGGCACGATCTCCCCGATGTTCACAGATCCGACATCTAGCCGAGCTTGCCGTTTTGGTTACTGTGGGGCATGAGCAACGCGCTGATTCTCCCCCGTCCCGTCCCGGAGACCCCCGTCTTCCGCGCGGCCCCGCATAATCTTGAGGCGGAACAGGCGCTTCTCGGCGCGGTCCTGGTCAACAACGAGGCTGTCGACCGGGTCTCCAATTTCCTGAAACCCGCGCACTTCTTCGATGCCCTTCACGGCCGCATTTATGAGGCGGCCTCGAAGCTTATCTTAAGCGGCAAACGGGCGACGCCGATCACGCTCAAGACCTTCTTCCAGGCCGAGCCGGCCGTGGGCGAGCTCAGTGTCCCGCAATATCTCGGGCGCCTGGCGGCCAATGCCACCACCATCATCAATGCCGAGGATTACGGCCGCACCATTTACGACCTCGCCATCCGCCGCCAGCTGATCCAGATCGGCGAGGCGATGGTCAACACCGCCTACGATTCGCCTATCGATGCGCCGCCTGCGGTGCAGATCGAGGACTCCGAGCAGCAGCTCTACGAGCTCGCCGAGACCGGCAAATACGGCTCGGGCTTCGAGCCCTTCTCCTCGGCCCTCACCGACGCCATCGACATGGCAGCCAACGCCTATCGGCGCGACGGCGGGCTTTCGGGTCTCGCCACGGGCTTCACCGATCTCGACCAGCGCATGGGCGGGCTGCAGCCGTCTGACCTCATCATCATCGCCGGGCGCCCCTCCATGGGCAAAACCGCGCTCGCCACCAACATCGCCTATCACGTGGCCAAGGCCCACAGGCCCGACGCCGACGGCGAGGCTGCACTCGACGGCGCCGTGGTGGGTTTCTTCTCCTTGGAGATGTCGGCCGAGCAGCTCGCCACCCGCATCATTTCCGAGCAGGCCTATATCCCATCGGAGCGCATCCGCCGCGGCCGCATCGATTCCGACGAGTTCGACCGCATCGTCGAGGTCTCCCAGGAGCTGCAGAACCTTCCCCTCTATATCGACCAGACCGGCGGCATCACCGTTGCCCAGCTTGCGGCGCGAGCCCGGCGGCTGAAGCGCCAGAGGGATATCGGCTTCATCGTCGTCGACTACCTCCAGCTCCTGTCTGGTTCCTCCAAGCGCGCCGCCGAGGGCCGCGTGCAGGAGGTCTCGGAGATCACCACCGGGCTCAAGGCGCTTGCCAAGGAGCTGCACGTCCCCATCCTCGCCCTCTCTCAGCTCTCCCGCCAGGTCGAGAACCGCGAGGATAAACGCCCGCAACTCGCGGATTTGCGTGAATCAGGCTCGATCGAGCAGGACGCCGATGTGGTGTTGTTCGTGTTCCGCGAGGAATATTATGTCGAGCGTCGGCAGCCCCGCGAGAACACCGAAGAGCACAAGCAGTGGATAGCAGAGATGGAGATGGTGACCGGCAAGGCGGACGTCATCATCGGCAAGCAGCGGCACGGCCCGACCGGCACGGTGACGCTTCAATTCACGCCGGAGTTCACGAGGTTCAGCAATCTCGCGGCAGGCGAGCGCCTGCCGGAGCGGCGGGAGTGACGGGCTCACGCCCGCTCGATGTCACCTCCACCGAGCATGAAGCAGCGGCCAGCGAGACCGCGATCCTCACCATCGACCTCGATGCCCTCCTCGCCAATTATCGCCGCTTGTGCGAGCTTGCTGCCCCGGCCGAATGCGCCGCGGTGGTCAAGGCCGACGCGTATGGCCTCGGGCTCGCTCAAGCAGCGCCGGCGCTGGCGCGTGCCGGCTGCAAGACCTTCTTCGTGGCAACCCTTGGCGAGGCCAAGGCTTTGCGCAAGCTTGCACCCCACGCCACGATCTACGTGCTCGCCGGGCTCATGCCGGGAACGGCCGAGCTGTTCCGGGAGCGCGATCTCCGCCCCGTGCTGAACAGCGCCGAGGAGATCAAAGAATGGGCGTCCTTCTCGGCGAGCAAAGGCGAGACGCTCCCTTGCGCGGTGCATATCGATAGCGGCATGAACCGGCTTGGCCTTTCCGCAGAGGAAGTCGACGCGGTGGCAAACGCGCGCGATCTCTGGGCGGCGCTCAAGCTCTCTCTAGTGATGAGCCATCTCGCCTGTGCCGACGAGCCGAGGCACCCGAAAAGCGAAGCGCAGCGGAAGGCCTTCGACCGGCTCCGCGCGCGCTTGCCGAAGGCGCTTGCCAGCCTTGCCAACTCCGCCGGCATCCTGCTCGGGCCTAACTATGCCTACGATCTCGTGCGCCCGGGCATTGCGCTTTATGGGGGCAAGCCCCATCGCCAGGGCGCGAACCCGTTTCAGCCCGTCGTGCATCTCAAGGGCCGCATCCTACAGGTGCGGAACGTCGCTGCCGGCGAGACGGTCGGCTACGGGGCGACCCGCACGCTCAAGGCTCCCTCCCGCGTCGCCATCGTCTCGGTTGGCTATGCCGACGGGCTGTTCCGGTCGCTGTCGACCAAAGACGGCGAGGAGGGTCTCGTCGTTTATACCGGCTCTCACGCCGCGCCAATCCTCGGTCGCGTGTCCATGGACCTGATCACCGTCGACGTGACGCACGTCCCGGAAAAGGTGTCGCGGCGCGGGCAGTGGGTCGAGCTGATCGGCCCTAACGTCTCCGCCCAGGAGTTCGCTCATCACGCCGGCACTATCGACTACGAGGTGCTCACCAATCTCGGCCGCCGCGCCTATCGGCGCTATATCGGCGGATAACACCCCTTCCTATGTCGAAAACCTCGAGAGCCTTCGTCTGCCAAGCCTGCGGCGCCGTGACGGGCCGCTGGTCTGGCAAGTGTCCCTCATGCGGGGAGTGGAACAGCATCATCGAGGAGGCGGCACCGTCAGGCTCCCCTGCCTTGGTCGCCATCAGGGGCGGCAAAGGGAGATCTCACTCGGGGAGGCTCGCCTCGGCGCGGCTTGCGCCTTTGGAGACCCTTGCCGCGGCGAGCATCGATGCCCCGCGCCTTCCGACCGGCATCGCCGAGCTCGATCGCGTCCTCGGCGGCGGGCTCGTGCCGGGCTCCGCCGTCCTGGTCGGCGGCGATCCCGGCATCGGCAAATCGACGCTCCTGCTCCAGGCTGCGGCACGGCTTGCCGAAACCGGCGCGCGGGTCGTCTATCTCTCAGGCGAGGAGGCACCGGCGCAGGTGCGCATGCGTGCGGCGCGGCTTGGCCTGGCGCAAGCGCCCGTCGGGCTCGGCACCGAGACGAACCTTGTTAATATCGTCGCCACGCTCGACGGGGCAGCGCCGCCCTCTCTCGTCGTCATCGATTCGGTGCAGACGCTCTGGTCGGAGGCCGTGGAGGCTGCGCCCGGCACCATCTCGCAGCTCCGCGGCTGCGCCTCTGCCCTGATCAGCCACGCCAAGGGCAGCGGCTCGACGCTAGTCCTTGTCGGCCATGTGACCAAAGACGGCCAGATCGCAGGGCCCAAGGTCATCGAGCATATGGTCGATACCGTCCTCTATTTCGAAGGCCTGAGCGGCCACCAATTCCGCGTTTTACGCGCAGTGAAGAATCGCTTCGGGCCGACCGATGAGATCGGCGTCTTCGAGATGCGCCAGGATGGGCTGAAAGAGGTCGAGAACCCCTCGGCGCTGTTCTTGAGCGACCGCGACCGCGGCGCGCCCGGAACGGCGGTGTTCGCCGGAATGGAGGGCACTCGTCCGATTCTTGTGGAGATCCAGGCGCTGGTCGCGCCCTCGCTCCTCGGCACCCCGCGACGCGCCGTGGTGGGGTGGGACCCCAACCGCCTCGCCATGCTGATCGCCGTGCTCGAGGCCCGCTGCGGGGTGAGGCTTGGAAGCCACGACGTCTATCTCAACGTCGCCGGCGGCTTGCGGCTCAACGAGCCTGCGGCGGACCTCGCCGCTGCCGCGGCACTCGTCTCCTCCCTTGCCGGCCAGCCTGCGCCCGAGGACACCGTCTATTTCGGCGAGGTAAGCCTCACCGGGGCCGTGCGGGCGGTGGGCCATATGGATCAGAGACTTAAGGAAGCTGCCAAGCTCGGCTTCACCCGCGCTGCCGTGCCCGCCACCGCAAGCGAAGGCGACCGGGAGGCCAAAATCATGCGGCTTCTGCCGCTGTCGCAGTTGGAGGAGCTCGTCGCCTTATTCGGCGCCCCGGTCGTGGAGTGAGGCCCGAAACGACTGCGACAATGCGCCGGAAACCGCCTGCGCCATTGCCCGGCGGGGCCATTTGTGCTTCTTCGGCGGGAATCGTGATAGTAGTGTGCCGCGCCGCCCAAGGAGCCTTGTGCCATGCCCATCTCCTGGCTCGATGTCATTCTCATCGTGATCATGCTCATCTCGGGCTTCCTCGCCATGGTGCGGGGATTCACGCGTGAGGTCCTGTCGATTTTCTCCTGGGCCGTGGCCGCCGTTGCCGCGCTCTATCTCTCGCCTAAATACTCGAGCCTTTTGGCCCCCTATATCGACAACCAGAGCGTCGCCCAGATCGTCTTCGCCGCCGGCGTTTTCATCGTCACCCTGATCGTGGTGAGCCTGATCACCTTTCGCATCTCCGACCGCGTGCTCGACAGCCGGGTCGGGGCGCTGGACCGCACCTTGGGCTTCATTTTCGGCTTGGCGCGCGGCTTTCTGCTCGTGGCCATCGTCTTTATTCTGTTCACGGCGCTTGCTCGCGACCAGCCAGACTGGGTGCGCAACGCCCGCTCCTACGCCATTCTCCAGCAGACTCAGGTCGCCATCGAATCGCTGCTCCCCATGAATCCCGAGCAATACCTGCCTCAAAAGAAGCCGGGAGGAGAGCAGCCCGAGGGCCAGCCCTGTCTCTTATACACATCT
>DFXC01000063.1:0-590 GCA_002383105.1 Hyphomicrobiaceae bacterium UBA4118
GAGATGTCGAAGAGCATTGCCGGCGCGAGCCTCGCCAAGGGCCCCTTCGATCTTGCCTTCAGCGTCGCCGGAGAGGGCCTGAGCCCGCCCGGCCTCGTCGCCGGTTTAGGCGGGGAGGGGACGTTTTCGCTCGGCGCCGGTACCTTGCAAGGGCTAACGCCCGACCCGCTCCGCCGCGTCGCGGTATTGGCGTCCAACAAGACGATCAAGGTCGACAAGGATCAGATTGCGGCGGAAGCGCGCACCGTGCGCGAGAAGCTGACCAAGGGCGTCTACAAATTTGCGCCGACGAAATTTGCCTTCGACGTGAAGAACGGGACGCTCCGCCTCACCCCGGCGACGCTTGCAAGCGCGGGCGCTGAGACCAAGATCAACGGCTATGTGGAGCTCGCCAGCCTCAAGCTCGACAGCGAGTGGGCGGTCAGCCTTGCGGGCGCCGGGAGCAAGGACGTTCCGCCGGTCGGTCTCGTATTCGCCGGCTCGCTTAACAAGGCAGATGAGATCGCGCCCACCATCGACACCGCTGCCATCGAGAGCTACCTCACCATGCGGCGCATGCAGGAGGACGTCGAGCGCCTGGAGACGCTCGA
>DFXC01000063.1:891-6674 GCA_002383105.1 Hyphomicrobiaceae bacterium UBA4118
GAGCCGCAATCACTGCCCTGGGCCAAACCAGCGCCACCTTCGACCGAAGCGCTGCAGGAGCCGGTCCCCGATGGCAAGCAGAGCGATAGCGTCGAGCCCGCCGCCGCCAAGCCTGAGACCCCGGCGCCCGTACCGGTCGAGGCGGCAGAGCCCGAGACACCAGGGCCGCCTGCGGCAGCCATAGAGGCGCTCGCGACCCCGGCGGCGATGGAGGCGCCAGGACCGCTCGAGGCGCCCGAGACGTCCGATGCGCCTAGCGCAGTCCCGAGCGACGGAGCCGCAAGCGGCGATGCCCCGAGCGATGCGGCCCCGACCGATGCCAGCCCAGAGACACAGTCAACCCCCGCTTCCGTCGAGGTCGTGACGCCGTCGCACCTGCGCTCGTCAAGCCGGCCCCACCGTCTGCCGCCAGCGCCATCAAACCCCCCGAGCCGTCCGGCGGAAGCAGCCGATGCCTGGAAAAAGGGGGTCGGCATCTTCGGCGGTCCTTGAGCCTAGCGCCGCCCACCCATCCGCTTGAGCACATAGAGGCGTATGGCTGCCGAGAGGCTCGGCTGCGATCCCGCGGTCTCGCTTCGGCCCTTATCGATCTCGCCGATAAGCGCCGCCACGGACTTGCCGTCGGCGCGGGCGATGTCGGCAAGCGCGTCCCAGAATTCATCCTCGAGCGAGACGGATGTGCGGTGCCGCGCGATGGTGAGCGAGCGCTTGTTGCCTGATCGCGCCATGCCCAAAAGACTTCTCGTTGAGGCCGACGATTACGGTTTTGGGCCGACCATGTGCTCCGGCCTCACCAGGCGGTCGAAGTCCTCCTCGCGGACATGGCCGAGCCGCGCCGCCTCCTCGCGCAAGGTGGTGCCGTTTCTATGCGCGGCCTTGGCGATCTCGCTCGCCTTGTCGTAGCCGATATGGGGCGCCAGCGCCGTGACCAGCATGAGTGACTGCTCCATATGCTGCTTGATGCATTCCCGGTCGGCCTCGATGCCGACCACGCATTTCTCGGTGAAGCTGTCGGCGACATCGGCGAGGAGCCTGATGGATTGGAGCATGGTGTAGGCGATGACCGGCTTGAACACGTTGAGCTCGAGATGCCCTTGGCTGCCGGCGAAGGTGATGGTCGTGTTGTTGCCCATGACTTGCGCCGCGACCATGGTCACCGCCTCGCATTGGGTGGGGTTGACTTTGCCCGGCATGATCGAGGAGCCGGGCTCGTTCTCAGGCAGGATCAGCTCGCCGAAGCCTGAGCGGGGGCCCGAGCCGAGAAGCCGGATGTCGCTCGCGATCTTGAATAGCGACACCGCCACGGTGTTGAGCGCACCATGGGCGAACACCATCGCGTCATGGGTGGCGAGCGCCTCGAACTTGTTTGCGGCGCTCACGAAGGGGAGCCGCGTCATCTCCGCGATCTTGGCGGCGAACGCCTCGGCGAAGAGCGCGCTGGTGTTGAGGCCGGTTCCGACCGCGGTGCCCCCTTGGGCAAGCGCATAGAGCCCGTGCAGCGTGAGTTTGATGCGCTCGATACCGTGATCGACCTGTGCCGCATAGCCGCCGAATTCTTGCCCCAAAGTGAGCGGCGTGGCGTCCTGCAAATGGGTGCGGCCGATCTTGAGAATGTCTTGGAAAGACTCGGCTTTGCCCTTGAGCGCCTGGTAGAGCCGGGAGAGCGCCGGATTCAGCCGGTAAGCGATCTCCTCTGCCGCGGCGACGTGCATGGCGGTGGGAAAGACGTCGTTGGAGGATTGGCCGAGATTGACGTGATCGTTGGGGTGAACGGGGCGTTTTGAGCCAAGGGACCCGCCAAGCATCTCGCTCGCGCGGTTGGCAATCACCTCGTTGAGATTCATGTTGCTCTGGGTACCGGAGCCGGTTTGCCAGACGACCAGGGGGAAATGACCATCGAGCTTACCTTCGATCACCTCGTCCGCGGCCGCGGCGATGGCCTTCGCCAGGCGCTCCTCGAGGAGGCCGATCTCCCGATTGGTGAGCGCGGCCGCCTTCTTGACCAACGCGATGGCCCGGATCATGGGCTTCGGCATCATTTCGTCGCCGATCTTGAAGTTCCGGCGCGAGCGCTCGGTCTGGGCGCCCCAATACCGGTCGTTCGCCACCTCGACCGGCCCAAGCGAATCGGTCTCGGTGCGCGCGGAAGTCGGGGATCCGCTCAAAGGACCTCTGTCTTGAGGCATGCTCACTCTCCTGTCGATGGCGTTCGGCGGCTGGCCGCACTCTACTCCGTCTCGGCGGTCGCCGAATGCCCTACTGGCTCTATGGAGGGCTAGGCTATAACATCTGCTGAAAAGGGTGGGAGAACGCGCTGGTTCCATGCGTTGCGGCCTTCTGCCGAGGAGCGCCCAAAGCTTGCGGCGTCTAGTCCGTGAACTTGGGTGAGGAGGCTAGTGGCTGAAGTTCCGGTGAAAATGGCGCTGCCTGCGCCGCGTGCGGAGCGCATGTCGCTGCTCTTGGCGCGCTGCGCCGCCGTCGTTGTCTGCGCCATTGGCGGGATCGTCCTTTTGGGGTGGCAGCTCCCCATTGCACAGCTGACCCAAGCACTTCCCGGTCTGGTCAGCATGACGCCCGACTCGGCGGCCGGCGCCCTGGCCGCCGGGATCGGCCTGTTCTGCAACACCTTCAGACCGCTCCGCCCGATTTCCCGGCTGATCGGCTTCGCGCTGGTCATTTTGGGCCTTGCCATCCTTTTCGAGGACCTGTTCGGCTTCAGTCTCGGCATCGATCAGGCGCTGCTCCGCGACCACATTCTTGCCGCCGACGCGGCGTCGGCGGGAAAGCCGTTGCGCATGGTGCCGGGCATCACCGGATCGCTGATCCTGTTCGGGCTTGCGCTGCTTTACGCCAAGCAGGGGAGGGCGCTGTCGGCCTTTAGCCAGATCCTGGCGCTCGTCATCCTGGCCCAGGTGCTGATTGTGCTCGCCGGTTACGTCTACGGCGTCGCCACCTATTATTACCCGTTCCCCTTCACCTCCATGTCGATCTACGGCGCGCTTAGCGGCTTCCTGCTCGCGCTTGGCCTGCTTGCGGCCTCGCCTGAATACGGCATTGCGGCGGCGATCGTGGAGCAGTCGCCGGCCGGTGAGATGCTGCGGCGGCTCTTGCCCGGTATCGTGGTGCTGCCGCTCGTCATCGGCTGGTTCGCCCATCAGGCCGAGGTCCATACCTACTATGACAGCGCCGCCACGCTCGCCATCTTCGCCGTGGCCAGCATCCTCGTGCTTGCCGTGTTCGCCTGGACCACGATTGGCGCCGTCAGGCGCGCCGACCGCGATCGCAACGCCGCGCTGATGGAGCTGCGCGGCCAGCGCGAATGGCTGAGCACGACGCTTGGCAGCATCGGCGACGGCGTGATCGCCACCGATCCCAACGGCAGCGTGCTGCTCCTCAACAAGATCGCCGAGCAGATGACGGGATGGTCGGGCCCTGAAGCCCGCGGCCGGCCGATCTGGGAGGTCTTCCGCGTCATCAACGAGGGGACACGCAAGCCGGTGGACGACCCGGCGCTGAAGGCGCTCCGCGAGCGCGCGGTGACGCGGCTCGAATCCGGCGCCCTCCTCGTCACCCGCGACGACAAGGAGCTGCCGGTGGAGCATAGCGGCTCGCCCATTCTCGGCTTCGACGGCTCGCTCGCCGGGTCCGTGCTCATCTTCCGCGACGTCACCGAGCGAAGGCGCACCGCGCAACGCCAAAGCATGCTGGTCGGCGAGCTCAATCACCGCGTCAAGAACGCGCTCGCCATCGTGCAGTCGCTGGTGCAGGCGAGCCTGCGCCAGGCGACATCAAGGCCGGCGCAGGCCATGGCCCAGACCCTTGCCGAGCGCTTGCAGGCCTTGCATCGGGCCCACGATCTCCTGCTCGAATCGCAATGGTCGGGGGCAAGCCTCAAGGCCATGGTGGAGCGCGAGCTCGATCCTTATCGCCGCGAGGGCGGGCCGAAGATCATGATCAAGGGGCCGGACGTTCTGCTTCCGCCCCAATGCACCTCGATCCTCGCCATGACCCTGCATGAGCTTGCTACCAACGCGGTGAAATACGGGGCGCTCTCCCACAATGGCGGCCAGCTCGGCATCAGTTGGAAGACCGCGCGCGGCAACCGTCTGCTGCTCACCTGGGAAGAGCGAGGGACCTTAATTCACGTGCCCGCACGGCGCAGCGCCAGTAGTGGGGGTTTCGGCATGCAGCTCATCGACAAGGGCATCCGCCACAATCTCGGCGGCGATACCAAGGTCGAGTTCAGGCCGGCCGGCCTCTATGTGGAGCTGAACGTGCCGCTCGAGCCGTCGAAAGAGCCGCGCATGAAGCCGCAAAAGGCGCCGGCCGAGGCCTGAGCCCTACTCGAGCGCGCTGATTTCCTCGTTGGCGTGACGTAAGCGCTCTGAGAAATCCCGCGTCAAATTGCCGAGGATGGTGATCATAATGTTGGGGTGCGTGGCGGCAAGCTCCTGCAGCTGCTCGACCGCCAGCCCATAGCAGATCACCCGCTCGTCGGCGACGATGTCGGCGGAGCGCTTGCCGCCGTCGAGCAGCGCCATCTCGCCGAAGCTCAAGCCCGGTCCGATCGACGCCACCCGCTTCTTGCGTTCGCCTGGGACCCTGATCTGGACGCTGACCGTGCCGCGGGCCACCACGAAGAAGAGCTTTGCCTCGGCGCCCTCGCGGATGATGACCTCGCCCTTGTCGAAGATCAGCGGCCGCACGATGGGCTCGATGAGCCGGTATTCCTCGGGCTTCAGTCCCTTGAACAGGTCGAGTTCGGAAAGGGCGAATTTCGGCCCTGAGGTCCCTTGCGGCGAGCGGGCGAGCAGCTGATCCTCGCACCATTCGAGGGCCGCGTCGGCGTCGCAAAAGACGCGCGCGAGACGGTCCTCCTCATGGGCGGCAAGCTCCCGGGCAAGCGCCCCGAGCGGCCCGTCGTCGGCGATCGCAGCGAACACGAGCTCGGTCTCCCCTCCGGCCATGGATTGCGTCGCGCGCGAGATCAGCTTGCGTGCCGAAGTGTCGGCCATATGCACCCGCTTGAAGTCGACGACGATATATCTTGCCTCGGCCGCCAAGTGGGTGATCCGGCGCAGGAGCTTCTCAGTGGAACCGAAGAACAGCGCCCCCTGCACCTCGATCACCACGACCTTGCGGCCTTCCTTGGCCAGCACCTTGCGCTCGTCGGGCGTGCGCAGGCGGTTTGAACGCACCACGTCCCCGCGATAGTCGCGGCGGATCACGCTGCGCACATTGGTCCGGTTGTTGAAGGCATGCAGCTCGAACTCGTTGGAGATCTCCTGGCAGACGCGGATGCCGCGCACGCTGTTGCCGCTGGCGTCGATCGGGGGCGAATAGACGGCGATGCCGATCTGCCCGGGGATGACGGCGATGATGCATCCCGACACGCCGCTCTTGACCGGCATGCCGACCTCATAGGCCCATTCGCCGGCATAGTCGTACATGCCGCAAGAATTCATCACCGACAGCACGTCGCGCACATATTGCGCCTCGAACACCCCCTCGCCGGTGATCGGGTTGGTGCCGTCATTGGCGAGCGTGGCAGCCATGATCGCGAGGTAGCGGCAGGTGACGTTGACCGAGCATTGGCGGAAATAGAGGTCGAGCACCTCGTTCGGATCGCGGCGGATCATGCCGGTGTTGAGCATCATATAGGCAATGGCGCGATTGCGATGGCCGGTCGCCTGCTCGGAGCGAAACACCTGCTCGTCGATCTCGAGGTCGCGCCCGGCGAGGCTCGCGAACAGGGCAAGCATGTTGGCGATGCGCTGCTCCTG
>DFXC01000169.1 GCA_002383105.1 Hyphomicrobiaceae bacterium UBA4118
ATCGGCAAGGACGTCGGTGACTCGGAGTACGAGGGCGAAGGCTCGTTCGCCGGAAACCTCTTGACCGTGAATTGGGGAAGCACGACGCCTATCGTCTACGCGCTTGCCGATGATGGCAGCTTGACGGGACTTTGGGACGGCGGGCACGGCGAGGAGACGCTCACGCCCGAGCAGTGAGGGGGATAGACTGCCAATATGACTTACGATCTTGTCGTCATCGGCACCGGCCCTGGCGGCTACGTCGCCGCCATCCGCGCGGCACAACTCGGCATGAAGGTGGCTGTGGTGGAGAAGCGCGCTACCCATGGCGGCACCTGCCTCAATGTCGGCTGCATCCCGTCAAAAGCGCTGCTGCATGCAAGCGAGCGTTACGCCGAAGCCGCCGACGGCTTCGCCGCCATGGGCATCAAGGTTAGGCCTGAGCTCGACCTCCCCGCCATGCTCGCCTTCAAGGATGCGGGCGTGAAGGGCAATGTCGACGGCGTCGAGTTCCTCTTGAAGAAGAACAAGATCGACGCGGTGCAGGGAACAGGCCGCATCGCGGCAGCCGGCAAGGTCGAGGTGACCGGTCCCGACGGCAAGAAGGAGACGCTTGAGACCAAGGCCATCGTCATCGCCACGGGGTCTGAGGTGGCTGCCCTCCCCGGCATCGGCATCGACGAGAAGACGGTCATCTCGTCCACCGGCGCGCTATCCTTGGCAAGCGTGCCGAAGCAGCTCGTAGTCATCGGCGGGGGCTATATCGGGCTTGAGCTCGGCTCGGTCTGGTCGCGGCTGGGCTCGCAGGTGACCGTGGTCGAGATGCTCGATCGCCTGGCGCCGGGCCTCGACGGCGAGGTGGCGAAGCAGCTGCAACGCGTCCTGACCAAGCAGGGCCTCGCCTTCAAGCTTGGCACCAAAGTCGTGAGCGTCGAGACCAAGGGCAAGAGCGTGAAGCTGACGCTTGAGCCCGCAGGCGGCGGCAAGTCAGAGACGCTTGACTGCGATGTCGTGCTGGTCGCCGTGGGGCGCGTGCCCAACACGCAAGGCCTTGGGCTCGCCGAGCTTCAAGTCAAGACCGACAATCGCGGGCGGATCGCGGTCGATGAGAAATTCGCAGCCAGCATCCCCGGCATCTATGCCATCGGCGATGTGATCAAGGGCCCCATGCTGGCCCACAAGGCCGAAGACGAAGGCGTCGCCGTGGCCGAGATTTTGGCCGGGCAGGCTGGCCACGTGAACTACGACGTGATCCCGAGCGTGATCTATACCGCGCCCGAGGTGGCGTCGGTGGGCCGCACCGAAGAAGAGCTGAAGGCGGCCGGCGTGGAGTACAAGGTCGGCAAGTTCCCCTTCACCGCCAACGGCCGCGCCAAGGTGAACCGCACCACCGAAGGCTTCGTCAAGGTGCTCGCGGAAGAAGGAACCGACCGCGTGCTTGGCGTGCATATCATCGGCGCCGACGCCGGCACCATGATCGCCGAGGCCGCCGTGCTGATGGAGTTCGGCGGCTCAGCCGAGGATCTGGCGCGCACCTGCCACGCCCACCCGACGCTCAACGAGGCAGTCAAGGAAGCCGCCCTCGCCGTCGACAAGCGCGTCATCCATATGTGAGCGCATCCTGCCGGGACGGAACGGCGACCGGGCAGAGGTCGTTTACCGTAGGAGGGCAAAATGCATGGGCGAATTCGTTAAGGCGGCAGACACAAACGAGATCGCACCCGGCCAGGCGCGATTGGTCGTCGTCAAGGGCAAAGAGATTGCCCTGTTCAACGTCGACGGCACCTACTTCGCCCTCGCCAATGCCTGTACGCATGAGGAAGGGCCGTTGGCGGAGGGAGAGGTCGAGGGCCACGAGGTGACCTGTCCGTGGCATGGCGCGAAATTCGACATAAGGACGGGCGAGGTCCTCTGTGACCCGGCCTATGAAGCCGTGGCGCGCTTCAATGTGCGCGTCACAGGGTCCGACATCGAGGTCGAGATTTAGCGCCCTGGCTTGGCTCGCGACCCGCTCTGAGAGCGCTCCTCAGTGCGAGGGCGTTCATCTAGTCCAGTGTCTTGCGGAAGCGGAGCAGCGCCAGCCCCATGGCGACGACCATGAAGATGAGCAGCGCCGCCGCGTCGACCTGCATATCGGCAAAACCGTTCCCTTTGAGCATGATGCCGCGCACGATGCGGATGAAATGGGTGAGCGGCAACACCTCGCCGATCGCTTGTGCCCAATGCGGCATGCCGCGGAAAGGGAAGGCGAAGCCGGAGAGCAGGAAGTTGGGCAGGAAGAAGAAGAACGTCATCTGCACCGCTTGCAGCTGGTTCTGGGCGACGGTGGAGAAGGTATAGCCGACGGCAAGGTTGGAGGCGGCAAACAGCGTCGATAGCGCGACGAGAAGCGTGACGCTGCCGAGGATCGGCACGCCGAAAACAAAATGAGCGGCACTGATGATGATGGTCATCTGCACGAAGCCTATCAGCACGAAAGGGGCGATCTTGCCGATCATGATCTCAATCGGCTTGATCGGCATGGAGAGCAGACTCTCCATGGTGCCCCGTTCGATCTCGCGCGTTACGGCGAGCGCGGTGAACATCATCATGGTCATTGTCAGCACCACGCCGAGCAGACCGGGCACGATATTGTATTGAGTGATGCCCTCGGGGTTGTATCGGCGCTGCAACGTAACCTCGAAGGGCGCCGGCGTGCTCTTCACCTCGGCATCCGGTCCGCGCAACTCCCGCCTGAGCGCAGTGTCGACCACCCCTTGCACGGCCGAGATCGCGGTTCCGGTCGACACGGGGTCGGTGGCGTCGGCAATAACCAGGATGGCGGGACGGTCGCCCCGCCTGACGTCGCGCTCGAAGCTTGCCGGGATTTCGATGCCGAATTGCACTTTGCCCGAGCGTATCAGCCTGTCCATCTCCTCGGGATCGCGCACCTGTTCCTTGAAGTCGAAATAGTCCGTGTTCTCGAGCGCGGCGAGCACAGCGCGGGTCAAGGGGCCCGAATCGCGGGTCAGCACGACCGCGGGCATGTGCTTGGGATCGGTGTTGATGGCGTAGCCGAACAGGGTGAGTTGCAGGACCGGCACGAAGATCATGGTGGCGAAGGTCATGCGGTCGCGCCGCATCTGCACGAATTCCTTGACGACCATCGCCCACGTGCGCCGCAAGAAGCCGGGATCGCGGCGCTCACCCTCGATATCGTTGCAAGTCGTGGCGCTCATGCGAAATTTTCCTTGGGCTTGTCCATCAGCAGAATGAACACGTCCTCCAGGGAAGGCTCCCCGCGCGTCCAGCGATGAGCGCCGTCGGCCTTCTTGGCGGCGGTAATGGCCGCATCGAGCGCCCGCTTGTTTCGCCCTGAGACGTGAAGCTCGGTGCCGAACGGGGCGACCATGTCGATGCCGTCGCAAGTCTCCAGCTTGGCGGCGAGGCGATGCAGATCGGCGCCCGACACGATCCAGGTGCTGAGCTTCGATTGGTCGACCACCTCCCTTGCCGTACCCTTGGCGAGCAGCTCGCCGAAGGCGATGTAAGCGATCTCGTGACAGCGCTCGGCCTCGTCCATGTAGTGGGTGGAGACGAGCACGGTGATGCCCTCGGCGGCGAGATTGTGGATCTCGTCCCAGAACTCGCGCCGCGCCTTGGGGTCGACGCCGGCCGTAGGCTCGTCGAGCAGCAAGAGCTTCGGCTGCGGCAGGATGCAGGCGCCGAGCGCAAGCCGCTGCTTCCAGCCGCCTGACAGCTCGCCGGCAAGCTGGTCGGCGCGGGTGGAGAGCCCGAGCCGCCCGATCGCCTCTCTTGCCGCCTGGCGCGGGTCCGGCACGCCATAGACGCGGGCGACGAATTCGAGATTTTCCCGGATGGACAGGTCGGTATAGAGACTGAAGCGCTGCGTCATGTAGCCGACATTGCGCTTGATCTCGTCGGACTCCGTCAGGATGTCGTAGCCGAGGCAGGTGCCGCGGCCTGAGTCAGGCGTTAGCAGCCCGCACAGCATGCGGAGCGTCGTGGTCTTGCCGCTGCCGTTCGGCCCAAGAAAGCCGTAGATCTCGCCTTTGGGCACTTGCAGGCTCAAGTCGTGCACCACGGTCCGTGTCCCGAAGCTCTTGGTCAGACCCGTGACGTCGATGGCGATCTCTTTCATCGCCGCACCATCTGCTGATGCGGCCCGAGATTCACCGTGATCGGCTGGCCTGCGGTGAGCTCCGTGGCCGCCCCGTCAGGCCGCGCCTCGACGAGGAACACGAGCTTTTCCCGCTGCTCGCGGGAGAAGATCACTGGCGGCGTGAATTCCGCGTCCCGCGCGATGAAGCTGATCTTGGCGTGGAGGTCCGGCGGGCACCCGTCGCAGGAAAGACTGATGCTCTGATCGACCTGGAGCGAGGCGCGCACCGGCTCGGCGACGAAGAAGCGGACCTTGAGATTACGCGGCGGCAACAGGGCCACCACCGCCTGGCCTTCCTTCACCACCTCGCCCGGCCGGAAATAGACTTCCTCGACGGTTCCGTTCGCGGGCGCCACCACCGAGCGCTTGCCGAGATTCTTTTCCGCCTCGATGAGCGCATGGCGCGCGGCCTCGGCATTGGCGGCAGCCGCGTCGATCATGTCGGAGCGGCCGGGAAGCTTGGCCGCGGTGATGCGCTTCTCGGCCTCGCCGACCGCGGCTTGGTCGCGATCGTGCTGGGCGACCGCATCGTCGAGCTGGGCTTTGGTGATCCACCCCTTGTCGAACAGCGCCCGGGCGCGGTCGAGATTGTTGTTGGCTTGCTGCAGCATAGCTTGCGCCTGGGCAAGCGAGGCCTCCAGCACCTCGATCTCGCCCGGCCTTTGCACTTCCGCCTTCACGTCGGCGAGCCTCGCCTCGGCTTCCTGCACGCGCGATTTCGCAGCTGCCACAGAGGCGTCCTGCTCCTCGCTTTCCAGCACGAAGACGGGGTCGCCCTGCTTCACATGATCGCCTTCCTCGACGCTGAGCGTGGCGACCCGGCCGCCCTGCTCGGAGCCGACCAGCACGAGATCGGCTTCCATGTAGCCGGGGAATTCCGCGTCCTGGTTGGCCGGGTAGGTCATCAGCGCAATCGCGACCGCGATCGCAGCGACACCGACGACGAGGAGCGTGGCGAGACGCTTCATCGCGAGTCTCCCGTGCCGCTCTCGTTAGGCGAGTCGCCATGCGGCGCTCTGATCGCGTCGAGGATCAATCCGATATGGGTCTCGAGCAGCTTGTCGGTGTCGAGGTGGTGGTGCCGCTCGAAAAGCGCGCGCCAAAGGACCGCCGTCAGCACCGGTGCGATGAGAAGCTGCGGGAACTCGCGCAAGTGCGTTGGCCGAAACTCACCCTGTGCGACGCCGCGGTCGATCAGGCCTCTCAACGCCTCGATCCCATGCGAGATCACATGCTCGAAATAGAAGGCAGTCAGTTCGGGATGCTTGGGGCCTTCGGCGATCAGGAGCCGCGCGATGGCTGCGCGGCGCGAGAGGACAAGCTCCTGGATGAAGGCGAGGAATGGGCCTTTGAGGAAATCCTCCGACGACATGTCGGTGGTCTCCATCTGCCTGCGGATGGCATCGAAGTGAGGCGTGATGACGCTCCGCACCACCGCCTTGAACAGCTCTTCCTTGGTCTTGAAGTAGAGATAGGGCAGGCCCTTGCTGACGCGGGCGCGCGCGGCGACGTCCTCGAGCCGTGTCGCCGTGTAGCCCTTAGCGGCGAATTCCTCGAAGGCCGCGGCGACGATCTCCTGCGGACGCGTGTCTCTCCGCTCGCGCCGCTTCACTATTCCCCGCGCTGCCAGTCTGCGTTGGGCGGTTTTCGTCTCAGCCATGGCGTTTTGCCTCTGAAGGGCGAGCCCAGGCCCACCCGTGCTAATGCACGACTATATAATGACTGACCGGTCAGTACCACAATGGGCAGCAATAGAAAAATCCCGGAAACTCAAGGTTTGGCTAATAATGCGGCGGAGCGCCGGCCAGGGCTTTGACCTCATCAAGAGAAGATGGGGGCTAAGCGTCGCAGCAGGTCAGGCGCGGGGGTGGGCGCTGTCGTAGGTCTTGAGCAGATGCGCCCGGTCGACCTCGGTATAGCCTTGCGTGGTGGAGAGGCTCGCGTGTCCGAGCAGCTCCTGGATGGCGCGCAAGTCGGCGCCGGCGCCGAGGAGATGCGTGGCGAAGGAATGGCGGAGCGCGTGCGGCGTCGCTGTGTCGGGCAAGCCGAGCGCGGCGCGCGCGCCCGCGATCCTGAGCTGGATGATGCGGGGGCTAAGCTGCTTCCCCCGCGCGCCGATGAACAAGGGACCGTCCGATGAAAGCCTGACCGGGCAGAGCGCGAGATAACGCTCGACGGCCTCCCGCGCGATCGGCAGCACCGGCACGACCCGCGTCTTGCCGCCCTTTCCGTGCACACGCAACATGTCGCGCCCTTTGATCGGCGCATCCTTGCGCTGGAGCGTCAGCGCCTCCGAGATGCGCAAGCCCGAGCCATAGAGGAGCGCCAGCACGGCGGTGTCGCGCGCCGCGATCCATTCCGGCGCGTCTGGCGAAGCGATGTCGACGCCGTCGACAAGCGCGGTCGCCTTCGGCGCGGTCAGAGGCTTCGGCACCGAATGGGGCAGCTTCGGCAGAGACACCGCGCGGATGGCGTCGTTCTTGCCGATGCCGCGCCGCTCGAGGAACTTGTAGAACATGCGTAACGCGCTGAGCGTGCGCGCAAGGCTCCTACTGCCGACGCCTTCGCCGCGCCGCGCCGCGAGGAAGGCGCGCACGTCGCGGGAGGAGAGCGAGAGGAGCTGCTTCATGTCCGGCAGGCGGTTGAGGTGTATGGCGAGGAAGGCGAGGAACTGGCTGATGTCGCGGCCATAGGCTTCCGCGGTGTTGGCGGCGAGCTGGCGCTCGGTCGCAAGATAAGCGAGCCAATCCTCGACCGCCTCGCGGACGTAAGGCGTCCCCATATATGCAGGTGTTTCGGCCTTTTCTGCCAAGCCTGCCATCCCCAATTCGCTTGAGTGAACGACGCGCGCCTCTGACGTTACTATGGTTCCGTGAGTCGTTAACTCCCTCTTAACTGAACGAGCGACCCCTGACGCGACTTAAGACCGATCCCAAGAAGACCGACGCCAGGACCGCGCCGGAGACGGCGCCCGTGACGGTGTCAGTCCTGCTGCCGCTCGCGCTGCCGGCGCCTTACGACTATCTCCTGCCCGAGGGGAGGCATGTGGAGCCCGGGCGATTCGTCGTCGTGCCGCTCGGACCTGTCGAGTATCTCGGGGTCGTCTGGCCGCGCCCGGAGGACACCCCGCCGCCCAAGATCAAACGCGAGAAGCTGCGCGAGATCATCGAATTGGTCGACGACGTTCCGCCGCTGCCGCGCGTGTCTCTCGACTTCGCCGACTGGGTAGCGAGATACACGCTTTCCTCCCCCGGTATGGTGTTGCGCATGATGATGAGCTCCGGCCGCGCGTTCGCGCCACCGGCGCCGCGCTACGGGGTGAGGCTTGTTGGCGCCGCGCCGTCCCGCCTGACGCCGGCCAGAGCGCGCGTGCTGGACGCCGCCGGCAACGGCCTCATCTGGGTGAAGTCGAGCCTCGCCGAAGCTGCCGGCGTGAGCCCCGGGGTCATCGACGGACTGGTCGACTCCGGCACGCTCATCACCGAGCCCCTGCCCGACTGGCACGCCGCCCCTCTAGACCTCTCGCGCGAGCGCGCAAAGCTCAGCGAGGAGCAGGCGGAAGCGGCATCCGAGCTGCTGGCCAATACCAGCGACGGCTTCGTGGTAAGCCTGCTCGACGGCGTCACCGGCTCAGGCAAGACGGAGGTCTATTTCGAGGCGATCGCGGCGGCGCTGGCGCGCGGCAAGCAGGCGCTCGTGCTGATGCCGGAGATCGCGCTCACCGCGCAGTTCCTGGCCCGCTGCGAGGAACGCTTCGGCGCCGGACCCGCCGAGTGGCATTCCGGCGTTTCCGCTCCGATGCGCGGCCGGGTCTGGCGCGCCGTCGCCGAAAACAAGGCGAAGCTCGTGGTCGGCGCCCGCTCGGCGCTGTTCCTCCCCTTCCCCGATCTCGGCCTCATCGTCGTCGATGAGGAGCACGACCAGGGCTACAAGCAGGAGGAGCGCGTCGCCTATCAGGCGCGCGACATGGCGGTGCTGCGCGGCGCGCTTGGGCACTCCCCCGTGGTGCTGAGCTCGGCGACGCCCTCCATCGAGAGCCTGGTGAACGCGGACCAAGGCCGCTACCGGCACATCCGGCTTGCTGAGCGCTACCAGGCCGGGCTTCCCGATATCGCGGCAATAGACATGCGCACCGCGCCGCCCGAGCGCGGCCGCTGGCTCTCTCCGGTTCTGGTGGATGCGATTGCGGAGACGCTTCGGCGCGGAGAGCAAGCTCTCCTGTTTCTCAATCGCCGCGGCTACGCGCCGGTGACGCTCTGCCGGAATTGCGGTTTTCGCTTCGAATGCCCGAATTGCTCGGCCTGGCTCGTCGAGCACCGCTTCAGACACCGGCTCGAGTGTCATCATTGCGGGCGCTTCGCGGCTTTGCCGGAAATTTGCCCCAATTGTGGCGCCGAGGACTCGCTCGTCCCTTGCGGGCCCGGCATCGAGCGCATCGCCGAGGAGATCGCCGAGCGCTTTCCCGAGGCGCGCCGCGTGCTGCTGTCGAGCGACTTGACCCCGAGCATCAGCGATCTGCGCGGGACCTTGCGCGAGATCGAGGACCGCGAGGTGGATATCGTCATCGGCACCCAGCTCGTGGCCAAGGGCCATCACTTTCCGGGGCTTGCGCTGGTCGGCGTGGTCGATGCCGATCTTGGGCTCGCGCAAGCCGACCCGCGTGCGGCCGAGCGCACCTTCCAGCTCATGCATCAGGTGACGGGGCGGGCGGGGCGCGAGGCGATTCCAGGGCGCGGCCTGATCCAGACCTATATGCCCGAGCATCCGGTCATCCAGGCGCTGGTGTCGGGCGACCGCGATGCCTTCCTTGCCCGCGAGATCGCCGCGCGGAAGGACGCGACCATGCCGCCTTTCGGACGGCTCGCCGCCTTGCTGGTGACTTCGAGCTCGCGCGAGGGCGCGGAAGGCTACGCGCGCGAGGTCGCGCGCTCAGCGCCGCAAGCCGCGAAGATCCAGGTTCTGGGGCCGGCAGAGGCGCCGCTTGCAGTGATCCGCGGCCGCCACCGCTACCGCCTCCTGGTCAAGGCCGCGCGCGAAGCCGACCTCCAGGCTTATCTGCGGTTATGGCTCAGCCAAGCCCCCAAGCCCAAAGGCGATGTGCGGCTCGTGGTGGATGTCGATCCGTATAGTTTTTTGTAGTTGCGGCAACGAGTAGGTTCACGTGCGGGCGCGTGGTCGGCGGCTCCTGAAATCGACGAAGATCGCCGCCAGCGCAAAGGCGGCGATGACCACGGCGAAGCTCTCATCGGCAATGACCGGAGTTTCCGCTGCGGCCAGAAAGCCGATGCCGATCACCGGCAACGACACCCCGGCATAGCAGAAGATGAGATAGGTCGAGACGATTTCGGCGCGGCGATCGTCAGGGGCGATCGAATTGACGAGCTGTAAGCTGCCGCGATAGCCGAGCGCGGCAGCGGCGCCGCCGAGGCCTGCGCCCGTGAGCAGGATCGGCAAAGAGGGAGCCTCGTTCGCGAGCACGAGAAGCGCGAGCGCCGGGATGAGCAGGACAAGCCCCCACAGCATGGCGGCGCGCGCATCGACCCACTGCGTCAGCGCCAGCACGAGCGTTGCGACGGCATAGAGCTCGAACACCACGGCGCCGCCGATCGCATGGCTTTCCACATGCAGGACCTGCTGCAACAGGCTGGGCGCCAGCGCCGAATAGAAGCCGAGCAGCGAGAAGGTGGCGAAAGCCGTTATGGCCGGCGCGAGGAAGGCCGGGACGATGGCGCGGGGCACACCAACCCGCGGCCGTAACGACAGCTTCGACCACGCCCGCACCGGACGCTTCACCGTCTCCGGCAAATGCCAGGCGATTGCCGCGGCGACAATCCCAAGCAAGAGCAGCAGGAGAAACGGCAAAATAAGCGGCGCCGGCGCATATTCTGCGAGGATGCCGGCGACGAGCGGCCCGAGGCCGAGCCCGGCAAGTATTGCGCCGGCGCTCAAGCTCGCCGCGGCGCAGCGGCCCTCACAGAGCTCCGCCACCCAAGCGGTGCCGGCGCCCGCCGCGAGTGGAATGCCGAGTCCGCTCATGAGGCGCGCCAGGAAGAGCATCGGCAGGGAGTCGGCGAAGATGAACACCACCGTGGCGATCATGCTGAGCGCGACCGCGGCGAATATCGCCACGCGCCGGCCGGTCTCGTCAGACAACCGCCCGAGAAAGAAGGCGGTGGCGAGCGCACCGCCAAAATAGACGGCATAGATCAACGTGAGCGTGATTTGGGAGAAGTGGAGTTCGTCGCGATAGATGACATAAAGCGGCGTTGGCAGCGTGGCGCCCATGAACGTGAGCATGAGCACGGAGGCGGCGGCGAGGCTCGCTGCGTTGCCGCGAAGCTGGGGCCCCGCGGGCGTCTTGGCGCTCGACCCTTTGCGGGCTTCCACCTGTGTCTGAGCGAGCGCCATGGCGAGGCGGTAACGCGGGAGGCTGCGGTGAGGTTCACGGGGCCTTCCGCCGCAGGTCCAACGCTGATCGCCGTCCGCAAGCCGTGGTGTCGAAATCCGAGTTAATCGGGCTCCTGGAACAAGGGGCCCGACCCCTATCGATCAGGCGCCGCGGATGTCTTGCGCGGCGCGGGCGAGGATCTCGACGATGCGAGTTTCCGCGTCGCCCTCGGCGCCTTCGGCCTCGAGCCGCTTCAGCGTCGCGGCGCGGAGATTGTCGAGCGCGGCATCCACGAGTTGCGGCACGCCCTTCGCCTCGTTCTCATGCTTCTCCCAGGCGCGACGCCTGCGCGCGAGCTTCTTGCCGATGGCCGCGAGGCGATCGAGGATCATGTCGGCAACGTCGCGATTCTCTTCGAGATAGGCGCGTCCGTGCTCGGTGATGGTGTAGCGCTTCTTGGCCCCTTCGCTCTCGGCGGTAACGTAGCCCGCCTCTTCGAGGAAGGTGAGGGTCGGATAGATGACGCCCGGGCTCGGGCTGTAGGCGCCGCTCGTCTTCTCCTCGATCAGCTTGATCAGCTCATAGCCGTGACGCGGCTGCTCGGCGATCAGCGCCAGCGCCAACAGCTTCAGGTCGCCTTGGGCGAGCATACGGCCCACGCGGAACCAATCGCCGCCACCACCTTCAGGGTCCGGTCCCCAGCCGGGACCTCTGCCGCCGAACCGGCCGAAACGGCGGCCCGCCCAAAGTCCTCCGCCGCAGCGGTCTTCAGAATGTCTCAGTCCACGCATGTGTCGATCTCCTTGAATTAGATATATCGTAAGATAGTACGTCTACGAGGCTATCGCAAGATATATCTTATGTAGGAAGGCGCCACAGAGCCACCCTGGCGCAGCGTCATACCGCGAAAGCCGTTATCCAGCACAATAACTGTATGATTCTTATCTGGATTCCGGCTTTCGCCGGAATGACTGGAGTGGGGCAAACGGGGAGAAGCGAGTGGGCTTAGTCCCCCGCAGGCGTCTCGACCTTCTCCCGATGGGCGGTGATCCATTTGGAGTGCTCGGCCGAGGCCAGCGCGCCGACGCGCTCGGCGAGCACCCTATGCGCCTCCTCCGGCGTGAGCTTGGCGTATGATCCTGACTTCTCGTTGTAGTGATGCTGCTCGTTGCGCAAGCCCTCGCAGGTCGAGCGGTAGAGGATCCAGTTCTCCTGCCATTTGTTGACCTGCTGCAGCCCTTCGAGCAGCAGGATCACGCCGGCGGCGATGCCCACCGCCAAGGGCGAATATTCGGCGACAATGGGAATGATGACGGCGCAGACGATGATGGCGATCTTGGAGGCTTTGTAGGCGTGCTGGTTTGCTGTGGCCTTCCGGTCGTACCAGTCGATCTGGCCCTGAAGCCGCTCCCACAGCGGCGGCAGCTTAGGGGCCTCGGACTGCTCTTGTTTCTTCGGCGCCATCTCTCCCTCCCGCTCGCGCGTTTCCGCTGACTACATCCGCAAGGCCGGGCCTGGCCAAGCCCAATTCTTGGGGCAATTCCGCCCTTCCCAATATTGCACCCCCTCCCCCCATATGTTACAGGCTCCCCGGGCTTCCTGGGGACCGTCTAGCAGGGGTTCAACCTGTTGACGTGGAAGCGCCAATCCCAGAATTTCTCGGGTCCGGGGACGAGGCTGCTGGAAAAGCGCCCGTTCGGGAGGAAGAGGCGTTTTAGGTGGCAAGCGAGGCAGAGACCAGTTCCGGCGTTGCGGGCCGCTATGCCAACGCGCTCTTCGAGCTCGCCAAGGAGCAGAAGGCGCTGGAATCGGTCGCCGGCGATCTCAACCGGTTCAATGAGGCGCTCGACGCCTTCACCGACCTGAAGCGGCTGGTGAAGAGCCCCGTCTTTACCGCCGAGGAGCAGGGCCGCGCACTTGCCGCCATCCTCGATCAGCTCAAGATCGACGGGCTGACCAAGAACTTCCTCCTCCTCGTCGCCAAGAACCGCCGCCTATTCGCCACCCCCGACATGATCGGCGCCTTTCGCACCATGCTCGCCCGCGAGAGAGGCGAGACGAGCGCTTCCGTCACGGCGGCGGCGAAGCTAACCGAGGCGCAAGTATCCGCGCTCAAGCAGGCGCTGAAGGCAGCGCTCGGCCAAGAGGTGATGCTCGAAGAGAGGGTCGATCCCGGCCTCTTGGGCGGCCTCGTGGTCAAGGTCGGCAGCCGCATGGTCGATACCTCGCTGCGCACTAAGCTCAATTCACTCAAAGTCGCCATGAAAGAGGTTGGCTAATGGATATCAGGGCCGCTGAGATCTCCGCGATCCTCAAGGAGCAGATCAAGAATTTCGGCCAGGAAGCCGAGGTCGCCGAGATCGGCCAGGTGCTTTCGGTCGGCGACGGCATCGCCCGGGTCTACGGCCTCGACAAGTGCCAGGCCGGCGAGATGGTCGAGTTCGCCGACGGCACCCGCGGCATGGCGCTCAACCTCGAAGTGGACAATGTCGGCATCGTGATTTTCGGCGACGACCGCCACATCAAGGAAGGCGACATCGTCAAGCGCACCGGCGCCATCGTCGAGGTGCCTGTCGGCAAGGGCTTGCTCGGCCGCGTCGTCGATGCTCTCGGCAACCCGATCGACGGCAAGGGCCCGATCGTCTCCGACCAGCGCAGCCGCGTCGAGGTCAAGGCGCCCGGCATCATTCCGCGCAAGTCGGTCCACGAGC
>DFXC01000118.1:0-905 GCA_002383105.1 Hyphomicrobiaceae bacterium UBA4118
GCGCACATACAAGAGGAAAGTTGATCCGGAATATGTGCCGATGCTCGTCAATGCCATCGAGGGTCCGGTCGACGCAGTCCTTTCGCCGCCGAGCGACCATCCTTGGCAGGCAGAGCCTTATCGAATGAATCTCGCGGATAAGTTTCCGGATGCCGCCGACCTTACGGAACGTTTCTCTCGAAATGGAAGCGCACGGGCCGCGAAGGGGGCGACCTTGGATGAGCTCACGGCTGGCCTTGTCTACGAACCTAACGGACACGAAAGCGAGTTCCGCGCGCTAGTGATCGTGGATGATACTTTCAGGACCGGCACCACGGCGGCGGCGATCATCGCCAAACTCGAAGAGCACGGTCCGGCGGAGGAATGCAGAGTCATAATAGCAGCGCCCCTTTGGACGGACACGTGATCCGGTCCAGGGGTGCCCCAATCGGCTGCGGCGAGTTCGGCTAGCTCTGATCTAGCGATTTCTCGACAAGTCTCCACGCCACGCGCCGTCCCTGTGTCGACTACACCTGCTTGAGGATTTGCTCGCGCAGTAAACGGCCTCCCGCGTCCCGTGGGATCTGCTTCACCACCAGAAGCTTGTCCGGGAATTTGTAAGGGGCGACCTCGCGCTCTTCGAGGAACTTATGCAGCGCATCGAGCCAGATGGGCTCGTTCGGCCGCGGCACGATCGCCGCGAAGATGCGGTCGCCGACGATCGGGTCGGGGAGCACGAAACACGCCGCGTCGAGGAAGCCCGGGAAGCTCTGATAGAGCTGATCGAGCTCGCTCGCCGCGATGGCGAAGCCACCATGATGCAGAAGCTCGACGTCCCGCTTGAGCCGCAAGCTTCCGCCGTCAGCGCCCTCGGGCGCGGCGAAAAGACCGGTGGCGACGAAGCCCTCGCGGTCGGCGGCGAGCGG
>DFXC01000118.1:1042-1738 GCA_002383105.1 Hyphomicrobiaceae bacterium UBA4118
CCCTCGCGGTCGACGGCGATCGGTCCGCCCGCCGGCCCATGAGAGACGACCGGCCCACGCAACAGGAGTTCGCCGTCGCCGTCCCCGTCGCGGCGCGGGCCGAGCTTTGTTTCCACGAACACGGCGCTGTCGCCATCGTCTTCGAGATGCACGCGCCCGAGCGGAAGGGACGCAGGGTTTGCTCGCGTCTCGCGCCTGAGCACGACGCCGGCGAGGTCGCCCAGCGGATAGAGGTCGAAGAGGAGAGAGGCGGCGCCATTGAACGGCGGGGGCGGCGCGAGCTCGGGCGTCGACCACACCGCGCCGAGACGCCTTAAGCGGCACTCAGGCCTTTGCAGCACGCCGTCCTCGGCAAGCTCGGCAAGGATCGGGGAGGGGAGCGCCGTGACCGTCGCCCCGGTGGTGAGAAGCTGCCTCACGAAGTCCGCATGATCGAAAGGATGATGCTGCGCGAGCGTGGCTCCGCTGATCAGCCACGGCATGAGCCCGAGCGAAAGCCCGGCCGGCCCCGTGCAGGGATAGGGATTGAGGATCACGTCGCCTCTGTCCAGCGAGAGCGCAAGCACCGTGAGCGCCCCTTGCGCCAAGAGCTCGTCCTCCCCGCGAAACACCGGCACCATCGGCGCGCCGGCCCGCGCTGTGAAAGTGATCATGGCCGGCGTGACGCGCATCGGCGCCTCGACGAGGCGATCCGCC
>DFXC01000118.1:1888-15530 GCA_002383105.1 Hyphomicrobiaceae bacterium UBA4118
GCCTCGACGAGGCGATCCGCCACGCCCCGGCGAGCTTCGATCACCTCATCGAGAGAAACGACGCCATCAGGAAGGTCGGGACCGAACCCAAGCACGAAGCGCACCGAAAGATGGGTGGAGGCAATCTCGCAGAGCTTCTCGGCGTGGTTCTCGCCGCCGAAGCGGGAAACGCCGATGAGGGCTTTGGGCTCGACCTCCTCGCACGCTTTGCCAATCTCGTGTGCCCGCCACAGCATCGGCAAGCTTACGACCGTGAGACTGGCGCGCCAGGCGGCGAGCAGCGTGAGCGGCTGCAAGATGAGATTGGGAAGTTGCACCGCGATCCTGTCGCCGGGCTCGAGTCCGAGCTCGATGAATAACGAGGCAAGCGCGTCGACGGCGTCGTCGGCCTCGCGGTAGGTCAAGGACCGCGGGCGTCCGAAGCCGAGCGCCGGCAAATTCGGCGGATCGGAAATGGCGACGACGCCAGGCCTCTGGCGGGCGCGCCGCCGCAACAGACCTTCGGCGGTGAGCGGGCCGCTCTCCTCTATCCTCTGCATGGCCTCGGCGGGGAGCGTGCCCATCGTCGGATCAGGGCTTGCCGGTGCCTGCGCCAGCAGGCTGGGCGGCGGACGGATCGAGCCACCAGGTGTCGATCTGATAGCCGTAAAGGGGCGTGGTGGACGGCCGCTTGAGGTCCGCCCAATGGGCGACCCACTGGCGCGGCAGATGGAACAGGGGAATGACGTAGTCGCCCGAGAGCAGCACGCGGTCGAGCGCGCGCACCGCCGAGACGAAGTTGTCGTCGTCATCGGCCTTGAGCACGGCCTCGATCATGGCATCGACGCCTTGGCTTTTCACGCCAGGATAGTTGAACGAGCCATCGGTCACCGCAACCTCGCTCCCCCAACGAAAGGACTGCTCGTTTCCCGGCGACAGCGATACCGGCCAGAAATACTGGATCATGTCGAAATCGTAGGTCTGCTTGCGCCGTTGATATTGGGCCGAATCAACTTGACGGATTCGCGCCTCGATTCCCACCTGTTTCAAGGCCGCGGCATAGGTGAGGAGCAGCCTTTCCTGGGCGCGGGTGGCGGCGAGAATTTCGAACTCGAAAGGCTCGCCCGTCGCCACCTTGACGAGCTTGCCGTCCTTGAGCTGATACCCTGCCGCCTCGAGCAACGCGAGCGCCTCGCGCCGTCCCTCGCGGTTCTCGCCGGTGCCGTCGCTGACCGGGAAGGCAAAGCTCCCGTTCATGATCTCGGGCTTCACCTCGTCCGCATACGGCGCGAGCAGATTGCGCTCACGGGCGTCGGCGGGGCGGCCGTGCGAGGAAAGCCCCGAGCGGGCGAAATAGCTTTCGCTGCGCGCAAACTGACCGTGATAGAGGGTGCGGTTCACCCATTCGAAGTCGAACAGCTTGATCAGGGCCTCGCGCACGCGTGGGTCGGCGAAGATCGGCCGCCTTGTGTTGAAGACGAGCGCCGACATGCCGGCGGGCGTCTCCACCGGGAGCTCCTCCTTGAGGACGCGGCCGTCGCGGAGCGCGGGAAAATCGTAGCCTTCCGTCCAGCGCGTCGGATCGTCCTCGTTGCGGAGCGTGACGAGGCCAGACTTAAAGGCCTCGAACATGCTGCCGGCGTCGCGGTAATAGTCGAAGCGGATCTCGTCGAAATTATAGAGGCCGCGATTGACCGGGAGATCGCGGCCCCAATAGTTGGGGTCGCGCTGAAACGAGATGCTCTTGCCGGGGTCGACCTTGGCGATGGAGTAGGGGCCGCTTCCGATCGGGGGGACAAGACTCGTTTTCTCGAACTGATCGGGATCGATGAGATGGCGCGGCAGCACGGGCATCAGCCCCATGATCAACGGCATCTCGCGGTCGCCGCTGCCGTCGAAGGTGAAGCGGACCTTGCGCTCGCCGGTCTGCTCCACCTTGGTGACCTTCTTGTAGTAGGAGCGGTGATTGGGCCGGCCATGATCGCGCAACAGCGCGTGAGAGAAGATCACGTCCTCGACGGTGATGGGCGTCCCGTCGGAGAACTTCGCCTCGGGGTGCAGCGTAAACTCGACGAAGCTTCGGTCGGCGGGGGTCTCCACGCTCTCGGCGATGAGGCCGTAAAGGGTGAAGGGCTCGTCATTGGCGCGCGCCAGCAGGCTCTCATAGACGTAGTCGCGGATCGCGTCGGCCGGCGCCCCCTTGACGATCAGCGGATTGAGGCTGTCGAAGGAGCCCTGAATGGAGAAGGTGACGCGTCCGCCCTTCGGCGCATCGGGGTTGGCGTAGGGAAAGTGGGTGAAGCCCTTGGCCTCTTGCGGCTCTCCATGCATGGCAAGCCCAGATGCGGGCTCGGCCCTCGCGCTGCCGGGGAGGAGCAGGAGGAGGCTCATCACCAGCAATGAAATAGGGGCTTTCAACGGGGGGCGCGCATGACTATAGATGCTTTCCGCATTGCAGCACGGAGTTAAGGGTAACATCGTTTGCAACGCAATCCGGCGCTAGAGCTACGGGCAGTAATGAAGAGGGTTAGCGGTCGCCAGCAAGAGGTGAAGAAGCCCTCCGATTCAAGGCGTTTAGCCACGTCTACGCCTCAATTCGGGTATTGACCCTATCAGCAAGGGATGCGGGGTACGGGGTCATGCGGTATAGACCTGAACCTGCCCGCGAAGAGAGGAAAGGTCGATTAATGATCTGGTCCATGGATCAATGGAACATGCTGCGCCGCGTTGCGGGTCGTGGGATGCTGTATGCAGGTCTTGGGGCGCTCGCTCTGGGCATCGCCATGCCTTTGGCCATGGCCCAACAGGTGCCGGCAACAGGCCAGCCTAAAGCCACGCAGGCGCCAAAAACGCCGCCAGCCGCGGCACCGGCAGCCCCTGGGGGCGCCGCACCTGCAGCAGCCGGCGCGCCCATGGCTGCGGCACCATCTGTCGGCGGGGCGCCCGAGGACGCCTGGGTCAAGCTCTGCATGAAGAGCGATCAGACCAACAACAAGGAAATCTGCCTCACCAATCACGAGGGGCTCGAGCCCAATACCGGCATGGTCCTGATCGCCGCCGCCGTGCGCAAGGTCGAGGGTGAGGAGAAGCAGCAGCTTCTCGTCAGGGTGCCGACCGCCTATGCGCTCGTTATTCCGGCAGGCGTGCAGATCAAGATCGATGACGAGCAACCGATTCAGCTGCAATACACGATCTGCTTCCCCACCAGCTGCCAGGTGCAGCTTGAGCTGACGAAGGAGCTGTTCGACAGCATGCGCAAGGGCAAGCAAATGGTCGTCGCCGCCATGAACATCCAGCAGAAGACGATGGGCTTTCCCGTCCCTCTGACTGGTTTCGGCAAAGCTTACGACGGCGCGCCGGTGGACAGCGCCAAATACGAAGAGTCGCGGCGTCAGCTGATGGAGATGTTCCGCAAGCGTCAGGCTGAGCTCGCCGCCAAGGCGGCCGAGGCGCAGCAGAAGAAAGAGGCTCAGCAGACCGGTGACCCGACGGCCGCCGCGGCAGCCCCGGCTGGAACCGCCACCTCCTCGGCGGCGCAGAAAAAGCCCGCCGTGCCAGCGACGCCGTAAGCGCCGACTTAGACTTATAAGGTCTGGAGACTTAACAAGGCCGCGCCGGGTTCCCGGGGCGGCCTTTCGCTTGACCCGCGTGCCGCTCGCGTCCCGGCTCAGTGCTCTTGCAGGAAGCGGAAGCGGTAGATGCCGTCCCTCAGGTCCTCGAACAGCTCGGGCACTTGCGGGTGGCGCAGCGGCTCGTCCGAGGCATCGGGAATAAGATTCTGCTCGGAGACATAGGCGATGTATTCAGTATCGGCATTCTCGGCGAGCAGATGATAGAAGGGCTGGTCCTTGTTGGGCCGGGCCTCCTGCGGAATGGAACGGTACCACTCCTCTGTATTGCTGAAGGTTGGGTCCACGTCGAAGATCACGCCGCGAAACGGATAGACCTTGTGGCGCACCACTTGGCCGATCTGGAATCTGGCGCTGCGGACGGTAGACATGACACGACACCTGTCCCCGAATCTTTATAAGATAAGAGCGAAGCCAGGCGGTGCTGTCAACGGTCGTTGAGGCTTGTGCTCAGGACCAGCGCCGGTTTGACCACATGAATTGCTCCGGCGTCTCTCGGATCCAGATTTCGAAGTGGCGTTGGATCGCGGCGGTAATGGAGCGGATGTCCTCGGCCTGGTTGCTGGTGCGCGGAATCCTGAGCTCATTCACATTGACGTCGAAGCAGGCGCGGTTGCCGATGCGGATGCAGCGTCCGATCCAGATGCGGGCGCCGACCCGGCGCGCGATCATGGCGGCGATCGGCATGCTCTTGGCGGGATAGCCGAAGAACGGCACGGCGATCCCGTTCGCGTCATAGAGATCGGAGATGAAGCCGAGCCGGCCGCCCTGGCGCACATAATCCATGATGAGGCGCGCCGTCTTCTGGGTCTCGTCCTGGCCCGCGGCGCGGCCGCGGCCGAACAGGCCGCCGGGATAAAGCCTCTGGCGCTGGGCGCGGAGGTAGCGGTCGACATACGGGTTCTTGACCTGCCGGTAGACGCCGGCCGGGCGCACGCCGGCCAAGGTCACCGGCCACATGCCGAGCTCCCAATTGCCCATATGCATGGTGACGATGAGGACCGGCCCCATCTTCTCCTTGTAGCGCGTGATCCAGTGCCCGTTGGTGGTGTGCAGCCGCCCGGGATCGTTCAGGATGCGGTCGATATTCATGGTCTCGACCATGACCCGCCCGAGATTCCCCCACATGGCGCGGGCAATGCGCTCCCGTTCCTCGGGGCTCTTCTCGGGAAAGGCCCGCTCGAGATTGGCAAGCGCGCGCTTGTGCCGGCGGTTGTGGGGCGCGAGGAGACGCCACGCCTTGGCTGAGATGGTGGCCGCGAGGTCGAGCGGAAGCAGCCTGACGAGGCCGATCAGGAAACGTAAGCCGAGATACTCGAACCGATAACGCAGGTCGCGAAGCGGCGGGATGTCAGAGCGTTTGGCCACTGACACGCTCCTTGTCGTTGGATTGTCGAATTCGCACTGGGTGCTGGAGGCCACCCCTCGTGGCAAATGCCGGGAGGGGCGTCAAGCCCGGAACAGCGCTCAGCCGGGGGCGGGCCGCATCAGGGTAGGCAGCTCGGTCGGAGACGCGAGCCCGAGACGCATGACGATGCGGCGCAACGGGGGCAGCGCGTTGAGCCCATGCGAGACGATGCCGCGCGCCGCCTGCAAGGGAATGAGCGAGGTGAGCAGCGAGCGGCTGAGGAGATCGACGCCCACGGTTCGCGTCAGCACGTCGAGCTTCCGGGCGCGCCGATAGGCGGCGAGCACGTCCTCGCCGCCAGGATCGCCGCCCCGCCGCAGCGCTTCGGCAACGCAGTCGGCAAGGGCTGCCGCGTCGCGAAAGCCGAGATTTAATCCTTGCGCGCCGATCGGCGGCAGGATGTGGGCCGCATCGCCCACCAGCGCCGTGCGGTTGCATGCGATCATGTCGGCGCTTTGCCCCGCCACCGGGAACTGGGCACGCGCGCCGACCTCCGAGAGGCTGCCGAGAAGACCGCCAAGGCGCTCGCCGAGCGCGTCCTCGAATCTGGCCTCGTCGAGTAGCATCAAGGGCATGATCTCGGAGAGAGGGCCGACCCAGATCATGCTCGAGGCGCGAGGGTCTGGCAGCGGCACGGTGGTCACCGAACCTTGCTCTTTGTGCAGTTCGGTCGAGACGCCCTGATGGGGAAGCGTGTGGCGAAAGCTCGTGGCGATGGCGCCCTGGTCGTAACGCCGCTCGGTCACGGCGATCTTTGCGCTTTCGCGGCAGATCGACCGCTTGCCGTCGGCGCCAGCCACGAGACGCACGGGCATAGGCGCGCCTTCGCTCAATGTGAGCCGGACCTCGCTCCCATCAAGCGCGATATGCCTGACGCTTGCCGGGATGACCGCAGGCAACACCTCTTGCGCGCGCGCATAAAGCCCCTCGACCAGCGCGGTGTTGGCAATGTTGTAGCCGAAGGCTTCGAGCCCGAGCTCGCTCGCCTTGAACTCGATGTCAGGCGCCCTGAGCAGGTTCCGTGAGGCGTCGATGATGCGGATGGCCTTGAGCGGCGCGGCCTGAGGCGAGAGCGCCTGCCACACCTGCAACGCCTTCAACAGGTCGACCGAGCTTGTGAGCAACGCTGCCGTTCTCGTTTCGAGCGGCCCGACGCTGGTTTTGACCGGAGAAGGCCCGATCAGCGCGACGTCGGCGCCCACATGGGCGAGCGCAAGTGCAGCGGCAAGGCCCGCGGGACCAGAGCCGACCACGGCGACGTCCCGCACCGCCCTAACCTCGGAAATTTCGCCGCCGTCACTCATTACGTCTTGAAAACACCTGGAGAATCCGGAGCCGGAAACCGATCTTGACCAGCGTAACGTGGTTTGATTGCCTGCGCCATTTGGTCCTGTGGCCTCCGCGATGACCTTGTCGAGGGTCAAGACTCCCCGGAAACCTTGCTTGGCCATGCACCTGTGGTAGATATGTCACAAAGCAAAGCCTTTCTAACGACCGGCCAAACAAAGAAATGCAGGCTCATTGCCAAACACGACCTGTTTGGTAGTGTTTAGTTACATAAAAACGGGGGTTAGAATCATGGTTTGGGGGCTGGGTCAACGTTCTCGCCTGCTCATCGCCGCCGGCGCGACATTAATCATGGGTGCGTATCCGCACGCGCCAGCTAGAGCCGCCGATCTTGGCGGCGACTGCTGCGCCGATCTCGAAGAGCGCGTTGCCGATCTCGAAGCGACCACGGTCCGCAAGGGCAACAAGAAGGTCTCGGTGACCCTCTATGGCCAGGTCAACAAGGCCATTCTCTTCTGGGATGATGGCCATGAGAGGGGAACCTACACCGTCGACAACAACTACGAATCCTCGCGCTTTGGGGTGAAGGGCTCAGCGAAAATCACCGGCGATTGGTCTGGAGGCTATCGGCTTGAGATCGAAACCACGGAAGCTAACTCTGCGAAGTTGAACCAGTTCGACGATGACAACGCCAACGACCCTCTTGGAAGGCTAAACGTTCGTCACTCATTTTTTTACGTCAACAATAAGAAGCTCGGCGAAGTGCGCTTGGGCCTGACCGCCACGCCTGTCTACAACATCACCAAGGACACCAACGTCACGGACCTCGAAGACACCATGCACTCCGACAACCGCATGATGCAGGGCTTCTTCTTGCGCCCGCAGGGTTTTGACAATGCGGAGGGTTTGTTGGGTTCGGCGCCCAATGCAGCGACCGCCAAGACTACGCTGAAATGGCAGAACATTTCGATGTGCTACGATTCAACCAACGCCTTCGTTTGCTCTACGCGCAAGAACGGTGTCGCCTATTGGAGTCCGACTTGGGAAGGCTTCAGCGCCTCAGTCGGCTTTTTTGAAAACTACGAGTGGGGCGCGGCTCTACGCTACAAGAAGGAGTGGGGTGACGCCTTCGAGGTGGGCGCGGGCATAGGCTACTCGCAAACCAGCGACGAACGCCTGCAGAGCGGTGGTGGCGGGGATGCCAATGGACCAAGCCCAACCCCAACGAACAAAAGTCGGTTTACGAACTTCAGCCGAGACATTCAGGATTGGGCAGGCTCGGCCTCGATCAAGCATAAGCCGACCGGCCTCTTTGTTTTCAGCGCCTTCAGCTTCTCGCAGAACAATGACAGCAACACAGTTCACGCGGGCGTCTTTACCGGAACCAGCGACCCTCTGATGAGCGCTTGGGACGTTCAGGCTGGCATCCAGCGAAAGATGCCGTGGTTCGGGCTGGATACGCTTGGACAAACCTCGTTCTGGGGCGGCTACTCGGACATCCATAACGGCCTTGGCGCGAGTAGCCTTGGCGGCGTCTTCCCCGCCAATGGAACAAACGTCGGGGGCATCCCCGCCGATCGGTTCCTTCCCGCGTTCACCTTTCAGAATGTGGCCGTAAATACCGAGATCACTGGCGCCGACGTCAACCGCTGGTCCCTCGCGTTGGATCAGGAACTAGAAAAGTCTGGGATGCATCTCTTCGCAGTCTGGCAGCATTTCACGCCGGACGTGACTTTGGTCGACAAAAATCTGCAACACGTCGCGGCACCGCTCGACGACTTCAACCTCTTTTATACGGGCGCTCGCATCTATTTCTAGAGAACTGATCTCCTTTCCCTGGGGAGAGCAGTTGAGGGCCGCCCTTTCGGGGCGGCCCTTCGATTCTGAGGTATCTCCGCTTCCCGTTCGCGTGAGTCGGTGGCCATACGGCGCGAGAAGGGCAGTGCGGCCCCTTTTTCAGCCCCTTCAGGTGCCGGCGAGCGACAGAGAGCCTGCGCTTCCAGGGTGGCCTAATCGCCTGACCGCGGCGCGCGAATTTCCTGCATTTCCTCAGAAGCTTGATCGGACCCAGCGCTCCCGGGAGCACTCCTCGGTGACCCGCGGTGATCTGTGGCCGATTGGCAATAGAAACACGCAAAAATCGAGCTGTCTCTTGCCTGTCATGAGAACGTCATTGCTCATCCAATAGAACCGCAGCGTGAGCCGATGTTGCTCGGCGACGAATTTCGAGCGCGGACAGGCGGGGGAAAAGCGGAATCTTCTAATAAAAATAAGTGGTTAGCAAACACGTGTTATTCAAACAGAGTGGAGGGGTCATGATCGGGGGATTGAGGGACATCGCAAGCCGGACGGCGATTGCCACCGTGTTTTGCGTGATGGGAACGGTGCTCTTTGTGCATAAGCCTGCAAAAGCTGCCGATCTCGGCGGCGATTGCTGCGCCGATCTCGAGGAGCGCGTGGCCGAGCTAGAAGCCACCACCGTGCGCAAGGGGAATAAGAAAGTCACGTTGACCATCTACGGTAAGGTCAACGAAGCCATAGAGATGTGGGACGATGGCCATGAGAAGGGCGCTTACCAAGTCAACAACTTCATGGAGTCCACGCGCTTCGGCTTCAAGGGAACGGCCAAAATCGCCGGCGACTGGACTGCGGGCTATAGACTGGAAGCGGAGTTCAGGCGCGCTGCTTCTCAGCAGGTGAACCAGTTCGACGACGACAACCAAGGCGATGCTCTTGGAATGATGAACGTTCGTTGGTCGCAGATGTTCATCGGCAATAAGAACTATGGCGAGTTGCGTTGGGGACTGACGGCCACGCCCAAATACGACGTCACCAAGGACACCATGGAGTTTATTTCGACGGAGTCCGGCGAGGGCGGGGGTCTCTCGGATACGATGGTCGCAGACTTTCGCATGAACGACAGCTTTCGCCTGCGGCCAAAAGGCTTCAACAACGCTGAGGGGCTGTCGAGTCTGACCTGGTCTAATATCGCCCGCTGCTATAGTTCGGGCGACCAGTTCAACTGCTCCACGCGCCGCAACGGCTTCGCCTATTGGTCACCCACGTGGAAGGGCTTCAGCGCCTCAGCGGGTTGGTTCGAAGATACCGATTGGGGTGCCGCTTTGCGCTACAAGAACACATGGGCCGACACCTGGGCGGTTGCCGCAAGCGCCGGCTATGAGAATCTCCGCGACGCGCGCTTGCAGAACGCCGGCAGCGGTCTGGCAGGGTTCCGGCGCGACTTCAATGAAGAGGCAGTCTCGGCCGCCATCAAGAATAAGCCGACGGGCCTGTTCGTCTACGGTGCCTGGAGCACCTCGGACACGAACGACAGCAACGCGATAGGTGCCTTCACTCACAAGGCTCCGCCCGCGATGAACGCCTGGAACGTTCAGGGCGGCATCCAGCGGAAGATGCCTTGGTTCGGATTGGATAAGCTTGGCGAATCGACCTTCTGGGGCGGGCTCTCCAACGTGAATGACGGCTTCGCGCAGGGCAGCAGTGGCGTCTCCGGCAATCCTGCCCAGCCCGTCTTCGGCGACGCTTCGCAGAACACCAGACTCGGCGTTATGGCCGATGGGCTAATCCGAAGCACCGCTTTTCCAGTCGGTGTACTGAAAGCAACCGGTAGCCCGTGCCCGTCATCACCTTCATCTGTCAGGGGTCATTCGGATTGTTACCAGGTCGTCGGGACCGACGTCAGGGACTGGACGCTTGCGTTCGATCAGCAGCTCGAGGCGGCCGCAATGCATGTCTATGTCGTTTACCAGCATTTCGATGAGCCCACCTTCAGCTTAATCGACTCCAACAATAACCACATCGCGGTGCCATTGGATGGCTTCGATCTGGTGTATATGGGCGCCCGCCTCTACTTCTAAGCGACAGTTCCCCCTTCCCGGGAGCCGAGCGAGCCGCCCCTTCGGGGGCGGTTTTTTTTGCCTTTGCCAGCGCGGAAGCTTGCGACTCGAGCCGCCCCCGCTGTTGCCCGGCGGCAACAGTGGACTCGAAAATCCTGGAATTCACCAATATTAACAACCAGTTAACTGCGTTCTGGACAGGCTTGCATTGCCTCAACCAGGCGGCCATCTTAAGCAGGCGGAGACAGAATGATGCGGAGGCCTTTCGCCATTGCTGGAGTGGTGGCCGCGCTGTCGCTTGGCGCCGGTCCCGCACTTGCCTTCCAGGAGACCCCGGCACCGCCGCCCGCAGCGGCCACGGAGGCCGCGCCGCAAGCCAAGGCGCCCGCTCTGCAAGTCGGCAATCCAAACGCGCCTGCCGCTCCGAGCGCCGACAGCAAGGGCCTCAAGGTGTTCGGCTACAGCATCCTGCCCAAGCTCGATTTTGGCCTCGAGCTGCTCTATGGCCAAGAGCAGCAGCAATTGGATCTGCAGCAAGGACCGACCTTCGATGACAATGGCGACGTCACCGTGCTCGGTAAGGTCAAGCGCCGCTTCTAGAGCCCGTTACCACCCGGAATGATCGCGCGCATCGCCGCCGCTTCGGTGCATCTCCTGACGGCGACGGGCGCGGTCCTCGCGCTCCTTGCGCTACGCGCGGCGCATGCGGGGGACTGGCAGATGATGTTCGTCTGGCTGGGGGTTGCCCTCGTTGTCGACGCCATCGACGGACCTCTGGCGCGCCACGTCGACGTCAAGACCGTCTTGCCGCGTTTCAGCGGCGAGCGCCTCGATCTGATCGTCGACTACCTGACCTACTGCGCGATTCCCGCCTTCGTGCTGACCGAGACGGACCTGTTGCCCCCCACGTCCCGCCTGCCTGCAGCGATCGCCATATTGCTGTCGAGCCTGTTCCACGTGGCCGATCTCAACAGCAAGACGGAGGAGGGCTATTTCGTGGGCTTCCCGGCGACCTGGAATATCGTCCTGCTCTATCTGTTCGCGCTCCGGCCTGAGCCCTTCGTCTCGCTTGGGATCGTCTTTGTCCTCGTCCTTCTCACCTTCGTGCCGATCCTCTCGGTGCATCCGTTTCGCGTGGCGCGGCTCCGCTTGCTCACCGGTTTCGTGACCGCCGTCTGGGCAGGAGCTGCGGCTTTTGCCATCGCCAATCCTTTTCCTTCAGCCCTGTGGGTGCAGGTTCTGCTCATTGTCACCGCTGCCTATTTTGCGAGCGTCGGGCTGTGGCGGTCGCTGCGCGACGCCTGACGGTGATCTCTGCTGCATTGACGATGGACCTCGATTTGCAGCTAAGCTATTAGCTCCGGCAGAACCCCTGAGCAGACCCTCCACCTTCATCCGAACGCCAAGCGCATGATGCTCATCGACTGGCTGACCGACCCGCATATCTGGGCGAGCTTCATTACCTTGAGCGCGATGGAGGTCGTGCTCGGCATCGACAACGTCGTCTTCATCTCGCTGATGGTGTCGCGCATGCATCCCGAGCAGCGGCTGACGGCGCGGCGCGTCGGGCTGTTGCTGGCGCTCATCTTCCGCATCATCATGCTGGGCGGCATTGCCTATATCATTCATCTGACGACGCCCCTCTTCAGCTTCGCCGGTTACGATTTTTCTTGGCGCGACCTCATCCTCATCGCCGGCGGCCTGTTCCTCCTGGTCAAGGGCACGCGCGAGATGCATCAGGACATCGAAGGCGAGGAGGAGGGCGGGGAGGCATCTGTCGCCGACACGATGGTCTCCGCCATTCTGCAGATCGCCGTCATCGATCTCGTCTTCTCCATCGATTCGATCATCACCGCGGTCGGCATGGCCGAGCATGTCGAAGTGATGATCGCGGCGGTGGCGGTTGCCATCCTCGTCATGTATTTCGCCTCAGAGCCGGTGGCCGCCTTCATCGAGCGCCATCCGACGACCAAGATGCTCGCGCTCTCCTTCCTGCTCCTGATCGGGGCAGCGCTGATCGCCGACGGCTTCCACTTTCACATTCCGCGCGGCTACATCTATTTCGCCATGGCCTTTGCCGCCGCCGTCGAGGTGATCAATGTCGTGGCGATGCGCAGGCGCCAACGCCTCGCCGCGAGCGCGCGGGCGAACCGGCAGGCCAAGGGCTGATCGTTTCAGACTTAAATCACCTTAACTTTGTCACGCGATTCCCTCGGGTTAGCCCCAAATAGACCGCCTTTGCCCGGCGCTGTCGTGCTTTCACGTGTCAGTTCCAAGACAAGAACGAAGGGGAAGCGATGAAAATCGGAGCATTTGTATTGGCCGCAGGGCTCGCCCTCCCGGCAACCGCCTCTCTTGCCGATCCGATCACGCTTGCCGGCGATGAGCTGCGCAAGGCCATCAGCGGCAAGACCGTCTATCTCAACGTCTCGGGGTTCGAGCTGCCGATCCGCTATGCCGCCAATGGCCACATGTCCGGCAAGATGAGCACGATCGCGGCGAGCTTCTCGCGGGGCGACGGCGCTTCTGACACCGGCAAGTGGTGGGTCGCCAACGACCAGCTGTGCCAGCAATGGTCGAGCTGGATGGACGCCAAGGCCTATTGCTACAAGCTGACCCGCAACGGTTCGAGCGTGCAATGGACGCGTAACGACGGCCATTCCGGCACCGCGCGCATCGGCGGCTGACCGGGCCGGCCAAGGCCATAGCCGTCTCCGGCTTGGCCATCCATTTTCTCCAATTGCGTGAGCCGCCTCCGGGCGGCTCTTCGCTTTTTGGGGGAAGGATGGACGCGGTCGCTCGATAAGCGAGAGAGGTGTGGACGATCAACCTCTGGGCGCTTGCCGGTAACCGCGCGTTTGCATTAGGGTGAACTCTTCGTTGTGTTTCGTTTCGCGTTGCGTATCATCTTGTAGCGTTCGTGCGAGTTGCGTTTCTCGTTGTTGCGTGCGTTGTGTCCGCAGAGTCCCAACATGTCGAAGCGTTGCGCCGCGGCCCTCGGTCGTGGAATGCTTGGCGCGCGCAAAATCCCTCGACCATCCCGAATCTGACCGGTATCGCGCTCAGCGCCGGCGAGCGGCAGATGGGGCCGATTAGCGGCGGACCCATCAATCTTGCGTCCGCGCGCCTCAGGCACGCCTCGCTGCGTTTCGCCACACTCACGGGCGCCAATCTGACCTGGGCTGACCTTTGGGACGCCGATCTAAGCGATGCCCGGCTCGACGGCGCCAATCTCTCCGGCGCCGATCTCAGAGAGGCGCTCCTTGAGCGCGCCGATTTCGCCAGTGCCAAGCTCGCGGGTGCCAATCTCTCGGGCGCGAGCCTGCAAGAGGCGCGCAATCTGACACAGAGCCAGATCGAGGAGGCCGTGGGCGACCCCTTCACGCTGCTTCCGCCGCATCTGACCCGGCCTGAAGCCTGGACTGGCACCGTCTCCCAGGTCGTCGAGGATTATCGCGCGCGGAACGCACCCTATGCCCCGG
>DFXC01000118.1:15686-17159 GCA_002383105.1 Hyphomicrobiaceae bacterium UBA4118
CCACCACAAAGGGTGGAAACGGTGTCCTGGCTTGTCGGCGGCCCTCGATCGGCTGCGCCTGCCGCGCGACCAGCCACGCCGCAGCGGACTTAAGCGCGCTCGCGACCGGTCGTATGATCGGCGTCTAGTGGAAATCAATCCGGATGGTGAAGGACTGCGCACCCCCGGGCGGCGCAGGGTAGGGGGCGGCATTGCGCACGGTCGCGAGCGCCAGCTGATCGAGCCGGGCGTTTCCGCTTGAACGGCCGACGCGCACGAATCTGAGCGCGCCCGCATCGCCGATGGCGAAGATCACCGTCGTGCTGCCGCTTTCACCCGCCTTGGGCTTATGACGGGCAAGCGCCGACCAGACCTGCGCACCATAGTTGCCGCTGCTTGGCCGACTGGTTGGAGCCCGGGTAAGAGAAGTCGAAGGCTTGTCGGCTGGCGCGAGTGCCATGGGCTTCCAAGTGCTCGTGCTGCGCGGCTGAGACGCCTCTTCTTGCGGGGGAGTGGGGCGCGCGGCCTGCTTCAGACGCGGCGCTTCTTTGCCAGCCTTGGGCGTGGCTGATGGCGTCGTCACCTTACCGGCCGCGGGCTCAGCGCTCACCGTCTTGCTGGTACCATTCGCCACGCCGGCCTTGTTTGTGCTGGCGATAGCGCTTTTCGGCTGAGAGGGCTTTGCGATCCCCGCCTCAGTGGCCTTTGACGCGGACTGCGGCGCCGCTGCTTGCTCGACGCCCGCGGTCTTGCTTGTGCCGTTCTCCACGCTGGCGGTGATGGTGCTGCCGGCGACGGGGCTTGGCGGTTCAGACGGCGTGGCGATCGCCACCTGTGGCGCTGCATCCTCATGCACATCGCCTTCGGACACTGACATGTCCACCGATGTGTCGTTGCCGGGCGCGGGATGGGGGCGAGCCTCGTCCGGACGCGCATCGGCAGTTTCCGCGTTCAGCGGGGTGCCCTCGGTGGCGGCCTCCGCATCGCTGCCTGCCGCGGGCGATGGCGTCTCGCTGGTTGCTTCGGGCTCCGCGGCTTGCGGCAGATCGGCGATCGAAGCCGTGTCATCGATATCGGCCTGGTCCGAGGCACCCGAAATCGCCGCGGTCGGCAGTTCGATGGGAGCCCGAGCTACCGGCTCGGTCTTTTTGAGAGTCGAGGGCCGGGCCAGATCCGTTTGCGCGGGCGCGGACATTTCGACCTCGCTCCCTGGATGACCCCACTCGGCAGTCACCGCAAGAAACACCATGGTGCCGCAAACCAGGATGGCGCCGGCGACAACCGTACAAAATGATTGAAGGAATCGGTTCTCTGGCACGGGGCGCGCGGGGCTGTTTGGCTTGAGGCCAATTGCACCCCGATACGGTTAACGAATGGTGGACGCGCGGGCGATTTTTGGTGAGGAGCGGGGTGCAATTGGCCGCGAAGGCGCGCGACTGGCGGATTCACAGCGAAAACGGCGCCCAACACTGTGGCAATTTCGTCACCAAATAT
>DFXC01000118.1:17417-22045 GCA_002383105.1 Hyphomicrobiaceae bacterium UBA4118
GGGTAAGTAATGCGTTTGCGTATGATCGCCATTTTGGCGGTCCTCGCCGCGTTCATGGCGCTCGGGGGCTGCTTCCACCACAATCAAGTCGTTATGACCCAACCGCAGGCCCTTCCTCCCTTGAAATAGGGAGACACGATGGGAGCTGACCGTCACGGGTTTGAGCAAGTCCTTGCGCGCAGCGGCGACGCGCTTGGTGTTGCGTATCATCGAAGCAGGCGGGTTCCGCACGACTGCTCTAACCATGCGATCTGGCTCGGAGCATTGGCGGCGCTCGCCGTCCTCCTGCAAACATCGGTGGTGCTCGCCAACGACTCGACGGCAAGCCTCGATGCCGGAGGCCTCACGCTCACCTTCAATCCCGACATCAGCATGGAGTCAGAGGATCTCTACTTGAGCCGCGACGAGGTCCGCGTCACCTATCACTTCCACAACAGGGCCGACCACGACATCGCCACGCTGGTCGCCTTCCCGCTTCCGGTTATGAATATCGGCGAGGAGGGCAACTACGACCTCGGAGGCCGCGACCCCGTCAACGTCATGGATTTTCAGGTGACGGCGGAGGGCAAGCAAGTCGAGCCCTCGGTCGAGATCAAGGCGACCCGCTTCGGCGTCGACGTTACCGACATTCTGAAGCGCTATGACATTCCGCTGACCATGCTCGCTCCCGGCGAAGGGGCGGGGAGTGCGCTCAACACCCGTCTCGACGATCTTCCGCAGGACGCCAGGCAGGAGCTCGAACGCTATGGCGTGATCGACTGGAACACGACCTTCGGCGCCGAGAACAAGCCGCTCGCCAATACGCACTGGGACACGCACATCACCTTCTACTGGTTCCAGACCTTCCCGGCCGGGAGCACCATCGAGGTGACGCATCGCTATAAGCCGGTGCCGCGGCGCTTCTTCTTCGCCAAGGACGATCTTGCCACGCCCGAGACGCGCACGCTGTTCTGCATGGACCAGGACTTCATCAGCGCCGCCCAAGCCGCGCTGAAGCAAGCCTCGCAGGACATCCTTGCCGGCACTGAGCTGAAATACGTGCTGACGACCGCCGGCAATTGGCTCGGCCCCATTCAGAAGTTCCGGCTGACGGTGGAGAAGCCTTCCGACAAGGCCCTCGTCTCCCTCTGCGCCAAAGGCATCAAGCGCGCCGGCCCCACCACCTTCACGCTGGCGGAGGACGATTACGTCCCAGCGGGCGACCTGAACGTCCTGTTCGTGGAGCCCATGCCGAATCTTTGACGAAGATTTACGCGGGGCTGTTTTATCGCCTGCCCCGACCGTTCGAGGCCCAGAGCGCTATCGCCGAGATTGGATTGCGATAGCGCTCTAGCTCTTTGTTCCGGTCGGCAGCTTCGGTTCACGCCATCGCTTGCCTTATGAGACGGACGATGACGAGAAGGATCACCGCGCCGAGCGTAGCGGCGATGATCGCGCCGAGAACGCCGCCGCCAAGATTGATACCGAGGCTTGGGAATAAAGCGCCGGCGATGAGCGCGCCGACAATGCCCACTAGGATATCGCCAAGCAGACCGAATCCCGTTCCTTGCACCAAGAGACCCGCGAGCCAGCCGGCGACGGCGCCGATGATCAGAGCTACGAGCAGAGCGCTAACGGTCATGGTTTCCCCCTACCATTTATTGAGTGGGGAATCATACAACCGCTGCGCCCCTGTGAAAGAAGCGCGATGCTCTTATGCACTTATGAATGCAAAACAGTAGCTCCGACCGGCGCGGTGATGCCGGCAGGCTTGCGAGCTTAGTAGCAATAATCCCAATAGCCGCGATTGTGTGAGGGATTGGTCCAGTACCAGCAGAGATTGGGTGCAGGCGCGACGGGCACAATGGTGGTTGCGAGGATGGTTCCCAAGGCAACGCCGGCGATGACGTTTCCGTAGTAGGGCTTGCGCGACCAATTTTTCACATAGACGTTCTTGCTGACGTAGACGTTCTTGTTGACCTTGATGTTCTTGTGCACCTTGATGTTCTTGTTGACCTTGATGTTTTTGTTGATCTTGACCCCTTTGTAGCCCTTGGCTTCGGTCACCAACGTTCGGCCTGCGGCCAGGGATCCCACGCCCGTCGAGGGAACGCCGGCTGTGGCCGGCATCGCGAAAGCCTAGGAGGTGGGCTGTGGACAGCGGCCTCGCGCTCGGCGATCCGCGCCTCCTGCCAGGTAGTAATCTCGTCTTCGAGCCACCCTTGCCCACACAATCGGCGACAAGGTGGCCTGTCCGCCTTACTACCAGCCCTTCACCACCGTTCGTTAACCTGCCCAGAAAGCCTATAATTTCCAGTTTGTTATTTGCCAGGAGACGACAAAAACCCCGGAGGAAGGTCCGGGGTTTCTGCTTAATGTCGGCGGGGACCGCTTGCGGGGGGCAGGATGCTCGCGGTCCAGTCGATAGTAGAACCCGCGTCGGAGAGTTTGGTTCCCCAGAGCGCGTCGGGTGAACGGCAGGGAACAAAGAGCTACTTATCCGGTTCTGCTTGAGCTCACTTTCCTCGTGAGTGACGCATCAGCCCCAAAAGGAGAATTCGATGAGTGATGTCGCTGGCGCCTTGGCGCAGCCGGTCTCCTTATCCACAAATAAGGCCAGAGGGGGCGTCACGGGACACCACGTGCGCTACGTTCTCGCCTTCGGACTATTGGGCATTATTATCGCTTTCGTCGCCATCGGCTTCTATTTTGGTGTCGGTTTCTAATTGGCGAGTCCTTCCGCTTCAGATGCGATCCGGCACTCGCTTACGAGGCTTGGCGAATTGGCCGCTCACCCGGGGGCCTACGGCATCATCGTCCTTTATGCGGTGCTCTGGTTCGTCCTAGATCGCGCTTCGCTCGATTGGCATGGCGTTGCCACTCTAGCCGTCTGGTTCATGACCCTGCTCATACAGCGCACGGAGCACCGAGATACGCAGGCGCTGCAGGCCAAACTCGACGAGCTGTTGCACGCGCACAGTCAGGCAAACAACTCGCTCACAAAAATCGACGACCAGGAACCTGAGGACATCGTGCGCCATCGGACGGAGGCTCGAGCGGGAGATTAGAGGAGGGGTTTCTTGCCATCGAACGCACGTGTCGGAGCCGCGAGCTAGCCAACATGGCGAGCCTTCCAACAAGCTTATGATAGCGCGCAGGAACAAATACCGTACTCGGGCGGTTCTCCTGTAAGCGTCTCGCCCGATCTTTCTGCGAGTGACGCTCCACCTTCAAGGAGAACCCCATGGGTAATACAGCTGGCGCATCAGCGCAGGCGAAAAATTTCGCTAGCCAAAATCATGTTTCTTCGGACGCCGAGGAAATCCGCGACAATATTAAGGACCTCGGTAGCAGCGTTGGCGACATGGCGACTCGCCAGTACGAGCGTGCGCACGATACGGTGACGGACAGCCTCCAGGAGGCTGGGAGTGCCGTTCGGCACAACCCGCTGACAGCAATCGGTATTGGCTTGGGTGTGGGCTTCCTATTCGGCCTTCTCACTGGTGGACGCAGCACGCCAACTCCGCGGCATTTCTCGTGAGTTCACCCCTCGAGCGAGCCAGCACAGCTCTGACGAAGGGCCTTGGAGCAATTCTGATAGTGGCGCTCTTGACCTCTTCGGCATCCGCCGCAACCGCATCCACATCGATCGAGCCTGCGCCCTCAAGTTGGGAGTCCTTCGGGTCTAAGCTGCAGCTTCCGCACGAGGGACTCGATTCGAGAACTCCGATCGAGCCCCGTATCCGACTCACCGATGGTGCAGTTGAGAGGCTTTAGGAGCGACTCCGTCTGGTTCGCGTCCGGATAGTAGAATTTTGACAGTAGGAGGACGACATGGACAACACAACACTTCTAATCATCATCATCCTCGTAGTTCTTATTTTTGGAGGTGGTTGGTACGGTCGGGGACGCTGGTTCTAAAGGGGAGTTGAGTCTAAAATCAATTGTCGCACTCGCCGGAACGCCTAAATCGGAGGTGTAAGGGCGAGTGATGAGGGGGCCTCGGGTCTTTCCTGGGGCCGTTTGCTCTCCACGCCGACTCCGGCGGTTGTATTTTGGGCGAGCCTCTTCCGACCGGCGAGGTTCGGCTCCGCCGTCAAGTCTGATAAAATCCAAGGCGCAGATGGAGAGGACTCTTCCGACGTGGCGGATCGCAACCCTTTGGCCACTGTTGCGCACGGGCAAACCCTGGCGGAGGCCATCGTTGATACCGTCCGGGAGCCCCTTGTCGTGCTCGATCACGACTTGCGCGTCATTGCAGCGAGTCGCTCCTTTTACCGGACTTTCGCGGTGGCGCCGCAGGATACGCAGGGCCGAAGGCTTTACGAACTAGGCGACGGGCAGTGGAACATTCCAGCGCTTCGGACCGTACTCGAAGAAATCATTCCGAGACATCGCTCAGTCGAGGCCTATGAGGTCGAACACGAATTCCCAACCATTGGACGGCGCGTGATGCTCCTCAACGCCCGACAAGTGTTAGGCGAAGACGGATCAAGCACGGCCCTGCTGCTGGCGATAGAAGACGTAACCCAGCGCCGCGACGCTGAGCGTGAAAAAGACGAGCTGGTCCGACAAAAGGAAGTTTTACTGCAGGAGATGCAGCACCGCGTCGCCAACAGTCTTCAAATCATCGCCAGCATTCTTCTGCT
>DFXC01000118.1:22313-26244 GCA_002383105.1 Hyphomicrobiaceae bacterium UBA4118
CAGCGCGTCATGTCGGTGGCAACGGTGCAACAACAGCTGCATGCCTCTGGGTTGAACGAAAGCATCAACATCGGGTCCTATTTGTCGAAGCTGTGCGAGAGTCTCGCAAAGTCGATGGTCGGCGAACGGCGCCCGGTCTCGATTAAGGTCGAAGCGACTGCTGGCACGGCAGTTTCAGACATAGCTGTCAGTCTTGGACTGATCGTGACGGAACTCGTGATCAACGTATTGAAGCATGCCTTCGCTAACAACGAGGCAGGCGAGATCCTGGTCAAATACGAGGCTTATAATTCTGGCTGGCAGCTCTCGGTTTCCGACAATGGATCAGGACCCAACGAAGCGCCCGGCGAGACTCCCCATACTGGGCTGGGAACGAGCATCGTCGAGGCGCTCGCGCATCAACTCAACGCCACGGTCCACAAATCTAGTGGGCCTCAGGGCACCACCGTTACCATCACCGCGCCTGCGGCCAGCGCAAAACAGCACTGAGTGCCGACGACCAACGTTTCCAAAAAGAAAGCCCGGCGCAGGGCCGGGCTGGGGAATCCTAACGACAGGTCTGGGTTCTACCAGGATTGCGCACCATACCAGTCGTCAATTTCCTTTTTCGCCTGGTCCTTGGCCAAGCCGTACCGCTCTTGGATCTTGCCTTCGAGCTGATCGCGGCGGCCATTGATAGCGGTGAGGTCATCGTCAGTGAGCTTGCCCCACTTCTCCTTGACCTGGCCCTTGACCTGCTTCCAGTTTCCTTCAACACGGTTCCAGTCCATGGGAGCCTCCATATTAGATTTTAGGAAGTTAGTGCGGCGCTGACTAGCAGCGATGGTCAGCTTGAGACCAACCTAGTCACCACCTGAAAGTTCCGGCTGTTGCAAGATGATGACGCGGCGGAAACTACGTTCCGCTCACGGGCCAAGGGGCCAACCCCCGCTACTAGCTCTCAACTTGCTGGCGGTCCCGGAACCGCCTCAGGACCAATCGCGCGATAGCGAGCACGGCAATGAGGGGGAGCCACGCATATGTCCATAGCCTCCCGCCCCCCGCGGCTGCGTAGCGTCTGCGAAGGACCTCCTTCGCAACAGCCTGTTTGCGTGGGCTAAGCTCTCCAGCTGCTAGAGCACTTTTAAGCTGCTGATTGCTGCGCTCGTTCATCTGTCAGTCCTCGGGGTCGTTAGTTAGCGAGCCACCCCTCGCCTCATTGACGAGGCAAGGGGCGGCTCGAGGCCGCTGCGCCATCCTCTAGCGGATGATGATGCTTAAGCCAGGACGGCCATAGTTGTAGTTCGACCCATACCCGTAATAGGCGCCGGGGCCGTAATAGGCGTAGCCGGGATAGCGATAAGCGTTGCCGCCATAGGCGCGGAAGGCGGAGCGGTTATGCCTGCGATAGGAGTCGTTCTGCGCGTAATTGCTCCACGAATTGCCGGAATGGCCGTGCTTGTAGGACTTTGCGAGGGCAGGCGTGGAAACGAGCGCGACGCCGCCGAGTAGGGCAAGCGCGAGCGCGCTGTTGCGAAGGATATTGGTCATCATAGGCCTCTCTTTTGGTTGGCTTCTAGTTGTAGAACCAACGGGCGAGGCGAGGTAAGGTTCCAGTCACACTAAGTTTTAGTCATTCAGTTTGGAACAAAATGACTCTTATGCCACAGGTAAAGTTATGTATTTTTCTTGCGTATTTGGCCGAAATGGTTTTCCAGCCCTCGAAAATATCTAAATTTATTTTCGTTGAACTGAAAGGCGCGTAGGAACTAAGGTCAGTAGTGCGAGTTATCCTTTTAGCGGTATTTGGCGCAATGTTCCCCCTAGGCTCCCAAAAGCCAGCGCCAATGCCCAATTGCGAACGCAGAAGCTCGGCCGCCCCCGCGTGCCGGGCTTCTTCTTTGGGTTGGTGGCCAATATCCCCCGGTGCATCCGTAGCCGCAGCGCCCATCAAGATTGTCCGCTTCGTGCCATGAGCGGACATTGGCTATTCGCCGAGTGGATTGAGCGCGATCAGCCTGACTTCACCACCGGTCGGGGGCGCCCACGTACCGCTGCCGGGCGTCAACATCGATGGAGGGTTTCCTTCGGCAGTACGTCGGCGGCGGAAGCCAGTTCGACTCCTTGTCCGCGCCCGGCGACTCGTTCAGCGTCAGCGAGCCGTGTCCGGCGCTCCTGGCGTGAAGCACTTTTCTTGCAACCCGGACCTCCGTTGGGTTGCGCTTTTGTATCCAAAATCACGAACTTCTGACCACTTCCGGGCAACCCCAGCGTCGTACCCTGAGTTTGGATAAGCGACACATTCTCGGAAGGAGAAAGTCCATGCGTACAACCTTACTGGCAGGCGCTGCCCTAGCGGTCACCCTGGTTGTATCAACTCTATGGAGTTCGGCTGAAGCAATAAGTGCACCCGACCTGAAAAGTGCTCTTGGTCCCACCGGCGCAGTGACTCTAGTCGGCCATGGCGGTGGTGGAATGGACGGTGGCGGTGGGGGTGGGCGCGTCGGCCTCGGCGGTGGCAGCAGCCGTGCCTTCGGCGCGGGCGCAGGCAGCCGTGCCTTCAGCAGCCGTTCGTTTAGCGGCAGTAGTAGCCATTTTAAGAGCGGCTATATGACGGGTTCCAACATCACCGGCCGTCGCACGTTCTCAAAGCGAAGCTTCGATAACGGGCCGAGCGTCAAGGGCCACGACAAGTTTGTCGGGAACAATTGGAAGGGCGGGAAAAACCTGCATGACCATGACAACAAGCGCCTTGCCATGCGTGACCACGATCACGACTTCAACCACTTCAATCGTCATCGGGTATTTCGAAATGGCGCGTGGGTCTGGCTATATGGTCCCGGTTACTACTCCGGAGATGATTGTTGGTGGCTGCTCCGGCAGGCGCGAGTTACCGGAAGCTCCTATTGGTGGAGCCGCTATGACGCTTGTGTGAGCTATTACTAAGTTCGCGCTTCATGACGAGCGCGGGGAAACCGCTCCCTGTAGGATCGCGGCTGAAACACGCGCTGCGCGTGATGTCCGCTTTTGGGTCGGAAGCTCGCCCGCGCGGTCACCGGTCATCGCTGTCCTTGCGTGCCTGAGCAACCTTCCCCTCTTGTGATACGCGGCCGACCTCTCCCTTCGATGCCCCAACCCTGAGGGGTTTTTGCCTCTCTTTGGGTTTCATCCCTTCAGAGGCTGAGCGCCCCGAACCCGGATGAGGAGGGGCCGGATGGCTCAATTTAAGTTCAAGCGCGTGTCTTGACAGGTCGGCCTGCGTTGTTGTGGCGGTTGTCAAATTTTCCCTGCGACTCAGCTCCTCCTCAACGCGCTCAATGGCCTCCCCCAGCACTTGGGCCTTTGCGAGTGTACCCGTGTTGTCTCGAGTGGGCTTGGTTCCCCTTGGGTCAGCTTTTCCACGCATTTCGCGTTTCTGTCGGGCACCAATATCCTTGGCTCTATCGCGGGCTCGCCTCAGGCGCTGAGCCAGAACTTTCAATTGTTCATCAGAAGCCTGCTCTATAGCCGGAGGTCGCGTTGCGTTCACAACTTCCAGCTCAGCGGCGCTAAGAAGCCTTGCTTCCAACTTTGTTTGGTCGCTCATGGGATTCTCCTAATTGCGGCGGAACGGCGGAACGATCCGCACCACGCAGGGTACAACTTCCGATGTCTGGCCGGTCAGACGCTGAGGACGCCCGACCATTCGAGTTCCTAGACAGGCATCTCCGAACTAGGGCTTATGAATCAGTACAAGTCCATGCGTCTAGAACGTCCACTCTTAAGGTTCCAAGAGTTGGCGGCAATGTCCGCTAAGGGTCAATTGCTGACCTCGTAGCGCACCATTGAGTTAGTCCGCTAGGTGCCAGCAGCGGACATTGCTGCTGACAATCGGCAAGAAAACGCGCTTGTCGGGAAGGGTTCAAATAGTCAGCTCGCTGACCCGTTTTCCCAAAAAAGAGAAAGCCCGGCT
>DFXC01000118.1:26451-53018 GCA_002383105.1 Hyphomicrobiaceae bacterium UBA4118
GGCCAACGTGGCAGATGTCGGGCACTGACGCGCAAAGAGACCAAGCCAGAAAAGAAAAAGCCCCGGGCCGCGAGCGCGGGGCTAGTTTAAGTTGCGCAAACCCATGCGCGAGCTCCCGCTCATCCGGGTAGCTTGGGAGCAGAGCCGAATCGGGGCACCTGCACACTGCGCGGACACTATCACCTAAAGCTACAAATGAAGAAGCCCCGCACGGGGGGAGCGGGGCTTTTTCGGTTCCTTTGGGGGGAACAGTGATGGGGAGGGACTCCCATCAACCCCCATTAGTTAGTCATCGCTGACCGTTTTAGCAACCCCGGCCAAGTGAGCGGGGTTTTCAACACCAACTCTCTAGGGGCGGAATTCCGTCTCACTTTTTAGGGGACTGTTTCCGGCAATCCACTTCGGCTTGCGAGACTTAAGGAAGGTCACATGCGGACTCAAAACATCTAAGCATGCTCCGTCTGCGGCAAGGAGACCACTCTTGCTGTGACCGAGCCTCATCCAATTCTCTGTGGCCGACGAGCGCCCCTGAAAACGCTACCAACGAGTGCCGCGAGGCAACCCGCGAACAGGAGCGCACCGCCTAGCTGAGTGCTGGCGACTTCCGTTTTGATCACGAGCGCCGCTCCAGCTACGACGGCCAAAATCGCGCTGCTCAGTGCGGCATCGCCGACGAACATGCCGAGAAGCCCCTTGGCGACGTCGCGGACAAGGTTCATTGCGCTGTCCATATCGCTGAGCGGCGGATCACCGCACCCGAACCGAGCCCGACGAGCAGGAAGGCAGCGGCGAAGACGAACAGCACGAGATCCCCACCGGGCCATGCGATCCCGAGACCTTCGCCGGTCCAGAACACGCCGAATGCGGAAAGCATGATTCCAACACCAAATTTGAGCGTGTTTTCTGGAACCCGTGCGAGTGGTCGTTGAATGAGGACGCCGACCGCGAGAACAAGCATACAGGCGGCGAGCGCCCCAAGCGACGCTGGCAGTAGTAAGCTGTGGCCAGCTCCCACGGCTATCACGATGAAGGCGACCTCAAGTCCCTCTAGCAAGACCGCCTTAAAGGCGGTGATACCACCGATCCAGTCCAGACCGGATTGCCTGGACATCGCTTCTTGGCTCAGAGTGGCGGTATCTGCGGCGAAAGCGGCTTGTTGGTCACGCAAGGGAATGACCCCCGCATATCGAAGAACCGCTTCGCGCAACCAACCCAACCCAAAGAGCAGAAGCAGCACCCCGATGATAAGTTGTAGAAGGTGCAGCGGTATGCGGTTGAGGATCGGCCCAAAAAGCACAACCAGAAGCGCCAGCACCAACAAACCGGCCATTGCGCCCATCAAGGCCGCCCGCCAGCCGCGTAACGTGCCTACGGCGAGCACGATGGTGAATGCCTCGACGGCTTCGACCAGGGACGCAGCGAAGGCGGCTCCGACCGCTGGGGCGGCAACCGTCCAGGAAATCATCCCGTATCCCTCCAAACCCCATCCGCTATCGAGCATTCGATGTGGTGTGGGCCAGAGCTTACCGCTTCTGACTCAAATGAGACACCGCGAAGAGCGCCCCGGCTCTCGATTGGAGCGGCAGAAGACAACGTTGGCCAAAAAGGCATTCCCATGGAGAAAGAAGTAGGGGACAATGCCGATCAAGGGCTTCACAGTCGGAGTACGAAGAGGCAATGCTTGGCTAGGTGCTGCAACGGGAGATAGATCATGTCGCTCGGACTCATATTGATCATCATCCTTGTCATCTTCTTGTTGGGTGGCTTCAGTGGCCGCTTCGGCGGCTACGGCTACGGCTTCGGTCACGGCGGCATGGGTGTCATCGGTATCATCCTGATCATCCTCGTCGTCCTACTTCTCATAGGTCGGCTGTGATCTGACAACGACGCCCGGCCGCGCATGTGCTGCACCTCCATCGGTTCCTTTCATAGGACCCGATCATGTCGGCGTGACCGAGGGGCTTCCTGTGGGCACCTGCTATCAGCAGGCGACGCCGCTTCAGGGCTGCGGCTTTCGCTTTACCAATAGGACCCTTGCGGCACCCTTCAATCCAACATCAGACGTTCGCAGGGGCCGGGGCGTCGTTTGCTCCTACTTGTTGTCGATGCAAGCGGTCCGGGCGCCAGGGGCGGCACCTTTAATGGTAGCACCGTCCCCCCGGGGGCCACCTTAGCCTGTCCGGGGCCGCCTGGCTCCTCGGCCAAGCCGATCGACGACGCGCCCAAAAGCGCGGCCAGCCCGAGGGCAGAGCGTTCTTACCGCGATTCTCTTTCCCCTCGTGGCTGCAATCCCTCAGGCACTCTATTACCAAGCTCACCACGGGGCAACGGCGTGCTCACGCCCGGCTTTGGGTCAGCAGCTGAACTAAGCAGCGCCCATCGGGTTCCGCTTGGGTATCAAGAGACGACATTGGCGGCTGCTTCGGCACCCTTATTGACAGCAGTGGCCTTCACCTAAGTACTTGCGCCGCTTTGGGGACGAATTTGGGGACCGCCTCAACAGGCAAGACAAAACGTCGATATATATCAAAGTGCTGCCACCTAAACTTGGCGGAGGGGGAGGGATTCGAACCCTCGAGACGCTTGCGCGCCTGCCGGTTTTCAAGACCGGTGCCTTCAACCACTCGGCCACCCCTCCTGTCGCAAGGCATGAACCTCTTGCCGGAGGTCCGGCGCCGGGAACCGCAAAGCGCGACACCGCATTTATGCGCTTGTCTTTGGGCTTCCCCACGATCCTTCATAAGGCCATGAGCCGCAAGCCCGATCCTTACGGTCGTGGCAGGAGGCCCTAAGGGCGATAAGCGGCCGGCGAGTGCGGTGGCGGCAGACCCGGCCAAGCCCGGCGGGGCCTGATACAGATCCCTCGTTTCAGCCGCGCAAGAGAAGCTAGATCTGATCCGGTGCGCTTCGCCTCAGCCGTCGCCGGCGCACCATCCCGGCGCAAACCACGAACAGCGCGCCTAAGGTCGCGCCTACGAGCCAGACGGTGTGCGCCGTGGCGGGGTCGAAGTTCGCCGTGAACAACGGGTCCTTGGCGATGATCTCTCCGGCGATCCAGCCAAGCAGCGCGGCGCCGGCCCAGACCACGATAGGGAAGCGGTCGAGCAAGGTCATGACCATGGCGGCGCCGGCCATGATCAGCGGGATGCTGACGGCAAGACCGAACATCAGCAGCGCATAGCTTTTCGGCGCTTCGAATTTCTCTGCCACCGCGGCGATGGCGACGACGTTGTCGAGGCTCATCACCACGTCGGCAATGGCGACGATCCTGATCGCGCGAAAAAGACTATCGACCGGCTCGATCTGACCGTTCTTGCCGTTCTCCTCAGGCCCCAGCAACTTGACCGCAATCCACAGCAAGAGCACGCCGCCGACGAGCTTCAGGTAAGCCATCTGCATCAGTGTCGTGATCAAGCCGGCAAATACGACGCGCAGGCTGATGGCTACGATCGTCCCCAGAACGACGCCCCAAAGGCGCTGATTGAGCGGCAGCTTACGGCAGGCAAGCGCAATGACGACGGCGTTGTCGCCGGACAACAGGATGTCGATCCAGATGATTTGCAGGACGGCGAGCCAGAAGCCAGGTTCGTCGATGATCATGCTGCTGCCCGCCCCCCCTTCTCCCCGCCGAGGTGCTGGGCAGCCCCTCCGACCGGCCCGGCGCCTTACCCTTTGCCGTCAAAAGCGGCAAGGGCAAGACGGGATATATGCTTTTTGGTACAAGATTGAAGGTGGCTTGGACACTTTAGTTTCTCGTACCCGATGCCCAAGTCTTCGCCGCCTTTTCCGGCCACGACAAGCCGTCGCCGATGCACTATGCTGAGCCTCGTCTATGTGACGAATCGGGGCCGCTGGTCCACTTCACGGGGAAGAAACGATGACGCTTGATCCAGTCTTGATTAGTCCGCTGATTGCTTTGGTCGCCGGAATTCTCATCCTGCTCATGCCGCGCCTGCTCAATTATGTGGTGGCGATCTATCTCATCGCCATCGGCATCATTGGCCTCGCGAACCACTTCCATTAAGCGAAAGCAACAGCGACCGAATCCCGCCTTGCGAGAGGCGGAGAACCGGGCAGAATTGCTGTTGCGAGCCGCCCGATCATTAGAGCTTGAAAGGGCAACAGTCAGCTGGAACCGCATCGGCCGATGGCCTATAGTTCCCTAATCACGCTCAAGACCTCAGGAGAAATCACCCGAGGGATGCGGGGCCGATCCTTGTAGACATCCGGGCGAAGGGGCCAATGGCTGAGTTCCGCCCACCGCGACATCGTCATTAGCGTTTCGATCTAGCGCAGCGCTGCGGCAAGACAGGGTATCGAGGGTTTTGGACAGAGCAGGCAACCAAGCCAAGTGGTGCCGCATCAGGGCGGATGAGGATTCCATGTCGGGGTCCCGGCCGAGATTGTTGCTGCTCGGCATCGTCGCGGTGATGGCATTGATCGCCGCCTTCGGCGTGCACCTTGGCTTTGGCAGCGGACCGGACTTGCCTGCCGCGCATGCGTGGCTCGTGCCGCCGGTCACCGGGTCCATCAAAGTCGCCGACAAGACCGAAGCGCACCCGGCCGGCTATGTCTGGTCGGCGACGCGCATCGGCTCCAGCATAAGGCTGCGCGGCGCGGTGCCGTCGGAGGAGGACCGCCGTACCCTGCTCGGCATGGTGAAGGCGAACTTCCCCGATTTGGGAGTCGAGGACCGGCTCAAGATCGCCGCGGGCGCGCCTCCAAAAGAGCAGTGGCTCGGCGCCGTGAGCTTCGGACTCAAGCAACTGTCGCATCTGAAACGCGGCTCGGCGCGTTTGCTCGATGTCTCCTTGAAGGTCGACGGCGAGGCACGCAGCGCTGCCGACTACGCCGAGGTGAAGAAGGCCCTTGCCGGGCCCTTGCCGACCGGCCTGTCCATTCTGGGCGAAAGCATCAGGCCTCCGATTGCCGATCCCTTCGTGTTCGTCGCCGATCTCGGCACCAATGCGCTGAGCCTGTCGGGCAGCGTGCCGAGCGAGGACGCGCGCAAGCAGGTGCGGGACCTGTCGCGGCAATTGTTCGAACGGCCTGGTCTTGACGACCGCCTCCAGCTTGCCTCCGGCGCGCCCAAGAAGTGGGATGAGGCGGTCGCCGCGGCGCTGCACGCGCTGAGCCGGCTCGAGTCGGGCAAGATTTCGCTGTCGGGGCTGGCGGTGACGATCGAGGGCGTGGCGCCGGATAAGGGCACCGCGGTCGCCGTGTCCTATCAGCTGAGGCGCGATCTTCCGGAGCTGTTCTCGACGTCGGAGAGCATCAAGTGGAAGGAGGCGTCTGTGTCCCATGACGTCGCCTCTCAAGTCATCCCGCGCATCAAGAAAATCGCCCGCACCGACGGCCAATCGCCGAACGGCGACCTGCCGAAATTGCCGCCCTTGCTCGACAACGAGTGAGGCCGGATGCAGCTCGCCGATTTGTGGCTTTATTTCCTGATTGTCTTTGCCATCGGATTCGCCCTGGGCTGGTTCAATCGTTGGCCGGTTCGCTCCTAGAGCATCATCGGTAGGGCAGGGTGGCTGATGAGCAATTTCGCACTGAGCACGTGGAGCCTGCTTGTGTTCCTTTTCGCTGCCGGGCTCGCCTTGGGCAGTCTTGCGCGCGGAACCTACGAGCGGCAGAAGCGGATCGGGGCCGCTCGGCGCAAAGGCGGCGAAGATAAGCCGCGCAAAAAGTAGTAAAGCCCCGCCAAGCCGCTCTAGTCGTTGGCGGCGAGAAACGCCCGGATGGTTTCGAGGGTATCGGGCTCCTTGAGCACCGGCGCGTGTCCCTGGTCGGGCACCGTCAGCGTGCGGAGATTGGGATGGCGCTCGACCATTGCCTCAAGCGTCTCGGCGCTGAGCACGTCGGAATTGGCGCCTCTCAGGACGAACGCAGGCACTTGGCCTAGCGCGATGAACTGCGGCCAAAGGTCGGGAACCGGCCGGCTCAAGTCGATCGAGCCGAAGGCGCGGGCAATCTTTCGATCGTAGGCGCGTACCGGCCGCCCCTTGCGCTCGTCGAACACGTCGTGGGCAATCTCCTCCCATTGGGCATCGCTGAAGGCCGGGAAGGCGCGCTCGTTCATCTCGCGCACGATCATGGCTGCGTCAGGCCAGCTCCTCGGCGCCGGCATGCGCCCGACATAGCCCATAATGCGGGCGAGCCCACGCGTCTCCATCACCGGACCGATATCGTTGAGCACGACGGCGCCCATCGCCGTGGGTCTGAGCGCCGCCATCAACATGGCGATGATGCCGCCGCGCGAGGTGCCCACCACCGCCACCTTGTGCAGGCCGCGCAGCGTCAAGAAGTCGAGCGTGTCGAGAAGCTCGATATAGGGGATGTAGTTGCGCCAGTTGCGGTCGTATTGCGAGCGACCGCGTCCGCGATAGTCGAAGCAATAGACGTTGCGCGGCTTTTCCGCATGCTTGGAGAGATAGGTCGCCAGCCGGTCGAAGTCCCGGCTGTTGCGGGAGAGGCCGGGAAGGCAGATGACGCTCCGGAATTTCTCATCCGGCGCGGGGTAGTGGCGGACAAATAGCTTAAGGTCGTCGAACGACGCGTAATAGATGTCTCGCGACAGCTCGCCGTCAAGCTCGGGCATCTTTCCGGATTTCAACCTTGGGAGCGTGTCTGGAACGATTGTTCGGGCGTGGAAAAGCGCCTGCTCTTCAGTGTTCACAAAGTTGCCGAGGGAGCAAGCCTCAGTAACGACTTATGGACGCGGCGGCACGTCTCACTCCGATTTCGCCTGCACCTCGATGACCGGTGCCGCAGAGGCGGCCACGGCCGCATCAGCAGAGGGCGGGACCCTCCGGCCGCGATTGAGGTCCTGCACGAGCTGCAGTGCCTGCTTCGGCCCTGCCAGTCTCGAGCGGTAAAGTTGCAACGTCTCCATGATCTTCACCACATACTGCCGCGTCTCGGTGAAGGGGATGCGCTCGATCCAATCGACGGGGTCGACGTTCGGGTTGCGCGGGTCGCCGAAGGCCTTCATCCATTCGGCGACGCGGCCTCCGCCGGCATTGTAAGCGGCGAGCGACAGGAAATAGGAGCCATTATAGCTGTTGATGAGGCCGCGCAAATGCGCCTCGCCGAGTTGCGTGTTATAGGCAGCGTTGGTGAGCTGCGCCGCGTCGAACTTCACCTTATAGGCCTTGGCTATGGCCTTGGCGGTGCCCGGCATCAGCTGCATCAGGCCGCTCGCTCCCACCGGGCTCTTGGCGGCAGCGTTGAATTCGCTCTCCTGCCGGGAAAGGGCATGCACGAGGGCAGGGTCGACGCGGTCGGTCAACAGGCTCTTGAATTCCGGAATGACCCCGATAGGCAGCGCATAATCGCCGACGGGCAGATCGCGGTTGAAGGCGATCTTCGAGAGCCTGAGGGCGACCTGAGGCTCGCCGGAGGCCTTGGCGAGCTCGGCGAGCAGCACGACCTCGGCCGGGCTCTCGAGCTTGCGCGAGAGCGCCAGGTAGAACTGTGGCGTGACCCCGTCCAGCCCCGTCGCGTGAGCGACCCCGATGGCGCGCACGGCATCGCGGGACAGGAAGCGTTGAATGTCCTCGTCAGTCGGCAGCGGGGTGGCCGTGATCTCGAGATGCGCGGGCTTGGCGTCGAGCGCCTGGCGGCCGAGCTGCCCGTAGAAATATTGCGGGTACTTGGCGGCGCCGTGGAAATGGACGATGGCCGAGCCGCGATCGCCAAGGGCAAGCGAAGTGCGGCCAAGCCAATATTCTCCGAGCGCTATGTTTTTCGAGCTTGTCGCCGCGGCGCGCAGGAGAATGAAATGATGCAGGCCCGTTTGCGGCTCGGACAGGAAGCGCAGCGCGATCCAGCCGGCGAGAAATTCGGCTTCGATATAGGCATCGCCCGAGACGAGGCCGTGCTTGTCGGCGATCTCATAAGCGATGCGGGCCTTCCCGGCATTGAGGGCGGTCCGGCAGTTGAGGCGCCGCTCGACCCACCAATTGTTGAGATCAAGCAAAACGTTCGGCTCGCTCGGTGCATCGAGCAGCATCTTCCAGGCTTCTTCGTCGCGATCCTTGCGGCGGAGCCATTGGATGCGGTTGAAGCGAAGACCAACATCGGCATTGACCGCGCCTGCCGGCAGCGCATCGAGAAGCTTGCCGGCATTACCGCCTCTCTGGACTACGGCAATGCGCGCGGCGACCTTCTTCTGCTCGTCGGCAGGAAGCAGCTTGGAGACGCGAAGCGCCGCAGCGGTCGCCGACTTGTCGTCGGGATAGAGCAGCCTGTCGATGCGCGCCCGGTGATTCTCGGCGGTGAGCATGCTGCCGAAGCGATCGAGGATCTTCTTCTCCACCGCGGCATTGAGTTGGTGATCGCGCCAGGCCGAGACGACGAGATCGCGCGCCGCCGCATCGTTGCCGTCCTTCAGATAGGCGCCCGCCAGAGCGGCCTTGCCGGCGCCGGTCAACGGCGTCGAGGTGGCAAAAAAGGATTTGACCGCGTCGGGGCTTGCATCGTTGAGGAAGAGAACGGTCTCCGCCTTCTCGCGCAGCTCGTCCTGACCTGGCCAATCGGGATGGGAGAGCCGGAACTGCTCGATGGCGTCGGCGCTTCCGGAGATGCCGCTGCCTCGATATTTGTACCAGAGGGCAAAAGCGCGGGCCGCCGGGTCCTGGATGCTCGATGCCGACGCGCCGCCCCGCATCACGTCCCTGAGATTGGCGTCATCCGAAGTGCTGAGGTCGTAAGAGAGGATCGGCTTCAAGATCGACGCATAGTCCATCGCCGGCGGGGGCGCTTGGATGGCAGGGGTGAGCGTGCCCTTCATCTCGAAGGGAATGGTCGCCGTACGATTGGGATTGGGATCGGGCAGCGTCATGTCGTCGGCCGGTCCGTGAGCTGCGGCAGACGGGACGGGAGCCGATGGCGCTATCTGAGGTGCGGTCGTCGGGACGGCTAAGACTGATGGCCCGAGCGAGAGCAACGACGGCGGGGGCGCCTTCGGATTCCGGTCGGGAAGGGGCATGTCCGAGACCGACGCACTCGTCTTGGGCATGACCGATGAAGCCGCCGAAGCCGGTGTCATGGGAACCGACGTCGTCGGGTTCCGGTCTGGAAGGGGCAGGGCGCCGGTCGTCACCGTCGTCGGATTCCGGTCGGGAAGGGGAAGGGCGCCGGTCACCGTCGTCGGGTTTCGGTCGGGAAGGGGAAGCGTGCCCGTGTCGGCCGGAGCGTTAGGCACGGCGGCGGTGTCAGGTGCCGGCGCCACCCCTGATGCTGGCGCAGCCTCTTGAGCCGGAGCGGCCACGGCCGCTGCCGCGCGGTGCGGGTTACGGTCCGGCAAGGTCGGTGGCGGGACGGGCGGGGCATGCGGAGACTTCGCCTTCGCCGCAGCCGGGAGCGGGGCGAGACACGCAAGGAAGACAAGCAATGGCAAAACCTGCGCGCGACTGCGTTTCATCTCGTCGATCGGTACCGGTTACGACCTGCGTCTAGCGGTCAGGACGTCCCCCAAGCCGGGGAGCCGCGACGATGACACCACTGTAGTGTGCCCGAATTGAACAATGTCTGAAAGAATCCGGCGGAAAAATGTCAAGAGCAACCTTCGCCGGATCGCAGCCACTGTCAGAGAAGCCGGATAAGTTGCTGGCGAACATGACATTTAGCCTATATTGGGTCGAATGATGATTGGCGTGCTGTGAGCACAGTCAAGGCCGATTGCCGGGCCTTCCGTCGGCTTGCCGCCTCAACCCCCACACCCTATTGTCCGCCGTGCTTTTTAGACGCCTCACCGCACCGAGCGCACGACCCCAGGAGTTAACCCCGTGCCAATGCCGTCATTTCAAGGCTCGATCACGGCCCTAATCACGCCGTTCAAGGACGGCAAGGTCGACACCCGCGCGTTCCAGAAGCTCGTCGAATGGCAGATCGACCAGGGCAGCCACGGCCTGGTTCCCTGCGGGACCACGGGGGAATCCCCGACGCTGACCCATGATGAGCACAAGGCCGTCATCGAGCTTTGCATCGCGGCGGCCTCGGGCCGTGTGCCGGTGATTGCGGGGACCGGCTCCAACTCGACCGCCGAGGCGGTCGAGCTCACCCGCCACGCCAAGACCGCCGGCGCCGACGGCGTGCTGGTGGTGACGCCCTACTACAACAAGCCGACGCAAGAAGGCCTCTACCTTCACTACAAGGCGATCAACGACTGCACCGATATTCCGATCCTCATCTACAACATCCCGGGGCGGAGCGTCGTCGACATGTCGGTGGAGACCATGCTGCGCCTGTTCAAGCTCAAGAACATCGTGGGCGTGAAGGACGCGACCGCGAACATGGCGCGGGTAAGCCAGCAGCGCGCGGCGCTCGGCACCGACTTCTTGCAGCTCTCCGGCGAGGACGCCACCGCGCTCGGCTTCATGGCCCATGGTGGCCACGGCTGCATTTCGGTCACCGCCAATATCGCGCCGGCGCTGTGCTCCGAGTTTCAGCTTGCCTGCCTTGCCGGCAATTTCAGACTCGCGCTTCAGTTGCAGGACCGGCTGATGCCGCTGCACGATGCGCTGTTCGTCGAGTCAAATCCCGGCCCTGTGAAATATGCCGCGAGCAAGCTTGGCTTGTGCAACGGGGACACGCGGCTGCCCTTGGCACCGATGACGGCGGCTTCGCGGAAAAAGGTCGACGACGCGCTGGCCGCCGTCGGCCTCGTCCTCGTCTAGTCCGGGCGAGGAGAGGCCATGGCGCCGAAGCGCGAAGGCGGCAAGCTCGTCGCCGAGAACCGTAAGGCGCGCTTCAACTACGACATCGAGGAGAAGCTCGAGGCCGGCATCGCGCTGCTCGGCTCGGAGGTGAAGTCGCTCCGCACCGGCAAGGCCAATATCGCGGAGTCCTATGCCGCGAGCGAGGGCGGCGAGCTTTATCTGATCAACGCCCATATCGCCGAATATACCCAGGCCGGCCGTGCCAACCATGAGCCCACGCGGCGGCGGAAGCTGCTTGTGCACCGCCGCGAGATGGGGCGTCTCGCGGGCGCCATCAAGAAAGAGGGCATGACGTTGGTGCCGCTGAAGCTCTATTTCAATGCGCGCGGCATCGCCAAGGTGGAGCTTGGCCTCGGCAAGGGCAAGAAGCTGCACGACAAGCGCGAAACCGAGAAGAAGCGTGATTGGGACCGCCAGAAGGGCCGGCTCATGCGCGAAAAGGGGTAGAGCTCGTCATACCGGCGAAAGCCGGTAACCAGCAAATAGAGCCACGGATTTTAAGCGGGATTCCGGCTTTCGCCGGAATGACGAAGACGGGTAGCCCGAGCAAAGAAGGGCGACAGGTGAGCAACCGCGATAGCTTTCTTCCGCCAATCGATGACGGCGCCGCCGATCACCTCAAGCCCGGGCTGAAGCTTCCCGCCATTGCGCTCCCTGCCACGGACGGCACGGAGATTTGCCTGGCCGAGATCCCAGACGTGAGCGTGGTCATCATCTATCCCTGGACCGGGCGGCCGGGCGTCGCCAATCCGCCGGATTGGGACGTGATCCCAGGCGCCCATGGCTCGACGCCAGAGCTTGAGGGATTCCGTAATTGGGCTCCCGACTTCGCGCAGTGGGAGGTCCGGCTCTTTGGCTTGAGCGGTCAGACCACGGAGCACCAGCGCGAGCTGGTCGAACGATTATGGCTGCCGTTTCCGGTCCTGAGCGATGCCGACCGGCACTTTGCGCAGGCGCTGGGCTTACCCAGTTTCGCAACCGGGGGAGTGCACTACCTGAAACAACTCACGCTTATAATTTTGGGTGGGTATATCAAGGGTGTCATCTACCCGGTCTATCGCCCGGCGGAGCATGCGTTCGAGCTGCTCGGACGGTTCGAGCTGCGTGACTGACGCGGACCCTAAAGCGACTCGTCCTCGGCGTCCTCGACCGAGTAGCCGAGCCGGTCGAGCCCTTCCTCGAGATAGTCGGGAAGCAAGGGCATGCCGAGGAGGTAATCCTCGATGCGACGGATGCGCTCGGCCCGCGCCGTCGACAGCGCCTCCTCGAGCTCCTCCGGCGCAAACGAGCCCCTGCCGATCCAGGCGAGAGCCACGAGGCTCGCCTGCTCGTCCTCATTGAGGTCGCGGATGAAGCCCTTGAGCTGGTCCTGGGTCGCGTCGTCGGAGAAGTCCTCAAGGATCGACTCGGCGTCGTGATCGGAGGTGGCGCCGTCGTCCCAAGCCGCGACCTTGGCGGCAATTTCGCGCGCCTTGACGATCACAAAGCCGACCTTGTCCGGCGAGATATCCAGGCCCGGCATGGGGAGGTCCCTCGGGGAGCGAGCAGAGCTAACGCTGCGAAGCATGCCCGAGTTGCCGTGCGGCGGCAAGGAAGCTCAGCCCGCGTGGGGAGGCCTGGGGAGACTTGCCGCAACCTCGGCAAGGACCGCCTCGAACATGAGGGTGGTAAGGCGTCCCGTATTCGTGTTCTGCCGCGAGCAGTGATAGCTGTCGAAGAGCGTGAGGCCGCCTGGAAGCTCGTGCCGCGCACCATGGGCGAAGGGAAACCCGCCCCGCTTCAGCCGAAGCGTATCCATGATGCTGTCATGGGCGATCCGGCCGATGGCGAGCAGCGTGCGCAGATTGGGCAACGCGCCGATGCGGCCGATCAGGAACTGCCGGCACCGGGCGATCTCATCGGGCTTCGGCTTGTTGGCCGGCGGCACGCAGCGCACGGCATTGGTGATCATGCAGTCGACCAGCTCGAGATCGTTGGGCGCTGCGACATCATGGCGACCGCGCGCCAATCCTGTCTTCAGCAGCGTGCGATAAAGCAGCTCACCTGCGAAGTCGCCAAGGAAGGGGCGTCCCGTGCGGTTGGCGCCCTTCAAGCCCGGCGCAAGCCCGACAATGAGAAGCTGCGCCGTGGCGGGGCCGAAAGACGGGACCGCCCCGTTGAACCAATCCGGATGCGCTTTCTTGTTCTCCTGCCGAAAGGCAACGAGGCGCGGACACAGGGGACAGTCTTTGACAGGCTCGGGCGGCTCTGTCGCAGCGAGGAGAGCCATCCCGTCCTCTCACTCTGAGGGACCAAGCGGCGTCTCTCCGCCTGCATCGCGCTTGGCGATCAGCGCCAGCGCCGACCAGTCGAGATCGCTTCCCCGCGCGGCCAGAAGCGCAAGGAAGCGGTCGGCGATGAGGCTCGCGAGCGGCATCGGCACTTCGAGACCCTGCGCCGCGCTCAAAGCGAGACGCACATCCTTGTAGCCAAGCTCGGCTTTGAAGCCTGCGGGGTGGTAGCGCTCCTCGGCGATGAGCGCGCCATAAGTCTTATAGACCGGCGCCCCGAACAGTGTGTTGGTGAGGAGATCGAGATATTGAGCGCGGTCGATCCCCGCTTTGCTCACCAACGCGAAGGCCTCGGACAAGGCCTCGATCACCGAGGCAATGAGGAAATTGCCGCTGAGCTTCACGAGACTGGCAGCGTGCGCCTCCTCCGAGATGTGGAACGTGCGCTGACCGAGCACATCGAACAAGGGCCGGCAGGTCGCGACCGCCTGACGCGGCCCCGCGGCGACGATGAAGAGCTTGGCGGCTGAAGCGGCCTCGGGGCGCCCGAACATCGGCGCCGATACGAGCTCTTGGCCCCTCTCGCGATGGGCCGCTTCGAGTCGCTCGGCGAGAGCCACGCTGATCGTGCTCATGGAGAGGTGGATCGCGCCTGGAGCAAGGGCGGTCAGGATACCGTCGCGCCCGAGCACGGCGTCCTCGACGGCATGGTCGTCGGCAAGCATGGTGATCGCCACCGCGCCCCGCGCGGCTTCACCCGGCGTCTTGGCAAGGTGCGCGCCTTGGCTGACGAGCGGCTCAGCCTTGGCGGCCGTGCGGTTATAGACGGTGAGCGCATGTCCCGCCGCCAAGAGATTGGCCGCCATGGCGCTTCCCATGCGCCCAAGCCCGATGAAGCCGACCTGCATCGCTCTCGCCTCCTTCAGGACGGTAACTGTTTGAGAGGGGAGAGGGTTCAGGTCTCGATCAGATCCTCGGTCTCGAACTCGTCGAGCGGTCCTGGCTCAGGACGCCGCCGCTGCTCGCGCTGCGCCCGCTCGGCAGGGTCGCGGCCAATCTCCTCCTGGAGATGCGCCAGATCGATGAACTGGTCCGCCTGGCGACGCAGCTCGTCGGCGACCATTGGCGGGTTGGTGGTCAACGTGGAGACGACGCTGACGCGCTTGCCCTTGTGCTGCAGCGCCTCGACCAGCGAGCGGAAGTCGCCGTCGCCGGAGAACAGCACGATATGATCGAGATACTCGGAGAGCTCCATGGCGTCGACGGCAAGCTCGATGTCCATGTTGCCCTTGATCTTCCGCCGCCCGGCCGCATCGACGAACTCCTTGGTCGGCTTCGTCACCATGGTATAGCCGTTATAGTCGAGCCAATCGATCAGCGGCCTGATCGAGGAGTACTCCTGCTCCTCGGCGAGCGCCGTATAATAGAGGGCCCGCACCAATTGCCCTTTGCTGCGGAACAGCGCAAGCAGCCGCTTGTAGTCGATGTCGAAGGCAAGCGATTTGGCAGCGGCGTAAAGGTTGGCACCGTCGATGAAGAGAGCGATGCGCTCGGTCGGATAGAAATTCATTCGAGCTCCTATCACTGCAATATGCGTGGGAGTGAGAGAGCAGCCTCTCGGAAACATCGACTAGAGGGCTGCTTCAACAACATAGGTGTGACAAGGGAACTCCGCAATTGCTTGCGCCTAGCACGATCCTGGTAGGTCTTGGTTCAAATTATCGTGGACCATGGGGGACACCCGCTCGCATCATTGAGCGCGCGTTACGCGAAATCGAGCGCGCTAATATCGCTGTCAGATCTGTCTCGCCGCTTTACGAGACTGCGGCGGTGGGCCGCGCCCGCCAGCCCCCTTACGTCAACGCGGTGGCCCTGATCGACACGAGCCTTTCTGCGGAAGCGCTGCTCAAAGTGTTGAAGGAGATCGAGCGAGCCTCGGGGCGGCGGGGCGGCAGGCCCTGGGGACCGCGCACGCTCGATATCGATATCATCGATTATCGGGGTCTCATCAGGCATTGGCGTGGGCGCCGCCCAGATTTTAGGCACGCCGGTATGCGGCCTCTCGTCCTGCCCCATCCGCTCGCCCATGAGCGGCCTTTCGTGCTCAAGCCGCTCCTCGATGTCGCGCCGGATTGGCGTCACCCGGTGCTTGAGCAGAGCGGGCGCGGGCTCTGGCATAGGCTTTCGGCCCATGGGCAAGGCCGCGTGCTGAAGCGGCTGTGATCGTGCCGCTAGGCCGGAAACTGCCCGCGAAAGACTGTCTTGATCTCCGCCAGGCGCCGCGACAGGCGCTCCGCCTCCTCAGCCTGCCCGAGGCGGCGCGCAAGGCCGATCGCCTCGTGGAGGAATTCCTTGGCGTCGTTATAGCGCGCCGCAAGCTGAGAGCCCGCTTGGGCGTCATACATGTCGCAATAGGCTTGCTCGGCTTGTGCTTCAAGCCAGCGGAGCCTCTTAACCGTTCCGTCCGAGGATATCCCGTCCATGGGTGGCGATCTTAGCGCAAGGGTTCGGCTGCGCGGTAGCGGGCCCACTGAGCTTTGCCTTGCTTGGGTCAAGCAAACTGCCTAAATAGAGGCCAAATCAGCCCAAACTGAACAAGGATCCCCTGATGGCTCGCGTCACCGTCGAGGACTGCGTCGACAAGATTCCGAACCGCTTCGAGCTCGTGCTCCTGGCCAGCCACCGCGCCCGCACCATTTCCGCCGGCGCCCAGATCGCCGTGCAACGCGACAACGACAAGAATCCCGTGGTGGCGCTTCGCGAGATCGCCGACAAGAAAATCGCCGCCGACGACCTGAGAGAAGACTTCATCCACTCGATGCAGAAATATGTCGAGGTGGACGAGCCCGAGGCGGAAGCCGTGCCCATGCTCTCGACCGACACCAGGATGCCCATCCTCGGCCAGGACGATCCGGCGAACGACAGTTCGATCGACAAGATGACCGAGGAGGAGCTGTTGCGCAGGATGGCGAGCCAGGCACCTTCGGATGGCTCCAATGCGGGACCGCGCTCGCGCTGACTTTGCTTGCTCTGAGCCGAGCCGGGGCTATCGCTTTGCCTTATCCCACCGCCGGCAGTTTGTCTGCCTTGACAGCCGCCACGCCGTCATTCCGGCGAAGGCCGGAATCCAGAAGAGACCAAAGAGCATCATTTGCTGGATACCGGCTTACGCCGGTATGACGACTTCTGGGCATGCCGGCGAGAGAAGGCGCGCGCCATGACCCGCCAATACGAGTTGGTCGAGCGCGTGCTGAGCTACCAGCCGAACGCCGACGAGGCGCTGCTCAACCGCGCCTATGTCTACGCCATGAAGGCCCACGGCAATCAGAAGCGGGCCTCGGGCGCTCCCTATTTCTCCCATCCCCTCGAGGTCGCGGCCATCCTTGCCGAGATGCGGCTCGACGACGCCACCATCGCCACGGCGCTGCTGCACGACACCATCGAGGACACCGACACCACCCGCGGCGAGATCGACGCCCTGTTCGGCCGCGAGATCGGGACGCTCGTCGACGGGCTGACCAAGATCAAGAAGCTCGACCTCGTCACCAAAAAGGCCGAGCAGGCCGAGAACTTCCGCAAGCTGCTGCTCGCGATTTCGAGCGATATCCGCGTGCTCCTTGTCAAGCTCGCCGACCGCCTGCACAACATGCGGACGCTCGAGCATGTGAAGCCGGCCAAGCGCAAGATCATCGCCGAAGAGACCATGGACATCTACGCGCCCCTTGCCGGCCGCATGGGCATGCAATGGCTGCGCGAGGAGCTCGAGGACCATGCCTTCGCCTGGCTGAACCCCGAGGCCCACTCCGCCGTGGTCGAGCGTCTCAAGATCTTGCGCGAGCGCAATCAGGGCCTGATCGACGAGATCGAGATCGCCCTGACTACCAAGCTCGAGGAGGCCGACGTGGCCAGCATCGTGGCCGGGCGGGAGAAGAAGCCTTACGCCATCTGGAGCAAGATGGAGCGGAAGCAGATCTCGCTCGAGCAGCTGTCCGACATCTATGCCTTCCGCATCGTCGTGCCGCAGGTCGAGGATTGCTACCGAGCGCTCTCCGTCGTGCACACCACCTGGCACGCCGTGCCGGGCCGCTTCAAGGACTACATCTCGAACCCCAAGCAGAACGACTACCAGTCGATCCACACCACCATCGTGGGGCCGCGCCACCAGCGCGTCGAGCTGCAGATCCGCACCGAGCGGATGCATTCCGTCGCCGAATATGGCGTGGCGGCGCATGCCCTCTATAAAGACGCCAACGGTTCGCATGCGCCCAAGGGCGTCGTGCCCTCGCAAGACTCTAACGCCTATCGCTGGTTGCGCCACCTGGTCGGCATGCTGCTCGACGGCGACAACCCCGAGGAGTTCCTCGAGCACACCAAGCTCGAGCTGTTCCAGGATCAGGTGTTCTGCTTCACGCCCAAGGGACGGCTGATCGCGCTGCCGCGCGGGGCGAACCCCATCGACTTCGCCTATGCGGTGCATACCGACATCGGCAATACCTGCGTCGGCGCCAAGATCAACGGCCGGCCGATGCCGCTCGTGACCGAGCTCAGGAACGGCGATGAGGTCGAGATCGTCTGCTCCAAGGCGCAGCTGCCGCCCTCGGCCTGGCAAAGCATCGCCGTCACCGGCAAGGCGCGCTCGGCCATAAGACGGGCGACCCGCGACGCCGTGCGCGCCCAATACGGCAAGCTCGGCCGCGAGATTCTGGTGCGCGCCTTTCAGCGCCGGGAGAAGACCTTCAGCGAGGAAAGCATCGCGCTGGCGCTTGGCCGATTATCGCAGAAGACCGCCGAGGACGTGATGGCGGCGGTGGGGCGGGGCGAGCTTGCCTCGGCCGACGTGGTTCGCGCCGTGTTTCCCGAGGAGACGCCGGTCGAGCCCCCCAAGCGGCGGCGCAAGGTCAAGCGCACCGAGGAAGGCTGGTTCGGGCTCGGCAAGGTGATGGGCCTCAAATTCCGCTGGCCAGGATCGAGCGAGCGCCCCCGCCAGGACGGCCCGAGCGGCATCCCCATTAGGGGCTTGCGCGGCGATCTGCCAGTCAGCTTCGCCGATGGCGGCGCCGTGCCCGGCGATCGCATCGTTGGCATTCTCACGCCGGGCCAAGGCATCACCATCTATCCCATCCACGCCGAGGCGCTGAAGGCCTTCGATGAGGAGCCCGAGCGCTGGATCGACGTGACCTGGGATATCGGCGAGGACAATCCGCAGCGCTTCCCGGCCAAGATCGCGGTAACCGCGCTGAACGAGCCGGGGAGCCTCGCCCAAGTGGCGGCCGTGATCGGCGAGGCCGACGGCAATATCGACAATATCAAGATGACCAATCGGGTCCCGGACTACACCGAGATACTCATCGACCTCGAAGTGTGGGACCTCAAGCACTTGAACGACATTCTGGCTGGACTAAGGGCCAAGGACGTCGTGAGCAGCGCGGCGCGGGCGAGCGGTTAGGACGCTGGTTGTCTTAAGGGACTTAACCTAAATATGCAGGGTCGCCAAAGGGCCACCGTCGTCTGGCTATTGGTTGGCGTTCGGTTTTCGAGGTGGTGATGCTGTTCAGGCGCCGCGAGGCGGAGAGCTTTCTGGAGCGGATGCGGGTGCATCTGTGGCCCCGCCGCAGCTGGAGCCGCTCGAGCCGCTACGTCGTCCATCGCCTTCGCCGCTTGAGCGATTCGCCCCACGCTGTGGCGCTCGGCTTTGCCGCCGGCGCCTTCTCGGCGCTCACGCCCTTTCTCGGCACCCACATGGTCATGGCGGCGCTGATCGCCTGGGTCATCGGCGGCAGTATCGTTGCCGCCATTCTCGGGACCTTTGTCGGCAATCCGCTGACCTATCCGCTGTTCTGGTACCTGACCTACGAGGCCGGCAATTTGATGCTTGGCGGGAAGGTCAAGGCGCGGCACATCGATCTCTCCAACGGCATTTTCCAATCCTCGCTCGCGAAGCTGTGGCCGATCCTGAAACCCATGACGCTCGGCTGCATCCCCGTCGGGCTCGCTCTCGCCGCGTTGAGCTATGTCCTCGTCAAGCCGATGGTCGAGGCCTATCAGCATCGCCGCCGCCGCGAGCTTGAGCTCAAGTCTGGGCGGGAAGCTCTCGGCGCCCCATGACGACCGCTCCTTCGACGCGCGCGCGCCACGGCGTGGGCGCGCCTCCCATCCGCCTCGGCATCAACATCGATCACGTGGCGACGCTCCGCAATGCGCGGGGAGGGCGCCACCCCGATCCCTTGCGTGCCGCCAAGCTCGCGGTCGAGGCGGGTGCCGACAACATCACTGCCCATTTGCGCGAGGATCGCCGCCACATCACCGACGACGATATTGCGCGGCTCACGGCTGCCAAGCTCGCGCCGCTCAATTTCGAGATGGCGGTGACGCCCGAGATGCTGGCAATTGCGCTCAAGACGAAGCCGCACGCCGCGTGTCTCGTTCCAGAGAAGCGCACCGAGCGCACCACCGAGGGCGGGCTCGACGTCGCAGGCCAACACAATCTGCTGGCGCCCGCCATCTCGAAGCTTGTCGATGCCGACATTCGCGTATCGCTGTTCATCACCCCCGAGCTTCGCCAGATCGAAACCGCGGCACGTCTTCGGGCGCCGGCAATCGAGATTCACGTTGGGGTCTGGTGCGATGCATTTGTCGAAGGTCGCACCCACGATGCCGAGGCCGAGTGGCGGCGCATTCGTGACGGCGCACGGGCGGCCAATGACCTCGGCCTCGAAGTGCATGCCGGCCATGGCCTCAACTATGCGACAGCGGAAACCATCGCCGCGCTGCCGGAGATCGTCGAGCTCAATATCGGCCATTTCCTCGTGGGCGAGGCGGTCTTTGTCGGCCTGGCGGAGAGCGTGCGGCGCATGCGCGCGGCGATGGACAAGGGACGGCAAACCCTGCGGCATAGCGACACGGAAATTCGGGTCGGCGGCACGTGATGATCATCGGGCTCGGCAACGACATGATCGACATCAGGCGGGTCGAACGCACCATCGAGCGCTACGGCGAGCGCTTCCTCACCCGTGTGTTCACCGAGACGGAGCGGCTGAAATCCGACGGCCGGGCGGGCCGCGCTGCCTCCTACGCCAAGCGCTTCGCCGCCAAGGAGGCCTGCGCCAAGGCTCTGGGCACGGGGTTCCGCCGGGGCGTATTCTGGCGCGACATGGGGGTGGTGAATCTGCCGAGCGGGCGCCCCACATTGCAGCTGACCGGAGGGGCGGCGCGGGTGCTTCAGCTTCTGACGCCCGAAGGACATGAGGTGCGCATCGACCTCTCCATCACCGATGATTTTCCGACCGCCCAGGCGATCGTCATCATCTCTGCCATAAGGGTCTCCTTCCGCGATTGACCGGTTTGCCTCATTCAAAGGGAGAGGCTATAGGGGCGCCTGCCCCATAGCGGGTCGTAACCCCAGCTAAGCACCGAGGAGAGCTTCCGCATGAGCGTCGAGGCCGAGAAGATGGAAGCAAGAAGCAGCGTAAAGGACACCGTCCGCGTCATTATCCATGCGCTGATCCTCGCGCTGATCGTGCGGATTTTCCTGTTCCAGCCCTTCAACATCCCTTCCGGCTCGATGATCCCGACGCTCCTTATCGGGGACTATCTCTTTGTGTCGAAATATAGCTACGGCTACAGCAGGTACTCCATCCCGTTCGGGCTCAACCTGTTCTCTGGCAGGATCTGGGCCAAAGAGCCCGACCGCGGCGACGTGGTCGTGTTCAAGCTGCCGCGCGACAACGAGACGGACTACATTAAGCGCGTGATCGGCCTGCCCGGAGACGAGATCCAGATGGTCCACGGCGTGCTCAACATCAACGGCAACGCCGTCCCCAAGGTGCGGGTCGACGATTTCGTGGTGACCGAGCCGTCGGGCCGGGAGCGACACACGCCGCGCTACATGGAGACGTTGCCGAACGGCGTGACCTACCCGGTGCTCGATCTTGTGCAGGATGGCTTCGGCGACAACACCGAGGTCTACAAAGTGCCCGAAGGCGAGTTTTTCATGATGGGCGATAATCGCGACAATTCCACCGACAGCCGCTTCCTGTCGGAGGTCGGTTTCGTCCCCTTCCAGAATCTTGTGGGTAAGGCGCAAATCATCTTCTTCTCGATCGACGAGAACTCGAGCTTCTGGGAATTCTGGCATTGGCCGACAAGCGTTCGCTGGTCGCGCATCCTACAGGTCGTGCATTGAGCCTGCCTAAGCCGCGCAACACGGCCCTCGATCAGCTCTCCGCCCGGCTTGGGCATGAATTCTCCGATCCGGCGTTGCTCAAGCTTGCCCTGACGCACTCGAGCGCGCGGGCAGGTGGGCGGTCCAACGAGGACAATGAGCGGCTCGAGTTCCTTGGCGACCGCGTGCTCGGGCTGGCCGTCGCCGAGCTTCTCGCCGACAGCTTTCCCAAGGCCCGCGAGGGCGAGCTTGCGCTCTGGTTGAACCACCTGGTCCGCGCTGAAACTTGCGCCGAAGTCGCGCAGTCCTGGGATCTGGGGGGTGTCATTCGGATGACGGGAAGCAAGGCAAACAGTGGCATCCTCGCCAACGCCTGCGAGGCGGTGCTGGGCGCAATCTTCATCGACGCCGGTTATGAAGCAGCAAGAGCCGTTGTGCGCCGCATGTGGGAGCAATACCTCGGCGATCTCGATGTTGCGGCGCGCAGCGCCAAGTCAACCCTACAGGAATGGGCGCAAGGACGGGGGCTTGCTCTTCCGCGCTATCTCGAAGTCGCCCGCGAAGGTCCCGATCATGTGCCCCTCTTCACGGTAGAGGTGCAGATCGACGGTGTGGCGCCCGAGCGCGGGCAGGGGGAGAATAAGCGCGCGGCTGAGCAGGCGGCAGCGCTCGCCATGCTCCTGCGCGAGGGAGTCTGGCAGGCTCCCGTCGATGGCTGAGGCCCCCGGGGTTTCCTCCCGTTGCGGATTCGTGGCCATCATCGGGGCGCCGAACAGCGGCAAGTCCACGCTGACCAACGCGCTGGTCGGCGCCAAGGTTTCCATCGTCACCCATAAGGCGCAGACGACGCGCGGACCGGTGCGCGGCATCGTGCTCTCCGGCGCGAGCCAGATCATCCTGGTCGATACGCCGGGCATTTTTCAGCCGAAGCGGCGGCTCGACCGCGCCATGTTCGCCTCTGCCTGGGATCGGGCGGGTGACGCCGATCTCGTGGCGCTGGTGATCGACGCTCAGCGCGGCCTTGACCAGAGCCTCGACCCTCTCCTCAAGCACCTGCCAGAGGTGAGGCGGCCCATCATCGCCGTCCTCAACAAGATCGATCAGGTGGCGAAGCCCGAGCTGCTCCGCCTGGGAACCGAGGTCGCCGCCATCAGGCCCTTTGACCGCGTCTTTATGCTCTCGGCCCTCACCGGCGACGGCGTCGCCGACCTCAAAGCCTATCTCGCGGGAGCGGTGCCGAAGGGCCCCTGGCTCTACCCCGAGGACCAGCTCACCGACGCTTCGCTCCGCCAGACGGCCGCCGAAATCACCCGCGAGAAGCTCTTCTTGCGGCTGCACGAGGAGCTTCCCTACACGCTCACGGTCGAGACCGCCGACTGGAAGGAGCTGAAGGACAACAGCGTCCGCATCGAGCAGACCATCTTTGTGGAGCGCGAGAGCCAGCGCAAAATCGTGCTCGGCGCCAAGGGCCAGACCATCAAGGAGATCGGATCGGCCGCCCGCGTGGACATCGCCGAGATGGCGGGCGTGCCGGTGCATCTCTTTCTCTTCGTCAAGGTCAGGGAGCGCTGGGGCGACGACCCTGAGCGCTACCGCGAGATGGGGCTGGATTATCCGAAAGACCGCTGAGCCGAGTGCTAAACGTCGCACCCCTGCAAACCGGGAACCCAGCCGCAGGGCCCACGTTGACCGCCTTGATTGATCGACAACACAAGGAGGTCAGCCTCATGAAGTCCGTATTTCCAGTCTTGGTCGCAGCCGCCTTGCTCTTTGGTGCAAGCGCCGCTCAAGCCGCCAGGCCCATGGGTCACGGGGCCGCGATGAGCAACAGCAACATCTTCATTGCTCCCCCTGCGCCCGTCCAGAGCACCGCCCCACCCACGGTAAACTCGGGTGCGCTCGATGTCCCGCAGAGTATTGGGACACCTCCCGTCAACGCAGGTGCGATCGGGTCGATCAACCCGAGCGCGATGGGCGCCCAGCCGAGCTTCGGCGCGCAGCCCGGATCGCCGGGATTGGCCACCTACGATCCGAACGCGGCGCTTCCGTCGTTGGACGACCAAGGCTCGGCCCTCAGCCCAACTCCCAGCACGTCGGCATCGGGCTTCAACACCCCGAGCACCAACAGCGGAGGCTGAGACGCCAGACCCAGGTCTCGTCGACCGGCGCCGCGCCCCCATAGAGACCTTGAGCCGATCCTCGTTTGGACTCTAGGGTAGGCGATGGATTGGAGCGACGAAGGCCTCGTGCTTTCAACCCGCCCGCTCGGCGAGGCGAACATGGTCGCCGAGCTTCTCACCCTTAGCCATGGGCGGCATCTCGGGCTCGTGCGGGGAGGGCGCTCGCGCCGCATGCGCCCGCTGCTGCAGCCAGGCAATCTCCTCGGCGTCACCTGGCGGGCGCGGCTTTCCGAGCATCTCGGCGGCTTCAATGTCGAGCTGATGGAGGCCCATGGCGCACGCGTGCTCGATGATGCCCGGGCGCTAGCGGCGATCGGCTCGCTTAGCGGCCTGGCGCGGCTGTTGCCCGAGCGCGACCCGCATCCTGAGCTCTATACGGCGGCGCTTCAGGTGCTGCGCGCCTTCGACGAGGCCAAGGTCTGGCCTACGCTGCTTGTCCGCTGGGAGCTTCAGCTGTTGCAGGAACTCGGCTTCGGTCTCGATCTCAGCGAATGCGCGGCGACTGGCGTCGACCAAGACCTCGTCTATGTGTCGCCCCGCACAGGCCGGGCCGTATCGCGGGATGCGGGGCTGCCCTATTGCGGCAAGCTCCTTAAGCTGCCGGCCTTCCTGCTCGATGACACCGCTCCGATTGGCGAGGGCGATATCGAAGCGGGCTTCGTTCTGGTCGGGCATTTCCTCGAGCGTGATGTGCTCGAACCTCACGGCCTCACCATGCCTCAAGCCAGAGAACGCCTCATCAGCCTGTTGGCCCGCGCCCCTCGCGCCGCTTAGAGCCATGCTCGGCTCCGCCTAGGCGGCAAACGAGAAAGAGCGATACCATCCGCCCGTCTGGGGGAGGGCCACGCATGTCCACGCAGGAGCAGGGCAGAATGAGCCCCGATAGGTCACGGGTGCCTGCCGCGCTGCTGCTCACGCTCGTGGCAATCTCCTTCGTCACGCCCGCCCAGGCGCAGCAGTTCGACGTTCCTTCAAGCGCAAGATCGGCGATCGTCGACCAGACCAATGCCTACCGGCAGGAGAAGGGCCTTGCGCCTTTGAGCGAGAGCGCCGGCGCGAGCCAAGAGGCGCAGGCTTACGCCACCTATCTCGCTCAAACCAAAAAGACCGGGCACAGCGCCGATGGACGAGGTCCGTTCCAGCGGCTCCGCGCATCAGGCGTCAAGTTCTGCAAGTTCCGGGGAGAGAATTGGCATGAGTCCTGGACCAGCCCCAACCGGGCATCTCCCGACGCAGCGATGGCAGCGGCCATGCGCTTCTGGAAGCACTCTCCAGGGCATGAGCGCGCTCTCAGATCGGCCTCGACGGAGATCGGCGTGGGCGTCGCCGGCTGGAAGCACGACAATCAGTGGTACTACCAAGAGATCCAGGTGTTCATCGACACCTCGTGCCTCAAAGGCGCCAAGGCCGCGTCCAACGTGGACGATGAGGATGTGCTTCCTTCTCTCCCCGACCGAAATCCCGGACGGCTCCCTTGAGCGGGCCTCGCCGATGCGCTAAGCGCGGGTCATGGGACGCCGCGTAACACCGCCGCCTGATTCGCAAGGGCCGATCGAGCCCGTGGAACTGCGCGAGGCGCTCGAGGAGCGCTACCTCGCTTATGCGCTCTCGACCATCATGCACCGGGCGCTGCCCGACGTGCGCGATGGGTTGAAGCCCGTGCATCGGCGGCTGCTCTACGCCATGCAGCAGCTCAGGCTCGGCCCCCAAGGCGAATTCCGGAAATGCGCCAAGATCGTCGGCGACACCATGGGCAACTTCCACCCCCACGGTAACCAGGCGATCTACGACGCGCTCGCCCGTCTCGCCCAGGATTTCACCGTCCGCTATCCGCTTGTCGACGGCCAAGGCAATTTCGGCAATATCGACGGCGACAACCCCGCCGCCGAGCGCTACACCGAGGCGCGCCTCACCGAGGTCGCGGCACGGCTGCTGGACGGCATCGACGAGGACACCGTCGATTTCCGCGCCAACTACGACGGACGCGAGCAGGAGCCGTCGGTGCTGCCGGCCAATTTCCCCAACCTGCTCGCCAATGGCTCCTCGGGCATCGCCGTCGGCATGGCGACCAATATCCCGCCGCATAATGCGGGCGAGCTCTGCGATGCGGCGCTGCATCTGATCAAGTTCCCCAACGCCACCGCCGACAAGCTGGTCGACTTGGTGCCCGGGCCGGATCTGCCGACCGGCGGCATCCTGGTCGAGCCGCGCGACCAGATCGTTCAGGCTTACAAGACCGGGCGCGGCAGCTTCCGTCTGCGCGCGCGTTGGGACACCGAGGACACCGGCCGCGGCACCTATCAGATCGTGGTCACCGAGATCCCCTATCAAATTCCGAAGGCGCGCCTCGTCGCCCGCATTGCCGAGCTGCTCTTGCAGAAGAAGCTGCCGCTGCTTGCCGATGTCCGCGATGAGTCGACCGAGGAGGTGCGGCTCGTGCTCGAGCCGAAGAGCCGCACCGTCGATCCGATGCTTCTCATGGAGCAGATGTTCAAGCTGACCGAGCTCGAGACACGCGTTCCCCTCAACATGAACGTGCTGAGCCGCGGCCAGGTGCCGAACGTGCTGGGCTTGCGGCAGGTGTTGCGCGAATGGCTGGACCACCGCCAGGTCGTTCTCGTCCGCCGCTCCAAATTCCGCCTGGCCAAGATCGACCACCGGCTCGAGGTGCTCGACGGCTATCTCATTGTCTATCTCAACATCGACAAGGTCATCAAAATCATCCGCGAGAAGGACGAGCCGAAGCCCGCCCTGATGCGCGCTTTCAAGCTCACCGAGGTTCAGGCCGAGGCCATCCTCAACATGCGGCTTCGTGCTTTGCGCAAGCTCGAGGAGATGGAGATCGGGCGCGAGCACGCGGCGCTGACGGCCGAGCGGAAGGAGCTGAAAGCGCTGCTCGCCTCGTCAGACAAGCAGTGGAAGCGCATCGCCGACGAGATCAAGGCGCTGAAGGACGAGTTCGGCCAGAAGACCGCGCTCGGGCAGAGGCGCACCACCTTCGCCGAGGCGCCGCAAGGGGTGGAGATCGATCTCGCCGAGGCGATGATCGAGAAGGAGCCGGTGACCGTCGTCCTGTCGGAGAAGGGATGGCTCCGCGCCATCCGTGGACATCAGACGGAGCTCGACAGCCTCGCCTTCAAGGAGGGCGACCGGCTGAAGCGCGCGGTCAAGGCGCAGACGACCGACACCCTTCTCCTGTTCGGCACCAATGGCCGCTTCTACGCGCTCGGCG
>DFXC01000118.1:53162-70483 GCA_002383105.1 Hyphomicrobiaceae bacterium UBA4118
AAACTTCTCGTCGCCGGCACGAGCGGCCATGGCTTCGTCGTGGCCGAGGACGAGGTCGTGGCCATGACGCGCAAAGGCAAGCAGGTGCTGAACGTTGAAGCCGGCACCGAGGCGATCGTCTGCGCAGCCGTCGACGGCGACAGCGTGGCGGTGATCGGCGACAACCGGAAGCTCTTGCTGTTTCCCTTGAAGGAGCTGCCGGAGATGCCGCGCGGCAAGGGTGTGCGGCTACAGCGCTATAAGGACGGCGGCTTGGCCGACGCCACGGTCTTCAAGAAGAAGGAAGGCCTCATTTATATCGATGCCGCGGGCCGCTCCTTCACCGTGACCGAGCTCAGGGATTGGTGGGGCGTGCGAGCCCAGGCCGGGCGCCTGCCGCCCAAGGGCTTCCCGAAGTCGAACAGTTTCGGCGCGAAGTTCTGACGAGTCAGAAGTCAGAAAACAGAACCCAGACGTCAAGACGAGCCTCAGGGCCGTTCCGGCTTCTGGCGTCGCGTCGCCGGCTCCTCGCCGGTCTCGCACGCGGGCGTCTCGGAGGCGGCGCTCACCCAGCCCTTCGAGGTAAGACTCTGCTGCGGCTGGAAGCGGTTCTTGTAACGCATCTTGCGCGAGCCCTCGATCCAGTAGCCGAGATAGACGAAGGGATGGCCTTGCGCTCTGGCGAACTCGACATGGTCGAGGATCATGTAGGTGCCGAGGCTGCGCGTGGGCTGGCTCGGATCGTAGAAGCTGTACACCATGGAGACGCCGTCGCTTAGCCGATCGCACAGCGACACTGCGATCAGCGGAGAGCTGCCGTCGCCTTCGGGGTCCGGCTCCACCCGGTATTCGGTGACGAAGGTCTCGACCACGCTGTCCTCGACCATCAGCGAATAATCGAGCACCGACATCTCGGCCATGCCGCCATCGGCGTGGCGGGCGTCGATATAGCTGCGGAACAGCGCGTATTGCTCGGCGCTCGGCGCCGGCGGCACGCGAGTGGCGACGAGGTCGCGATTGGCGCGGGCAATCCTTCGCAGCGAGCGGCGCGGGTGGAACTGATCGACCAGGATGCGCACCGGCACGCAGGCCGAGCAGGCATCGCAATAGGGCATATAGGCGATGTTCTGGCTGCGCCGGAACCCGCCCTTCAACAGATTGTCGACCAGGAAGCGCGGCTTGTCGCGGGTGAGATGGGTGAACAGCTTCCGCTCGAGCCGGCCGGGGAGGTAGGGACAGGGCTGCGGCGCGGTGATGTAGAACTCTGGGAAGTTGCTCTTGTGCTCTGTCACGTGCTGCCGACCGGAAACGAATCCGAACCACTCTACCGGCAAGCTTAGTGGATCGAAGGCCAGCAGCGCAATCGGGGAAGGGAGCCCAAAAACGCCAGGATAAATGGCGGGGGGCGCCTTCCTTGTGCCAGAATCCTAAACGCGGTCGATCACCACGACGCCCGCCAGAATATCGTGCAGGCAGCGCTTGCGCGGGTCGAACAGGGCCCACAACAGGATCGGGCAGAAGATCGCGAGCGAGAACCAGAAGAGCAGAGCGTGGAAGGCAGCGATCAGCGGCGTGACCCTGCCGCCGAACCACATGCGCACCTCGAGCCCCATCATCCGCTGGCCGATGGTCGCGGAATTCACGCCGCCGATGGTGAGCGCGTTATAGCCGAGGCCCACGGCCGGAAAGACGAGGCCGAACAGGAGCCAGGCGAGGCCAAGCGTGAGGATCCCGAGCAGCCCCACGACAACATAGGCGACTGTCGTCAGCACCAGGATGATGATGGCGTCGACGATGAAGGCGACGATGCGCTTGCGGATCACGCCTCGGAAGAGGCGCGGCTGCGTCACCGGATCGTAGGCGTTCGGCTGCTCGCTGTAATCGGTACCCGAACGTGGCGGAAACGTCTTCTGGTCGGTCATTTCGACTCCAATCCCGTGGGCAGGGGCAAATCTCGCGCCCTAGATGGTGATTGCCGCACCGCCAAACAAGCATAAGGCGCCCCAGGGCCAAGATGTCTGAGCATCGGGCGGGGCGGAGAGGCCGGTTGCGGCCATGAGCGCACAGGTTGCCGAGCCCCGGCCAACCCGTTAAGGATTTTTGACTGGATGCGGGTGAGGCCAGGCTAACGGGGACCATCGATGCGAAGATCAGTGATGTTGCTTGGGATTGCGATCCTTTTGGCGGGGGCTCCGGCGTGGCGGGCAGCGGCCTGCGAGGGCCTGGAGGTCGTGTTCGAGGACAAATTCGCCGATGACGCCGGCGGCTGGCCGCTCAAGGACAATGTCGAGGTGAAGGACGGCTCCTTCGTCTTCAAGCTTCCCCCCGACGACATGCAGTCCGATCTGAACGTCACCTTCACCGTCCACGATGCCGATATCTGTTCCGAGACGGTCTGGCCTACCGGCGACCAGCCGATCCTCGGCGCCGGCCTCCTCTTCTGGGGCGAGGACAACAGGACCTACTTCCAGTTCGGCGTTCTCAACAACGGCAAGTACTGGATCGCGCGCAAGCAGGACGGCAAGTGGCTGGGCACCATCGCCGCCAATGTCGATTCGCCGGCGATCAACAAAGCGCCGGGTGCTGCCAACACGCTTCGCGTCAAGACCGTCGGCAATTCCGTGACCTTCTTTATCAACGGAACCAAGGTGCGCGAATTGCGCGGCCAGGCGCCGAAGACCGGTTGGCGCTTCGGTCTCTCCGGCGACAATTTCGACAAGGCGAAGGAAGCGAAGGTGATCTTCAAGACGGTGAAGGTCACCAACTGAGCTTGCGCCGAGGTTAAGCCTTGGCTTTCAGCAGCTTTGCCGCCTCGAGCGCGAAATAGGTGAAGATGGCGTCGGCGCCGGCCCGCTTGCAGGCGATCAGGCTCTCCAGCATGACGCGCTCCCGGTCGATCCAGCCGCTCATCGCCGCAGCCCCGATCATCGAATATTCGCCTGAGGTCTGATAGACCAAGGTCGGCACCCCGAAAGCCTCTTTCACGCGCCAGACGATGTCGAGATAAGCAAGCCCCGGCTTGACCATCACCATATCGGCGCCTTCGGCGATGTCGAGTGCGACCTCGCGCAGCGCCTCCGCGCCGTTGGCAGGATCCATCTGATAGGTCCGCTTGTCGCCGCGCAGCATCGAGGAGGAGCCCACCGCATCGCGGAACGGCCCGTAGGAGGCCGAGGCATACTTCGCCGCATAAGCGAGAAGCTGGGTGTTGGCGAAGCCGTTCTCCTCGAGCGCCGCCCTGATCGCGCCGATCCGGCCGTCCATCATGTCGGACGGCGCAAGGATGTCGCAACCGGCCTCGGCCTGAACCAGCGCCTGTGCAATCAGCACCTCGACGGTCAAGTCGTTGTCGATCTCGCCGTCGACCAGGAGCCCGTCATGGCCGTGGCTCGTGTAAGGGTCGAGCGCCACGTCGCAGATGATGCCGATGTCCGGCGCGGCGGACTTGATGGCGCGCACCGCCCGGCAAACGAGATTGCCGGGATTGAGCGCTTCGCTTGCCGCATCGTCACGCAGGGCGGGATTGGTATTGGGAAAAAGCGCGATGGCCGGAAGCCCGAGCGAGGTTGCCTCTTCCGCTGCCTTGACGGCGAGGTCGATCGAGAGGCGCTCCACGCCCGGCATCGCCGCGATCGCCGACCGCTTGGCCTCGCCTTCGATGAGGAAGATCGGCCAGATCAGATCGTCGGTGGTGAGGGTGGTTTCGCGCACGAGGCGGCGCGACCAGTCGGCGCGCCGGTTACGCCTGAGCCGGGTCGCCGGGAAGCCCGACCGCGACACGGGAGGCGTCTTGCCGCCCGCGCGCTTGACCCGCTCGGTGCGCAAGGAAACCGTTTTGTCTTTGGGGGATGACACCGCGCTCTGCGCCTGCTCGCTCGACTTGAGACGGCAAGCTACCACTCGGGCTTGCCCGGTGCCAATGGCTCTCGGCCGACATGGTTTGCCGTTCTGCGAGAGCCTATTCGCAGAACCCCGAATGCCGCCGCGCCTTCATGTCGAGATGGAAGTGGTTCTTATGCGCCGCGTTGGCGGCGGGTCCGAGCGTCGTGCCGAACACGGTGCAGGCCTCGTCATGCACGTCCTTGACGAAGGCGCTCTCCCGCTCGGCAAGCGTCTGCTCCGGCTCAGCATCCTGAGGCACGGCTTCCGAAGGTTTGGCGTCTCGTGGCGTCGCCGCTTGGGGCGTGGCTGACTGGGGCGCCGAAGCTTGAGCGGGAGCAGGTGCCACGAAGGGATTGCTCCTCGTCTTGGCGACCGTGCTTTCCGAGGTTGGGGCCGGGGCAGAAGGGGACTTGGCCTCTTGCGGCGGCGCCGGCACCTCGAAGGGGTTGGCTTTGATCCTGGTCACGACGATAGCGCTGCCGCGGGCGATGACCGGAAGCGACGTGGGGGTGGCGGCTTGCGACACCTTCATGATCGAGCCCGCCACGGAAGCGACGCGGCTTGGGGAAGCGACGCGGACGGGAGGCGCCGGCACCGTGGCGAGCCGCGGCCAGCCGTCCAGCACCGTGATGTGGTCGCCAGAGGCGAATACGAAGTCGGAGACGTCGAGCGCATTGGCGAGAGCATGCTCGCTCAACGGGGTCGTAGCGCTGCCGTAGCGGTTGCGGCACGAGTAAGACATGGCGTTATGCAGCTTGACCACTTGCGTGCCGAGCATGGCCTTGGCGTCGGGCTGCACCTTGTTTTTGAGCCACGAGGCAAGACCCACGGCAAGCGGGCAGGTGACGGTCGCGGGAGGATCGATCACGACTTTCGGGTCGCTGCCGATCGATTTGACCAGGATCGGCGCCGGCGCCCCGCAGATGCCTTCCTTGATCGGCGGCAGCGGCTTATAGTCGAGCGCAAGACCCGCAAGCGCCTTGGCGCACTCCGTTTTGGCAGAAGCGATCTCCTCGTCGGTCCACGGCACGGTCGGTTGATCGCCGGGGAGCACTGGCGCCTGCGCCACGGGCTCAACCGAACCTTGCACGCGCGCGGGGTTGCGGTCAGGCAGCGGCGGGACCTCGTCGGTCTCCGCCCGTGCATAGACCGGCAGCGCCACCAGGAGCGCGAAAGTGAGCGATGCGATGCGTTTAGGCGTCATCCGAACGTCCAATTGCTTTCGTTAGCGGAGCTTGTGGTTTCGGCGATTGAGTGCTAGCTGCCCCGGGCCTTTAAAGGCTGAGCCTTTTCAAGGCAACGCCTTGTCTTTCCAAGGCAGGGCCTTTTCAAGGCTGAGCCTTTTCCGGGCAAGCCTCTGATGAGGCGGTATCTATACGAGATTCGATCAGGGGCATCGCGGATTGTCGCAAGCGCTTGGCATCACCTTCGAGGAGCACGATCGCGCCGGCGTGGTCACGCTCGACCGCCCGGAAAGGCTAAACGCGCTCAGCCGAGAAATGTTCGAGGCCTTAAGCGAGCATTATCGCCGTTGGGCGCCGGCGCCGCACATCTATGGCGTGGTGATGCAATCGACGCATCCTTCCGTGTTCTGCAGCGGCGGTGACCTCAAGTTCCTGCACCAATGGAGTGAGCAGGGCGCGCGCGGGGCGATCCGGGAGTTCTATCGCGCCGCCTACGGTCACGTCTGGGTGCTGGAGAAATTCATCAGGCCGAACGTCCCCCTGATCAACGGCCTCGTGCTCGGGGGCGGCATCGGCATCACCCTTCACGGCACCCATTGCGTGGCCGGGGAGGGCTATCGCTTCGGCATGCCGCAAGTGGGCATCGGCTTTCTCCCCGACATCGGCGGCACCTATTTTCTGCCCCGCCTGCTGGGGTGGACCGGGACCTATCTTGCCTTGACCGGGCGCCTGATCGGTCCCGCCGAGGCCTTCCGCCTCCGTCTCGTCAGCCATTGCATTCCAGCCGCGCATTTCAGCGTGATCAAGGATGCTTTGAGTGACAACCAGCCGATCGACCGGCTGCTTGACGGGCTCCACCGAGAGCCGGGCGAAGGCGAACTCGTGCGGCACACGCCGGTGATCAACCGCGCCTTCTCGGCCCCATCGGTCGAGGCGATCCTCGAGCGTCTCGATGCCGAGGAGGGCGACGACCAGGCCTTCGCACACGACGCCGCGGCCGAGATACGGAAGAAATCGCCGACCTCCCTAAAGATCGCCTTCGCCCAGATGCAACGCGGCAAGGCGCTCGATCTCGCCGCCGCGCTCCGCCTCGAATTTCGCCTCGCTTCGCATGTCATCGGCAGCCACGACTACCGCGAAGGGATCGCCGCGCGGATCGCGGGCAAGGGGCGGGCGCCCGACTGGCAGCCGGCAAGCTTCGCCGCCGTCGACGACGAGGCCATCGAGCGGCTGTTCTCGACGCCTGCCGAGGACGAGCTCGAGCTCAAAGAGCTGGCTCCAGGTCTGTGAGACTGGGCTAGAAACGCCCAGCAACATCATCAAAACTTAATACTAGAATTTCATGCAATCTTAAGCGTCTCGCTTAAGCAGATTTTAGGTCGGCGCGCCTATAGTCCTCGTCAAGTTGGGGATTAACAACAACTAACGAGGGTAGGCGATGAGTGTAGCCCTAAATATAGGGACACATGTTAGCACCGATGAGGCAGAAGACCTCAAGGGTCGCTATCTTGTTTCCTTGAAGCTCGTCGAGCGGCTTCATCGATTGCTGCTTGATGTGATCAAAGACGAATTCGAGCGCCTTGGTCGTGTCGACGTCAATAGCGTGCAGGCTTTGCTGCTTTACAACATCGGCGATGCCGAATTGACGGCAGGGGAGCTCACCAGCCGCGGCTATTATCTCGGCTCCAACGTGTCGTACAACCTCAAGAAGCTGGTCGATGCCGGGTACATCCACCACCAGCGCTCGACGACCGATCGGCGTTCGGTGCGGGTGCGCCTCACCGACAAAGGGCAGGAGGTGTGCAAGGTGGTGAACGGGCTTTATCACCGGCAACTCAAGTCCTTGCAGCAGGTTGGCGGCATCGGATCCAACGACTTGGAGACGCTCAACAAGGCCTTGATCCGCCTCGAGCGCTTCTGGACCGACCAGATCCGCTATCAGCTCTGATTGTCAGCATCGGAGCCCGCGACCCTATCGCCCCGGTGGCTGAAAGACGCCGCCGGGGCCGCTTTCTTGCGAAAGCCAGGCGGCGTCGCAGCCTAAATTCGCCCCATTCCCTGGCTAACCCTTGAAGCCTAGCGCGCTGCGCAACATGTAAAGCGGGCGCCCTGGCCGGTTACCGAGGGAAATCTTTCTGACTCAATTCGCGGCGTAACATGTCCCGATGCCAACGGAACACTCCGGCGGCCGGACGCATTTTTGGAAAATGCGCCCGGTTCATTGGCTCTAGAGCGGCAATGGCAAAGCGCCTATAGTTAAAGCGGGACAGAAGCCGCAACGGACGGGGAGCGGCGAATGCTGACATGGCCGAGTAAAATGAGAGGCGAGGCATTCCTCGCCGCCGCAGGGTTTGCTGCCGCTCTCCTTATCATCAGTTTCGAGCCTGCGAGCGCCGGACTCTTCTCATGGATGAAGGGCCCCCAAGGCAACCAGGGCGGGGGTGGTGATTCGGGCAATTCCGGGGGCCCCGGCTGGTTCGGTGGCCCCGGCAATGGCAATGGTGGTGGCTTGTTTGGCGGCGGCCAGCGCGGTCCGCAACAGCCGGGGTCTCAGGCCTTCCATGGCGATGAGCTTCCCCCTGACGAAGGCGATGCAGCGACGCGCGCCTGGATCGTCAACCCGGCGCTTGGCTCACCGACCCTTTCCACGAGGAACATTGAGCCGACCAAGGCCGCCATCGAGCGCTACAAGGCGATCGTCGCCCAGGGCGGCTGGCCCACGGTGCCGGCCGCCGCCATGCGGCCGGGCTCGCAGGGGCCGCAGATCGTGACCCTGCATCGGCGCCTCGAGGTCTCGGGCGACCTCGTCGGCCAGAGCATTCCAGACGAATATGACGCTGCCGTCGTGGCGGCGGTGAAGAAGTTCCAGGCCCGTCACAATCTGCCACCGACGGGTATCATCGACACGCGGGCGACCATAGACGCGATGAACATCCCCGCCGCGGTCCGGCTCGCTCAGCTCCAGGCAAATCTGAAACGGCTGCAGACCTTGGCGCCGCCTGCGGCGGCGGCCGGCCGCTACGTCGTGGTCAACATCCCCTCGGCGCAAGCCGAGGCAGTGGAGAACGGGCAGGTGGTCCAGCGGCACGCCACCGTCGTTGGCAAGCCTGAGCGTCCGACGCCCGAACTCTCAAGCAAGATCCAGGAGATCAATTTCAATCCCTATTGGTACGTGCCGAAGAGCATCATCTACAAGGATCTGGTGCCTAAGGCCCGCGAGTTCGCCAAGCGCAACCAGGACATGCTTGCCGCCTATCACATGGAGGCCTTCGACGCGGCCGGCAACCCGCTCGATCCACGGCAGATCGATTGGTTCGGCAACGACGTCTACAACTATCAGTTCCGGCAGCTCCCGTGGGACCAGAACTCGCTTGGCTTCGTGAAGATCAACTTCCCGAACAAGGACAGCGTCTACATGCACGACACGCCGCTCAAGAGCCTGTTCGAGCGAAGCGTGCGGTTCGAGAGCTCGGGCTGCGTGCGCACGGATAATATCGAGACGCTCGTGGCTTGGATCCTGCGCGACACGGGCGGGTGGGACATGCAGCACATCCTCGCCGTGAAGCAGTCGGGCGAGCAGATCGACGTCAAGCTCGTGAAGCAGGTCCCGGTCTATTTCACCTATATCAGCGCCTGGGCGACGCCGGACGGCTTGGTGCAGTTCCGACCTGATATTTATAACCAGGATGGCGCCCCCGAGACCGCCTCGGCCTATTGATCGACAGCGTGTCGACTGACATTCCGGGCTCGGCCTGACAGGGCCTCGGCACGCATGCCTCATTGGCGAAGCCGTTGGCTTTCCGTCCATGGCAGTTGTAGCGTGAACGCTTGCGGCCCACGACTTGGGCGTTGCTGGCGCGTTCGCGCGACATGTGGTAGAGCGAGCCAAATGTCAAGGGAGCGCCTCGCGGAGCAAGAAGCGCGGGTCAATCGTCCCTTGGCGAGGTGGGGCGGGTCTGAGCTCGAGGAGCAGTTAGCCATGACGGCAAGTGATATGAGGCGTGCCGAGGCGCGCGGGAATGACTTCTTCACCAGGCCCTTAGCGGACGCCGACCCCGAAATCTTCGGGGCCATCGAGCACGAGCTTGAGCGCCAGCAGAACGAGATCGAGTTGATCGCCTCTGAGAACATCGTCTCCAAGGCCGTGCTCGAGGCCGCCGGCACGCTCCTCACCAACAAATATGCCGAAGGCTATCCGGGACGGCGCTACTACGGCGGCTGCCAATATGTCGACGTCGTCGAGCAACTCGCCATCGACCGCGCCAAGCGCCTGTTCAACTGCGCCTTCGCCAACGTCCAGCCGCATTCAGGCTCCCAGGCCAATCAGTCGGTGATGCTGGCCCTGCTGAAACCGGGCGACACCATCATGGGGCTAAGCCTTGCCGCCGGCGGCCATCTCACCCACGGCGCGCCGCCCAACCTCTCCGGCAAATGGTTCAACGCCGTCCAATACGGCGTCAGGCCCGACGATCACCGCATCGACTATGACGAGGTCGAGCGCCTCGCCCAGCAGCACAAACCCGCCATGATCATCACCGGCGGCTCGGCCTATCCGCGCGTCATTGACTTCGCGAGGTTCCGCAAGATCGCCGACTCTGTCGGCGCCTATCTCATGGTCGACATGGCGCATTTCGCTGGCCTCGTCGCCGCAGGCCTGCATCCGAGCCCGCTGCCGCACGCCCATGTGGTCACCACCACCACTCACAAGACGCTGCGCGGCCCGCGCGCCGGCATGGTGCTCTCCAACGACGAGGAGATCGGCAAGAAGATCAATTCGGCGGTGTTCCCCGGCCTTCAGGGCGGACCGTTGATGCACATCATCGCCGCCAAGGCGGTGGCCTTCAAGGAGGCGCTGTCGCCGTCCTTCAAGCTCTACGCCCAGTCCGTGATCGACAACGCCAAGGCGCTTGGCGAGACGCTCGTCAAGGGCGGCGTGGCGCTCGTCTCGGGCGGTACCGACACGCATCTGATGCTCGTCGATCTCCGGCCCAAGAAGCTCACCGGCAAGGCCGCCGAGATCGCGCTCGGCCGCGCCAACATCACCTGCAACAAGAACGGCGTGCCGTTCGATCCGGAAAAGCCCATGGTCACCTCAGGCATCCGCCTCGGCTCTCCGGCCGGCACCACGCGCGGCTTCGGCATTGCCGAGTTCCAGTCGGTCGGCGGCATGATCATCGAGGTCCTTGATGGGCTTGCTGCCAATGGCGATGAGGACAACAGCGCCGTCGAAGCCTCCGTGAGGAAGCGCGCCATCGAGCTCTGCGGGCGCTATCCCATTTACCGGTGAAGCCGAGCGTGAGGGTGAGGAAGGGGAGGGCGGTCGCCCATGCGGTGCCCCTATTGCGGCAGCACCAACACGCAAGTGAAGGACTCGCGTCCTAGCGAGGACCACACTACGATCAGGCGCCGCCGTGTGTGCGCCGATTGCGGCGGGCGCTTCACCACCTTCGAGCGCGTGCAACTGCGCGAGCTGACCGTGATCAAGCGGAGCGGCCGCCGGATGCCGTTCGACCGCGACAAGCTGATGCGCTCGGTGCAGATCGCGCTGCGCAAACGCCCGGTCGATCCCGAGCGCATCGAGCGCATGGTGAGCGGCATCGTGCGCCGGCTCGAGAACATGGGTGAGAACGACATCAAGTCCGAGACCATCGGCAAGCTGGTGATGGAGGCCTTGAAGGCTCTCGACGATGTGGCCTATGTGCGGTTTGCCTCCGTCTACAAGAATTTCCGCGAGGCCAAGGATTTCGAGGCGCTGCTCGGTGAGCTTGCCGCAACCGATAACGACGACGAAGAGTCCTCGCCCGGGAAGGCGGCGGCTTCCGCCGACGATTAGGCGCAAAGCCCCTATCTGCCGATGAGCGCAAGCGATGAAGAGCATATGGCGCAGGCGCTCGCGCTCGCCCGGCGCGGGCTCGGGCTCACCTGGCCAAGCCCCTCCGTCGGCTCGATCGTCGTGGCTCCATCAGGGGAGATCGTCTCCCGCGGCTGGACGGCGTCGGGCGGCCGCCCCCATGCCGAGGCCATTGCGCTTGACCGCGCCCGCGCCCGAGCCCGGGGCGCCACCCTCTATGTGACCCTTGAGCCTTGTGCCCATGAAGGGGGAAGAGGGCTTGCTTGCGCCGATGTCATTGCCGCAGCGCAGCCGGCGCGCGCCGTAGTCGCGCTGCGCGATCCGGACCCGCGCACGTCGGGGCAGGGGCTCGAGCGACTTGCCGCCGCCGGCATCGAGGTGGTGGAAGGGGTGTTGGCGGCGGAGGCCGCCTCGGTCGCCCTTGGCCATCTCCTCCGCGTCACCGAAGAACGCCCCGCCGTGACGCTGAAGCTCGCGCTCGGCGCCGACGGCCTGATGCCGCGAGGCGACGGCGCCCCGGTGTGGATCACGGGGCCCGAGGCCCGCGCCCATGGCCACCTCTTGCGCGCCCGGAACGACGCCATCCTGGTCGGGCGCGGCACCATCCTCGCCGACAATCCAAGCCTCACCTGTCGCCTGCCGGGCATGGGATGCCGCTCGCCGGTGCGGGTGGTCTTGGACCGCCGCCTGAGGACGCCGCCCGAGGCGCACCTCTTCGACGACATGATGGTGCCGGTCTGGCTCATCTGCGCCGCCGACGAGGACCATCCCAATGCCGAAGCCCTGCAGGAGCGCTGCGCCGAGATCGTGCCCGCAGCGGTCGACGCCCATGGCATGCTCGGCATTCGCGACGCTTTGGAGACGCTCGCGAGCCGCGGCATCACCCGCGTGCTGGTCGAGGGCGGGCCTTCGGTGGCGCGCGCCTTTCTCGATGCCGATCTCATCGACGAGGCGGTGATTTACCAGGGACCGAACCCTGCGGGCGCCGACGGCCTCATGCCCTTCGTCAACGAAGGACTTGATCGGCTGACCGGAAGCGGTCATTTCACGCAAATTCACGCACGTTCCTTCGGACCCGACCGGATGACGTGGTGGCGGCGGATGCGGACATGTTCACCGGCATTGTCAGCGGCATAGGGACGCTTGTCGAGCGGCGAGGCACGCGCTTCAGCATCGCCTGCCCCTACAAGCGCGGAAGCCTGGAGGAGGGGGCCTCGGTCGCCTGCGACGGCTGCTGCCTGACGCTGGCCGAGGTGAGGAAAGCGCACGGCAAGGGCGCCGTCTTCGCGGTCGAGGCCTCCAACGAGACCTTGGCCCGCACTACGCTGGGGACGTGGCGGGAAGGACGCCGCATCAATCTCGAGCGTGCGATGGCGCTGGGGGACGAGCTCGGCGGCCATCTCGTCACCGGCCATGTCGACGGGCTTGCCAGGATTATCGAGCGCAAGCCCGACGGCGAAAGCGTGAGGTTCGTCTTGGAGAGCCCTGCCGCGCTTGCGCGCTTCATCGCTGAGAAGGGCACGGTCGCGCTCGATGGCGTCTCGCTCACGGTTAATGACGTGACCGGTGCGCGCTTCGGCGTGAACGTCATCCCTTACACGCTTGCCCATACGACGTGGGAAGACCGGGTGCCCGGCGATCTGTTAAACCTTGAAGTCGATCTCCTCGCGCGCTACGTCGCACGCTTGGCAGAAACTGAAGGCCGCGTCCCGTGACCATTGTCAGCAACCCCCGCCACCATCAGTTCCTCTCCTCCATCGAGGAGGTGGTCGAGGACGCGCGCAACGGCCGCATGTTCATCCTGGTCGACGCCGAGGAGCGCGAGAACGAAGGCGACCTCGTCATCCCGGCGCAGATGGCGACGCCCGACGCCATCAACTTCATGGCCAAGAATGGCCGCGGGCTGATCTGCCTCGCGCTAACGCCCGAACGCGCCAAGCAGTTGCATCTCGAGCTGATGTCGCGTTCCAACCGCAGCCGGCATACCACGGCCTTCACCGTGTCGATCGAGGCGCGGGAAGGGGTCTCGACCGGCATCTCCGCCCATGACCGAGCCCATACCATCTCCGTCGCCATCGATCCGACCAAGGACTATCGCGACGTCATGACCCCGGGCCATGTGTTCCCGCTCGTGGCCAAGGAGGGCGGCGTGCTCGTGCGCGCCGGCCACACCGAGGCGGCCGTTGATCTTGCCCGTCTCGCTGGGCTTTATCCGTCCGGCGTGATCTGCGAGATCATGAACGACGACGGCACCATGGCGCGGCTTCCCGACCTCGTCGCCTTCGCGCAACGCCATGGACTGAAGATCGCCACTATCGCCGATCTGATCGCCTATCGGCTGCGCTACGACCATCTGGTGAAGGTGGTGGCGCAGACCAAGATCGACAGCGCCTTTGGGGGCGCCTTCGATCTCAAGGTCTATGCCACGACCGTCGATCCCGCCGAGCACGTGGCGATCGTCAAGGGCGACGTGGCCGCGGGCGGCCCGGTGCTGGTGCGCGTGCATGCGCTGAACACACTCGATGACGTGCTGTCGGCCGGCGGCCATCGCGAGACACTGGTGCACAAGGCCATGGACATCATCGGCCGCGAGGGGCGCGGCGTGATCGTGCTCATCCGTGAATCGAGGCCTGACGCCATCTCGACGCGGCTCGGGGCGGAAGCCGGAGGCGGCGGTCAGCAGCGGCTTATCGAATACGGCATCGGCGCCCAGATCCTGCTCGACCTCGGCGTGCGCGAGATGGTGCTGCTCAGCAATTCGCCCGCGCGCAAGATCGTGGGCCTTGAGGGCTATGGGCTCAAGGTAACCGGCCACCGGGGCTTGGGGACGACGCCATGAGCCGCAAAGGCCCCCGCTCGGTCCTCATCATCGAGGCGCGCTTCTACGAGGACATCGCCGACGAGCTCGCCCGCGGCGCCGTCGAGGAGCTTGATTCTCATCAGATGGCTTATGAGCGGCTCGCCGTGCCGGGCTCGCTCGAAATCGCGCTCGCGCTCAGCCTGGCGCTCGCCAATGGCTTTGTCGGTCGGGCGGGGCGGCATCGGGGCTGCGTCGCCCTTGGCTGCGTCATCCGCGGCGAGACCACCCATTACGACATCGTGGCGCGGGAATCGGCCGCCGGCTTGCATCAGCTCGCCGTGCAGCATGCGGTGCCGATCGGCTTCGGCATCGTCACCTGCGAAAGCCGCGAGCAAGCCTGGGAACGGGCGAGTGTCGAAGGGCGCAACAAGGGACGCGACGCGGCGCTTGCCTGCCTCACCCTGATGCAGCTCGAGCAGCATTTTTCCTCCGCGAGCCGGCGCTAGCCGCCATGGCTGGGCGAGGCAAAACCGAAAACCGTGCGTCCTACCGAAGTGCAGCGAGGCTTGCCGCCGTGCAAGCGCTCTATCAGATGGACATGACCGGAATCGATCTCACCGACGTCATCACCGAGTTCGAGACCCATCGCCTCGGCAAGGAGATCGAGGACTGCCAATATCGCGACGCCGAGCCCGCCTTCTTCCGCGATCTTGTCGAGGGCGTGGTGCGCGAGCAGCTCCGCGTCGACCCTCTGATCGACAAGCAGCTCGCCGAAGGCTGGCGGCTTACCCGCGTCGATTCGATCCTGCGTGCCATTCTCCGTGCCGGCGCCTATGAGATCCTCGTTCGCAGCGACGTCCCGGCGCGCGTGGTGATCTCCGAATATGTCGATATCGCACATGCCTTCTTCTGCGAGGAGGAGCCGAAGGTGGTGAACGGCATCCTTGACCGGCTCAGCCACAAGGCAAGGCCCCAAGAATTCGCCGCGCCAGGCAGAAGCGATGGTTGAGGATGTCGAGCGCGTCGAGGGGGGGCGCCTTGGCGAGTTCGACCTCATCGCCCGCTACTTTGCGCCGCTTGCCACCGAAGCCGCGGCACTCGGGCTACGCGACGACGCCGCCGTGCTGCGTCCGCCCGAGGGTCAGGAGATCGTGCTCTCCTGCGACACGATCGTCGAGGGTGTGCATTTCCTGAAAGACGATCCGCCTGGGAGCATCGGTCACAAGGCCTTGGCGGTGAATCTGTCGGACCTCGCCGCCAAAGGCGCGCGCCCTTACGTCTATCTCTTGGCGCTGTCTCTGCCGGCCGGGACCGCTGCAACCTGGCTCGAGGCTTTCGCCTCGGGTCTTGGCGAGCTGCAGAAGTTGTCCGGCATCGGCCTTGTCGGTGGCGACACCACGGCGACGCCCGGACCTTTGAGCGTGACCGTCACCGCGCTCGGCCTGGTGCCGCAGGGCCATGCCGTGCTGCGCCTCGGCGCCAAGCAGGGCGACCGGCTCTATGTGAGCGGCGCCATCGGCGATGCCTATCTCGGCCTGCGCGTTCTCAAGCATCCTGCGCTTGGCAGGTTTTGGGGCTTCTCAGACGACGACACGGCGTTCGTCGTTGACCGTTATCGGCGGCCGAAGCCGCGCAACGATCTTGCGCTTCTCGTCCGCAACTTCGCGCAAGCAGCCATCGACGTGTCCGACGGGCTCATGGGCGATATCGAGAAGCTCGCCCGTGTCTCCCACGGGGGCGCGCTGATCGAGGCCTCTCGCGTACCGTTCTCACCTGCCGCGCAGAAGGCGCTTGAGCGGGAGCCTGCGCTTCTGGAGGCGCTGGTGACGGCCGGCGACGACTATGAGATCGTGGCGGCGGTGCCCGAGGCGAGCGCTAGATACTTCGAGGCTGAGGCTCTCGGGAAAAAGCTGAGCGTCACCATGATCGGCCGCGTGGACGGGTCAAGCGGCGAGGCCCGGCTGCTGGGGCCTGACGGCAATACGGTTAAGCTAGACGCCAAGGGCTTCAGCCATTTCTAGCCTGTCGGCCGGGAGATTAGGCCAAAATCGCACGCGGCCCAGGCGTCTGTTGCTTCCTGCCCACAACTTTGGCATTTTCCGCGCGGGCTTAGCACCACCACTCCCTGGGGGCAGTAGGGCCGCGGCACGAAGGTGTCTCGCCTTTTGCGGTCTTGTTCCCCCGCCATCCCAATCGAACGCATAGAGGCAGCCGTCATGACCTGGGTTCTTTACCTCATCATCGCTTGCGGGGCGCTCTCGATCGCCTATGGCGTCTGGACGACGAGGGCCGTTCTCGCGGCTGACCCAGGCACGGCGCGCATGCAGGAGATCGCCGCCGCCATTCAGGAGGGCGCGCAAGCCTATCTCGCCCGCCAGTACCAAACCATCGGCCTAGTCGGCGTCGCCATCTTCCTGCTGCTGGCCTATCTGCTCGGTCTGCCCGAGGCGATCGGCTTCGCCCTCGGCGCGCTGCTCTCCGGCGCCGCCGGCTATATCGGCATGAACGTATCGGTGCGCGCCAATGTCAGGACCGCGCAAGCCGCGACCAAGAGCCTCGCCGATGGTCTGAGCATCGCTTTCCGCGCCGGCGCCGTCACCGGGCTTCTGGTTGCCGGCCTCGCCCTTCTCGGCGTCTCGGTCTATTTCCTCATCCTCACCCAGATTCTTGGGCTTAGCCCCGCGTCGCGGGACGTCATCGACGCGCTGGTCTCTCTCGGCTTCGGCGCCTCGCTGATCTCCATCTTCGCCCGTCTTGGCGGCGGCATCTTCACCAAGGGCGCCGATGTCGGCGGCGATCTCGTGGGCAAGGTCGAAGCCGGCATTCCCGAGGACGATCCGCGCAACCCCGCGACCATAGCCGACAATGTCGGCGACAATGTCGGCGACTGTGCCGGCATGGCGGCCGACCTGTTCGAGACTTATGTGGTGACCGTTGTCGCCACCATGGTGCTCGCCTCGATCTATTTCGCCGGCGGCGACCGGGTCATGGACATGATGCTGTATCCGCTCGCCATCGGCGCCATGTGCGTGATCACCTCGATTATCGGCACGTATTTCGTGCGGCTCGGCAAAAGCCAGTCGATCATGGGGGCGCTGTATAAGGGCCTGATCGCGACCGGCGTGTTGTCGCTCATCCTGCTCTGGCCGCTGACCGCCGGGCTGGTCGGCATGGATACCGCGATGAAGGTCGGCGAGGTGAGCTTCACCGGCAAATCGCTCTTTCTCTGCGGCGCCGTGGGCCTCCTCGTCACGGCGCTGATCGTGGTCATCACCGAGTATTATACCGGCACCAATCACCGCCCCGTCCAGTCGATCGCCAAGGCCTCGGTCACCGGCCACGGCACCAATGTGATCCAAGGTCTTGCCGTGTCGCTCGAGTCGACCGCGCTGCCCGCGCTCGTTATCATGGGGGGCATCGTCATCGCCTATCAGCTTGCCGGTCTGTTCGGCATTGCCATTGCCGTCACCACCATGCTGGCTCTGGCGGGCTTGATCGTGGCGCTCGACGCCTTCGGTCCGGTGACCGACAATGCGGGCGGCATCGCCGAAATGTCCGGCATGCCGGCAAACATCCGCAAGACCACCGATGCGCTCGACGCCGTGGGCAACACCACCAAGGCGGT
>DFXC01000118.1:70661-73721 GCA_002383105.1 Hyphomicrobiaceae bacterium UBA4118
ACCAAGGCGGTGACCAAGGGCTACGCCATCGGGTCGGCGGGATTGGGTGCGCTCGTGCTGTTCGCCGCCTATACCGAGGACCTCAAATATTTCGCCGCCAACTCTGACAAGTTCCCCTATTTCAAGGACATCGACGTCACCTTCAGCCTCACCAACCCTTACGTGGTGGTCGGTCTCTTCCTGGGCGGTCTCTTGCCCTATCTTTTCGGCGGCATCGCCATGACGGCGGTCGGGCGCGCAGCCTCCGCCATCGTCGAGGAGGTGCGCCGTCAGTTTAGGGAGAAGCCCGGCATCATGAAGGGCACCGACCGGCCGGACTATGGTCGCGCCGTCGATCTCCTCACCCGAGCGGCGATCAAGGAAATGATCCTACCGTCGCTGTTGCCGGTGCTATCGCCGGTCGTCTTCTACGTCATCGTCAATGCCATCGCCGGCAAGAGTGCGGCCTTCTCCGCGCTCGGCGCCATGTTGCTCGGGGTCATCGTCACCGGCCTCTTCGTCGCCATCTCCATGACGGCGGGGGGAGGGGCCTGGGACAACGCCAAGAAATACATCGAGGACGGCAATTACGGCGGCAAAGGCTCGGACGCGCACAAGGCGGCGGTGACCGGCGATACCGTCGGCGATCCTTACAAGGACACCGCCGGCCCCGCCGTGAACCCGATGATCAAGATCACCAATATCGTGGCGCTATTGTTGCTCGCGGTGCTCGCCCATCAACAGGGCTGAGGCGGCGTTGCCTAGAGGCCGGGTCCAGGAATGCCGCCTGCGCCCGGTCTCTGGTCCTTGAACATTTTGCGATTCGAGAGATTGCCGAGGAACTGCTCGACGAGGCCGAGATCCTTACCGCGGGCCGGCGTCTCGCTCTTGTAGTAATTGACCACGACGCCGTCCTTCAGCCCGTAATCGGCGACCTGCTGGACGGTCTCGCCCTTGTCGAAATAGACCGCCACTACCTGCCGCTCGATCTCGTAGGGCTTGAGGAAGGCAATGGTCTTTTGCGTGCTCGAAATATAGTAATAGGCGTCGCCGCCGATTGTGCTTGTCGTGTCGGGCGAGCCGAGCACGGTTTTGACCTGGTCCTTTGACATGCCGGGCTTAACTTGTTGAAGGTCGACGTCGATGAAGACGTGGCCATGCCGATCGATCTGGGCAGCGCCGCAAGCCGTAAGCCCCACCGCGCCTAGCGCGAGGGCTACTGATGCGGGCAGCAGCGCCCGCACGGAGACCGGCTTGAGCTTACGCAAAATGCGGATTTCCCTCGATGAACCTCGTGAACGGAAACCGGCCCGCTGAGCCTATCCTTCCCGCAACGAACGTCGTCGCCGGCCACGTCTCGCTAATGGCGCAGGGCGTGACGAAAGCTAGACGAAACGGACCGTCCTTTGAACCCTCTTAATCCCCTGTTCGCACGGCGCCGCAAACATACGAGCGCAGCCAAACTCTATGGCGCGATTGTGGCGCAGACGCGGCTTCCCCTTCTCTACCAGGAGTTTGGCGTTCCCGATACGCTCGAAGGACGCTTCGTCCTGCTGTCGCTGCATCTCTTCGCCGTGCTCCATCGGCTCAAGACCGAAGGGACGGTTGCTCACGACTTGGATGCGGGTAACTTGGCGCGAGAGCTTGTTGACCGGTTCAGCGAGGACATGGAGACCGTGCTCCGGGAGCTCGGCGTCAGCGATCTCAAGATCCCGAAGAAGGTGAGGGGGCTCGCCGCCTCGAGCGGCGCCTGGTTGCAAGCCTATGAGGAGGCCTTTGCTGCCGGCGATGGCGCCCTCGCTACGACCATCGCCGCCGCCTTGCCGCTCGAAGGCGAGCCCGCGGAGGCTGCGGGCGGCCGCTTGGCACACTATCTAAAGAGGGTCGTGCGGCGCTTGGAGGCGGAAGCCTTTGCGGCGCTCAAGGCCGGCGAGCTCATATTTCCGGAAGCTTCCGGCATCTCTGCACAGGAGCTTGGAGACATTTAGGCATGAGCAACGACAATGACCGCCCGCCCATCTCGCGGCCGCTCAAGGTCGAGGAGATCAGGGACGGCGCGAGCGGAGTGATCGACGCCACCCAATCTGAGATGGCCGACATCGCCCGTATGCTCGATCTTGTGGGGCTTGCAGCGCTCGCCTTCACCTATCGCCTGCACCATGGCGGCGGCGGCCGCCTGCGCCTGACCGGAAGGCTGAAAGCGAGCCTCACCCAGACCTGCGTCGTCTCCCTTGACCCGGTTGAGGCGAGCATCGATGTGCCCGTAGAGGTCGAGTTCTGGCCGGTGTCGATGATCGAAGAACTCGAGCAGGCCGCCGAAGAGCCAGGCGGCTCAGGCCGTCTCGACTGGCCTGAGCCGATCGCTGGCGGGAAGATCGACCTTGGGCCCGCCATCTACGAGACCCTTGCTACGGCGCTCGACCCCTACCCGAAACGGGAGGGAGTAAGCTTCGATTGGTCGCAAGGGGCCCCCGATGGGGACCGGGCAGGGGGGACCAGCCCATTTGCGGCCCTTGCCGAGCTCAAGCGGCGCTGAAGGAAGCCCTCGAGGCAAAATCCGGTTGTCACTGGCGGGCTTTTAAGTCTAATCGGGTTTCGTTTCCGGGGGTTGCCGCGGTCCTCCCGCCGCATGAATGATATTTTTCCTGATCGGCGATAAAGAATGGGTGCTCCAGTCACCATAGCGCTCGACGCCATGGGCGGAGACCACGGACCAAGCGTGGTCATTCCGGCGGCAGCGATTGCGCTGATCCGTCACCCCGATATGCGATTTCTCATGGTCGGGGATGCCGCCCGCATCGAGCCTGAGCTTGCGGCGCATCCGGCGCTCGCCAAGAAATCCGAGATCATCCACACCGATGTGGCGATCGCCATGGACGCGAAGCCGAGCCAGGCGCTGCGCAAAGGCCGCTACCGGTCGAGCATGTGGCTCGCGCTGCAGGCGGTGAAGGACGGGCGCGCCACCGCCGCGGTGTCAGCCGGCAATACCGGGGCGCTCATGGTCATGGCCAAGTTCTGCCTGAAGACGCTGGAAGGCGTCGACCGCCCGGCCATTGCCGCCATCTGGCCGACCGTCGACGC
>DFXC01000118.1:73991-80749 GCA_002383105.1 Hyphomicrobiaceae bacterium UBA4118
CGCGCCCTGTTTGGGATGGAGAGGCCTTCGGTCGGGCTGCTCAATATCGGCGTCGAGGAGGTCAAGGGCGTCGATGAGATCAGGAAGGCCGCCGCCGTGTTGAAAGAGGCCCCGCTCCCCATCCGCTATCACGGTTTCGTCGAAGGGGACGATGTGGGCCACGGCGTGGTGGACGTGGTGGTCACCGACGGCTTCACCGGCAACATCGCCTTGAAGACCGCGGAAGGAACCGCTAAGCAGATTGGCGAGTATTTGCGCGCCGCCATGGGGCGGTCGCTCCTTGCTCGCCTCGGGGCCGTCCTGGCGCAGGGCGCCTTTCGCGCTCTCAAGGAGAAGTTGGACCCGCGCCAGCTGAATGGCGGCATATTTCTTGGCCTAAACGGCATCGTCGTCAAAAGCCATGGCGGCACCGACGCCACGGGCTTCGCATGCGCCATCGATCTTGCCTATGACATGGCGTCGAATGGTGTCGTGGAGCGCCTTGCAAGCGAGGTTGCCCGCTTCCATGCCAAGCTCGAGCTTGAAGGTGCGGCGTAGGCTTGGGAGTGGTTAGGTTGGGCACTGTAAGGACCGTGATCAAGGGATGTGGTGGATACCTGCCTGAGCGGGTGTTGACCAATGCCGACCTCGCCAAGATGGTCGATACATCCGACAGCTGGATCACTGAACGCACCGGCATCAAGGAGCGCCGCATCGCCGCCGAAGGCGAGCTGACCTCGACCATGGGCGCTCTTGCGGCGAAGGCTGCGCTTACCGACGCTGGCCTAGCGCCCGAGGATATCGATCTCATCATCCTCGCCACCTCGACCCCCGATCAGACCTTCCCGGCCTCCGCCGTGACCATCCAGGCCGATCTCGGCATCACCCACGGGGCGGCCTTCGACATGCAGGCGGTTTGCTCGGGCTTCGTTTTTGCTTTAGCTACCGCCGACAGCTATCTGAAAAGCGGGCAGTTCAAGCGCGCGCTGGTGATCGGTGCCGAGGCCTTCTCGCGTATCCTCGATTGGAAGGATCGCTCGACCTGCGTCCTGTTCGGCGATGGCGCTGGCGCGGTCGTGGTCGAGGCGCAGAAGCTAAACGGCGCGCTCACCGACCGGGGCATCCTCGCCACCTGTCTGCGCTCAGACGGCCGCTACCGCGACAAGCTCTATGTTGATGGCGGCCCCTCGTCTACCGGCACCGTCGGTCATGTCCGCATGGATGGGCCTGAGGTATTTCGTCACGCGGTGACCAACATCAGCGAGGTGATTGGTACCACGCTGGCCCAGGCCGGCTATGTTTCCTCCGATATCGACTGGTTTGTGCCGCATCAAGCCAACAAGCGCATCTTGGACGGCACTGCAAGGAAGCTTGGGCTTGATCCGGAGCGGATAATCATTACAGTCGATAAGCATGCCAATACATCGGCCGCATCAATTCCCTTAGCTTTAAGCCAGGGAAGCGCCGACGGGCGGATCAAGCAGGGCGATCTTGTGCTGATCGAGGCCATGGGCGGGGGCTTCACCTGGGGGGCCTTGCTGATCCGCTGGTAGGCGTTCCGGGGAGGTGCCGCGCGAAAGCCACACCTTGATGGAAAATGATGCAATATCAGGAATTTGATCGCGTGACAGATTGACCGCCTCGCACCCACTCGATTAGCATCTTGATTAGTCCCGCGACTGGGGGAGCGTAAGCAAGATGAGCGGGAAGACACTCACGCGCGCCGACTTGGCGGAGGCGGTGTTTCAGAAGGTTGGTTTGCCGCGGAACGAGTCCGCCGAGATCGTAGAGCTCGTGCTTCGCGAGATCGTGGCGAGCCTCGAGCGTGGGGACACGGTGAAGCTTTCGTCGTTCGGCTCTTTCGGGATTCGCGACAAGGGTCAGCGCATTGGACGCAACCCAAAGACGGGCCAGGAAGTTCCCATCACGCCGCGTCGCGTGCTCGTGTTCCGCGCAAGCAACATCATGAAGCAGCGTATCAATGATGCGCTCTCGCGAAGAAAGGCGGCCGAATAGCGCGCGCGGTGTTTGACGCCGAGGAGGAGGAGCGTTGGACAAAGCACCCGAGGCTTTTCGCACGATCAGCGAGGTTGCTGACGAGCTTGAGGTGCCAAAGCACGTGCTGCGGTTCTGGGAAGCCAAATTCGCCCAGCTCAAGCCCATGAAGCGCGGCGGCGGCCGGCGTTACTACCGGCCCGAAGATGTCGCCCTTCTGCGCGGCATTCGTTTCCTGCTCTATAACGATGGCTACACCATTCGCGGTGTACAGAAGATCCTGCGAGAGCACGGACCGCGTTTCGTCATGGACTCACGGCGAATGGCGGAGGAAGACGAGCAGGAAGGCGCCATGTCCCAGCCCCACGAGATTCCCGACATCGCCGCCGAGGCCGCGCAAAGCGGGGTCGCGACGATCGTGCGCGAGCCCACCGAGCGGGGACTTCCCAAGATCAATCCTGAGGCGATTGGGGCGCTTCTCGACGAGCTCGAGGCCTGCTACCTGGTTCTGGTGGCCGCCAAGGGCTAGAGGGGCCACGCTGCCCGATGGCTTGTTTCGCCGGCCTAAGCGTGTATATCCAAGCGGCCTGACATCGAGGCGACGGAGCGTAGCGCAGCTCGGTTAGCGCACCGGTCTGGGGGACCGGGGGTCGGGAGTTCAAATCTCCCCGCTCCGACCATTTCCCCCTTAGATTTCAACAGCTCCCGACGAACGGCTTAAATTCGGCATCGTCCGAATCGGGAACGAATCTCCCGCAAAGTCCCGGAATGGGAACGGTGAGTCCCGGAAAAGTCCCGGACCACGTTCCCGAGGCGTTCGCCCAAAAGCAACCGCCCCGGAAAGGAGCCGGGGCGGCGCGGGGACTGACAGGGGCCACTGCTGAGAAGCCTCGTCGTGAGATCACATATCATCGCCAGCACGCAACATGGGGGCGGCCATGAGCACCGCCCCTGTTTACGGGGCTAGCCCCGCAAACCGCCGCGCCACCCAAGCCGAGATGGAGGAACGCGCCGAGTTCCTCATCGCCTACGCGGAGCAATACGGCCCGGTCACTTCTCGCCAGCTCTATTACCAGTCCGTCGTTCACGGCCTCCCCGGCATCGAGAAGGACGATAGAGGCTACGACAAAATCCAGCGGCAAGTCCTGAACCTCCGGCGCGAAGGGCGGCTCGATTATGACTGGATCGCCGACGCTACCAGATGGATGCGAAAGCCAACCTCTTTCGACGGCCCCGAACAGGCGCTCGACCATTGGTCGCGCTTCTACCGCAAGGACCTTTGGGCCGATGCTCCCGACTATGTCGAGGTCTGGTGCGAGAAGGATGCTTTGGCTGGCGTCATCTATCCAGTGACGGCAAAGTACGACGTGCCGCTCATGGTGTCGCGCGGCTTCGCCTCAGAGACATTCTGCTACGAGGCCATCGCGCAGCGCGGTGGCGACCGCCGGAACTATTACGTCTATTACCTCGGCGACTTCGACCGCTCGGGCCAGGACGCCGCGCGCTCGCTTAAAGAAAAGCTGACGCGCTTCGCCGACGAGGAAGACATCATCGTCTTCTTCTACACGCTGGCGATCACCGAGCGACAGGTCCGCACCTACAAACTGCCCACCCGTCCCCACAAGCGCAACACGCCCGCCGACCGCGCGTGGCCGCACAAGTTCGCCTGTGAGCTAGACGCGATGGCACCGGACCACATCCGCGAGTTGGTCGAGGACGCGATCAATTACCACCTCGACCAAGAAAAACTCCGCATCCTGCAAATCGCCGAGGCGTCGGAGCGCGAAGGGCTGATCGCTCTCGCTCGCGGGCGCAAGCCGAAGCCCAAGCGCAAGCCCAAGACGACGAGGGCTAAGCGATGAGCGCCGCCCACGTCGCTGCAAGCGAGCGGGCGCGGCTTGCCGATCAGCTCGTCGAGATCGAGAACAGCGCCAAGCGGCGGGACCGGGAGGCGCGGCGGCTCCCGCTCGACCGGCGCATCGCCTATTTCCGGCTGCGCGAGTTGGAGCGCATCTATCCGAGACGGTATGGCTTGGTGCTGCCCGACGACGAGGCGGGACGCGGCGACCTGTCCATCGCGCTGAACCACATCGTCTTCCGCTCCGGCGACGTGCTCGCCAAGATGCTCGGATGGGCGAGGCGATGGGCACCGTGGCTGCCTGAGGCGGAGGCGAGGCGTATCGCCGTCGGCATCACCAAGCACCCTATCCGCTGGAAGGCCAATACGCTCGGGCTGCGCTTGCGGCTCACCCGCAAGGAACGCACCCGGCTCGGCATCAAGACGATAAGAGCCTTCGACATGACCCGCGAGGAAGGTGAGCGGGCGTGGCGCGAAGGCTGGAACGCAAGCGACGAAAGCGGACCCGCGCCGACTATCTCGCCGACAGCATCACCAAGGCCGAACCGTGGAAGGCTGAGGGCATCTGTCGCCGGACGTGGGAGCGGAGGCGGGAAAACGAACCCCCCGTGAAACGAACCCCCCATGTCGCAAGTCCGCGTGAGTATAAGGAGCCTAGCGACAATATTCGCGCGCACTTGCGACAGCCGAGCCTAGCCTCACCGCCGCTTGCTCGGCGCGAGCTAGTTCGGTTCGTTCTCTCTGCCCTATCGACAGACAGAGCTAGCCTAAGCTCAGAGGTAGTTGGGTTAGGGCAGGCAGCGCAATGAGCAAGAAACCACCGCAGCGCCTTCAAGCCCCGGCGGGGGGTCCGGCTGGCCACCGATAAAAGGCACCGTCGTTATACCGTGCTTGAAAGCACACCCCCGGTGCCGCGTCCCGTGGCTACCACATAGCCAGATTACTTCTAGGGACCTTGCTGGTCTGCCTATCTAGCCACGGGCGGGTCTAGCGGAAGGGAGAATTGTGTTCACTTGCGACCTCTCGCACCCGGCCAACGGTTATGCACATGCCTTGTCACTAGTAGAATCATCACATATGGATGAGTCATGAGGGCTGGATGAGTCATGAGGACGCAACGCGCAGCAAGAACCAAGGCCAAACCAAAGAAGGCTATATCGACTCAGCAACCTCGCGTCGGTGTCACGCGCCATACAATTCGTGAGGGAGATGCGCGTGACCTGTCATTCATTGATACCGAAAGCGTCCATCTGGTGTGCACCAGCCCTCCTTACGGGTCGCTAAAAGCCTACCCCGATCATCCGTCTCAACTCGGAAATATCGTTTCATATGACGATTTCCTGCGTGAGATGGAGACCGTGTTGGCAGAGTGCTTGCGCGTGCTTGTGCCCGGCGGGCGGGTGGCGTGCGTGGTCGGCGATGTTTGCATCTCGCGCCGCCAAGGCAAACGGCACCATGTGCTGCCGCTCTCGGCTGACCTACAGGTTGCGGCTCGTCGGACCGGCTTTGACTGTCTCACGCCAATCCGCTGGCTCAAGGTTGCAAATATCAAACTTGAGGCTTCACGGTCGAGTCGCTTCCTTGGTAAGCCCAACTTGCCCAACGGCGTAGTCAAGAACGACATCGAACACATTCTGTTTTTCAGAAAACCGGGCGGCTACCGCAAGCCAACGCCTGAAATGGAGAAGCGGTCACACATTCCAACGGACGACTATGCTAAATGGTTTTGTCCGATCTGGACCGATGTGACGGGACAGCTTCGTCGTGATCATCCCGCCCCTTACCCAATTGAAATTCCCCGCCGTCTTATTCGCATGTTCAGCTTCGCTGGCGACACGGTGCTAGACCCGTTCGGCGGAACAGCCACCACAGCGTTGGCCGCCCTTTACACAGGGCGCAATAGCATCAGCATTGAGATTGAGCCACGTTACGTGGAGCTGATGGCAGAGCGTCTTAAAGGCGAGCGCCTAACTGGTATTGTTGAGGTTCTAAGAGGTCCTACGCACGCAGCCGTTGGATAGGCGTGAACGATGGCGATCGAGATCGACCTCGTGGCGCATCTGCAAGCAGGCGGCTACCATCCTCGAACGTCCAGACATAGCGATTTTCAGTCTGTCATCATCATCCGCGATCTTGTTGCTCAGTGCGAGTTGATTGGAGCAAGGGCAGCGCGCGGAGAGATTGTTGCGAAACTTCGGCATCACCAGCAAGTAGGGCACGCTGATTGGGTTATTGATATTGCGATAGGCACTTGCGCTGGCCCTCCAATACCTCCGCCCGTTGGGCTGCTATAAGGATGGCACCCCCCGTCATCATACAGATAGCCATCGAACTGAAATCTATCTGGACTGAGCACGGCAAGGCGCGTCTTAACCGACTGCGGGATTTCAACTCATTCCACGGATACGCTCACTCATACAGCCCCGACACAGTCGCGGCGGCGTATCTCGTTGTGAACAGTGCCACTCATTTTTGGTCGCCATTGCGTCCGCCTAACGACATAACCACCCATGGCCGGGCATCGAAGACCGCCCGTCAACTAGCGCAGGAGACCGTGGACAAGTTCCGATCAATACATCTCCGGAATAGCAGTGCAGACGTCCCGGGTATGGAAGCTATCGGCGTCACGGTGGTTGAGCACGACAATCTGGCGATCAACCCCAACGCTGCGCAGTATCCAACCCTTCGTAGGCCCACCGCCGTCGCGCCGATACCCCCAAGCCTGCGTATCGGCGACCCACTGCACTACGAGTCAATGATACAGCGGATTTGCAATGCCTATACGCAACGTTTCCCGTAGAAAAAACCGATTTACGTTTCGGGCTTCGTGCTCGGACGCTTCGGCGGTGTGCCGACGCTCTCCTTGAGCGCAACTCGCCGTTTTCTCGGTCAATCGCTTCGATTGCTTGCCACGTCCTATGTGGGG
>DFXC01000118.1:80970-81820 GCA_002383105.1 Hyphomicrobiaceae bacterium UBA4118
GCCACGTCCTATGTGGGGGAGCCACAGGCGAAAAAGTAAGCGATGTCCAATGACCAAGCTGAGATGGTTTCCCGTTTGGTGACGGAGCAACAAGAGCTAGGAGCCCGCACGGACTCAGAGGCGCGCGCGACCGTGCACGGACTGATACAGGGCTACCTCGGTCCCGATCACACAAGGTCATCAACATGGGTGATTTCTATTCGGCGCTAGTGCAAGCGCTCAAGGCCGCGCGGGAGCAGGGGCACGCGGAGTCGGAGATAAGCGGGGGTTAAGCCCGGCATCCAGTCAGTGAGCGAAAAGCGCTCCGGAATGTTCCCTCGATCTCACTGCCATCTCAGATAGAACCGGAAATACGGATCGGCGACGTTTATCTCTCGATTGTGCTCATCCCAATCAATGGCAGCCGCTGTCCCCGTCTTTAGCGCAATCTGGGCAAGATGCTTGAGAGCGGACGTGACCTCATTTTTTTGTGGTGGCTTGTCCAGAAGAATGGAGTTGATCGCGCTCCGAAGTTCATCATATGAGATTTTTGCTTTAGGGCCTGTTTCTGCAATCGCCAGCAAAGTGAGCTCGTAAATATCCGCATCCCTTCCGGACTTTAGGGGCCTCTTTTTTCTGACCTTCCGGCTTTGAGGTCCGGCTACAAGCCGCTGGTATATGGGGAGGCCAGCGTCTTTGGCTATTCGCACCATGAGCGCTTCTAGATTGTAGTCGCGCGGAATGCTTTGCCTAGACAAGAGACTGGAGGTCGACTCAATTCCGCAGTCGAAACAGACCTCCCAACAAAACTTTTGCATCAGGAATGGACTTTGCTGAGCTTCATTAGCGCCTGCGCTCGACCTATGGTTAA
>DFXC01000132.1:0-1774 GCA_002383105.1 Hyphomicrobiaceae bacterium UBA4118
GGCAGCGAGGACCGCATGGACTACACCATCATAGGCAGTGTGGTGAACTTGGCCGCGCGCCTTCAAGCCCATGCCGGCTTGGACGGCATCCTGCTTGGGCATGAGACCTATTCGCTGGTCAAGGATGAGGTCTCCACAGTAGAGTAGGATCCCATCACGGCCAAGGGATTTGCCGAGCCGGTGCGCTGCTACAAAGTGCTCGGCATCTATGACGATCTGGTCAGCGAAGGCACCGTCATCCGCGAGGAGGCGGACGGTTTCAAGTTCCTGCTCGACTTGAAGAAGCGCGGCAAGGCCGAAGCCGTCGAGGCCCTGGAGGCGATCCTGACGCGGCTCAAGGAATAGGCTCGGGGGCGTCGCGCGTTCACAGGAACCAGAGCCAGGTCACCGCCGCGAACAACGGCAAGAGAATGGCGCCAGACCACAGCATATAGCCAATGAAGCTCGGCATCTTGATGCCGCGCTCCTCGCAGATCGACCGCACCATGAAATTGGGAGCGTTGCCGATATAGGTGTTGGCGCCCATGAACACGGCGCCGGCCGAGATGGCGAGCAGCGTCGAGGCGAGCGGCCCCATCAGCTCTTGTGCGTCACCCCCGGCGAGATTGAAGAACACGAGATAGGTCGGCGCATTGTCGAGAAAGCTCGATAGCCCGCCGGTCAGCCAGAAATAGGCGGCGTCGACAGGCCGGCCGTCTGGCGTCGAGACCAGGCTGAGCAGGGGCGCGAAAGCGCCCTCGCTCCCGGCGCGGAGCATGGCCAGCATCGGGCTCACGGTGATGAAGATGGCGGCGAACAGCATGGCCACCTCCTGCATGGGCGCCCAGGTGAAGGCGTTCTCCATGCGGATCGACGGCTTCGTGGTCTTCCAGGAGAGGAAGCTCATCGCAAGTAGGACGCTATCGCGCACCAAGCCGTTCACCGGCATCTCGATGCCAAGCCCGATAGGGATCGTGGTGTCTCGCTGCCACACCCCGCTCACGAGCACGGTGCTGGCGACAGCCGCGAGGTAGATCACGTTGTGAAGTCCCTCGATGCGCAGCTGATGCGGAATGCGGCTCCTGCCCCTGACCTCGGCCGACTCGCGATTCCAGGCAAGTCGGTCGATGACGTAGAAAAGCGTGAGGAGGACGCCGCTCGTGAACAGCATCGGCCGCAGCATGGCCTCCAAGGGCCAAAGGAAATCCACGCCCTTGAGGTAGCCGAGGAACAAAGGCGGCCCAAGAGGCGTGAGCGAGCCGCCGATATTGCAGACGAGGAAAATGAAGAAAACAAAGGTCTGCACCTTGCGTTGGCGGTGCCCGTTGGCCTGGATCAGGGGGCGGATCAGCAGCATGGAGGCGCCGGTGGTGCCGAACAGATTCGCGGCGAGCGTGCCGAAGGCGAGGATCGCCGTGTTCGTGGTGGGCGTGCCGAGGAGATTGCCGCTGACCCTGATGCCCCCGGCAATGACGAACAGCGCGAACAGCAAATTGATGAAGGGGAAGTAGTCGAGCAGCAGCGCGTGCAGGAATTCGGTCGAAGCCGTCATCGCGCCGAAGGCGACGGCGCAAGGGAGAAGAAAGAGAAGCGCCCAGACGCCCGCGACCTTGCCGAAATGATGCTCCCAGAAATGCGGCGCCACGAGCGGGAGAAGCGCGATGGACAGCAAGAGGCCGGCGAAAGGGAGCGACCAGATGAGGCTCAACGCTCCGCCATCGATATGAGCGGCTGCCGCCGCCACGGTGCTCTCTGCTGACACGTTGCCCCCCGCCTTCGGCGCTTCAGGAGCGTC
>DFXC01000132.1:2038-3284 GCA_002383105.1 Hyphomicrobiaceae bacterium UBA4118
ACGACCGCTCACGCCTGCCTTGCGGCGTGTCGTCATTGGCGGGCAAACGCCGCGCGCTCTCCCTCAACGCCTCCTTCAACGAGGTCGGCCGACGGTGCTTGCGCAAGAGGTCGGCGAAGGCTTCGTCGGCGAGCGCCTGCACGCTTGTGCCCAGGTCTTTGGCAAGCAAGTCGAGCGCAAGCCAGATCTCGGGCGGGAACTCGATCAGCTTGCGCTTGGCGTGGCTGTTGCGTGCGGGAGAGAACATGCTCCAAGCATAGCCGATTCGTTGCCGTTTCAAGCCAGTAACTCCGACGGGCGGGCGCTTGACTGCTCTAGCTTGACAGCGTCTCGGGAACGATGACGCGAAGCGCGCGGGGCCGCGAACGATAGCGCAGCGGCGTGTGCATGATCCTCACCTCGCCGTCGAGCGCCACCGGCAGCCGGCTCGTCTTGGCGCTGACCTCGGCTTCTTTTAGCTCGAACGTGTCGAGGTCGCGCGCCTGATCCATGTGGCCGAAGCACAAGCGGCGGACCATTAGGAAGAACTCGAAGGGGCTGCGCGGCTTCACCACATAGAACCAGAGCTCGCCCGTATCGAGATGCCGGCGGCGTCCGAAGGTGAAGAGCTCCATGCGGTATTCGTTGTTGCCGACAAAGAGACAGGGCGTGCGGTAGGGGCGCACAAAGCCTTCGCCGCTGATACGCAAGCGCCGCCGCGGGAAGTGGCGGAGCATGCGGAAGAAGGCCGGCACCATGGCCATCCATTTGGCGAGCTTGTGGGCGGCTCGTCGTCGCTCGCGGTCAATCACCATGTACGGATAGATGCCGATCGAGGAGTTGTTGATGAAGGTCTCGCCGTTGACCTCGGCGAGATCGACGACGCGCGTATGACCTCTGGCGATCGCCGCCGCCGCGTCTTCGACCTTCAACGGGATGCCGAGGTCCTTGGCGAAATGATTGAGCGTGCCGAGAGGGAGAACCCCGAGCGGAACATGGGTGTCCGCAAGCACGCTCGCGACCGTGCGGAGGCTGCCGTCGCCCCCGCCGACCACGATGACGTCGATCTCTCCGCGCTTGGCCTGCTTGAGCGCCGCCTCGGCGGCCGCGTGCAGGTCATCACCCTCGACGAACTTGATTCCGGCCGCGACGCCGTGCTGCGCGAAGGCGGCCGATAAGGCGGTCCGCACGTCCTCGGCGAGCGCCTGGCTGAAGGCGCCGGCGCCGGCGTTCATCAGCGCCATGACCCGCCTCACTGCGAGGGTCG
>DFXC01000079.1:0-3700 GCA_002383105.1 Hyphomicrobiaceae bacterium UBA4118
TGCCGCGAACAGGCTCGCGGTGCGGAAAGGCAGGTCGGCACTCGCGTGGATGTGGGCGGTCGCGCTGCTCGGGCCCTTTCCGCTGATACCTCTGGCGCCGCTTCCAAAACTTTCCGTGGATCGAGATCTTTCACTCTAGACAGGTCCCATTCCCGCCCTTGACTGTGGTGCGGGCATCGGCACAGTGAGTCCATGCGCAAACTCTCATCGCTTCCCTTCCTTCATGCCTCGATCCTCAGCCTAGCATTCGCGGCGCTATTCGCGCCGAACGCTTTCGCCGCCTGCCAGAGTCCCGCGGCCTTCGGCAGTTGGCTGCAAAGCTTCAAGAAAGAGGCAGTGGCGCAAGGCATCTCGCCGAATGTCGTGTCCGAGGCGCTAGATGGCCTGACTTACGATCCGTCCGTCATCGCCAAGGATCGCGGCCAGGGGGTGTTCGCGCAGAGCTTCCTGCAATTTTCCGGACGCATGGTGTCGGGCAATCGCCTCAGCATGGGTTCGGCGTTGCTCAAAAAGAACGCGGCGACCTTCGCCAGAATCCAGCAGCAATACGGTGTGCCGGGGCCTGTGCTGGTCGGCTTCTGGGGGCTCGAGACGGATTTCGGCAAGGTGATGGGCAACATGGACACGCTCCGCTCCCTCGCCACGCTCGCCTTCGATTGCCGGCGCCCAGACGAGTTCAGGGAGCAACTGCTCGATGCGCTGCGCGTGATCCAGCGCGGAGATCTCACGCCGAGCGAGATGCGTGGGCCTTGGGCCGGAGAGGTCGGTCAGTTCCAGTTCGTGCCCAGCGTCTACTTCAAATATGCCGTGGACTTCGACGGCGACGGCACACGTAACCTCATCAGCAACACGCCTGATGCGCTTGCCTCAGCGGCGAACTATCTCGATGGACTGGGCTGGAAGCCCGGCCAGCCGTGGATCGAGGAGGTGCGCGTGCCGGCCAATATGCCGTGGGACCAAGCCGACGTCACCATCAAGAAGCCGCGCGCGTTTTGGGCGCAGCACGGCGTCACCTATACAAGCGGGAAGCCGATCCCCGCCGACAACGTGCCGACCGGACTTCATCTGCCGATGGGGCGTAACGGCCCGGCCTTCCTGACCTATCCCAACTTCGACGTCTATCTCGAATGGAACAAGTCGCTCGTCTATTCCACGACGGCGGCCTATTACGCCTCGCGGCTCGCCGGCGCGCCCGCGCTCAGCCCTGGCAACGCAGAGACCTTGAGCCTGCCGGAGCTGAAGGAGCTGCAACAGCTTCTCGCCAAGCGCGGCTTCGACGTCGGCAAGATCGACGGGGTAATCGGCGCAAGCTCGCGCGATGCCATCCGCGCCATGCAGATCAAGTTCGGTCTCCCGGCCGACGGGTATCCGAACGCGGAGCTCCTGGACCGCCTCCGCGGCGGCTAATAGGGAGCTTGCCGGCTATCCGTTGCGACACGCGCATGCATGTGGTGCGGCTGCTGAGTCCCAAGCTCGAGAATGAGACCCATACCAAGGACATCGATTTTTCACCTGCCGGCATCAACAACCGCTGGGAGGCCGGTCATGCCGACACCAAGCGCGCACTAGAGCAACAGGCCTGGATCGGGGAGTGGGGGCTGCTGGATGGCGTGGTCCTGCATGAGTCTAGGCCAGGAGCCGAGCCCGCCTCCGAGATGGAGCCCGGCAAGCCTTCGGGATTTCAGGCCGGTCCCCACAAGCCTCGCGGCCGAATAGGGGAGGCGGTCATGGGCGCATGCACCCGCATATCGGCGATCCAGCTCTTCGCCATGGTCTTTAGCTTCCTGCTCGCCGTGCTCTTTCTCGACGTGTTCTGGGTCAGGGTCGCGGAAGAGCTGCATCACGGCGATATTGCCGGCGCGCTCAGGAAGCAGAGCTGGCTCAACGCTTTCGTCGCGCTTGGCGCGGCCGGCGCCGCCATCCGGCTCCTGCTCTGGGTCGGCTCTTGCGCCAATGGCGGGCTGTAGATCCCCCTGTTTCCCTAAGCGATAAACGCCAATGGCCGGAACCGTCCCCGGGTCAACCCCAAGGACAGTGCCGGCCATGACGTCTCGGCTGCAAAAGTCTCAAACGTGGGCCGAGGGGCCCGCGAGACGATGCTCTCGCCTTTGCCTATTTAATGGGCGTAGAGACCGGTGGCGATGGCAGCTCGGTGATAGAGGCCTGCTGGCGGTGGTGGTAGAAGCAGCCGCCCAACGTCATGGACGCGGCCATGACGGCAAGAGCAACGATGGTGCGCATAACTTGATCCCTCTACTGGTACTTCACTCGATTCGGGTACGCGATACTTCGTCCATCTCACCGCGATACGCTTAGAAAAGGGTTAATGCGCGAGCCATTTTGGAACCGGCGCTCTGCCGCGCTGAAAGAAAAGGCCCGGCCAGAAGCCGGGCTTTTACAGGGTCCGCAAGGCGCGGGGCGCGCCCCATGGAACCTCAAGTCGATGCGGCGCCCCCATTCTTGCGTTCGCCGGGGGCGCCGGAGCGGAAGGAGACGGCCCACTGAAACGCCCCCTCTCCGCTCAGTGAATTATGGGACTCCGGCCTTTGCGGTTCTTTGCGCTGAATCAAGGACCGCGGAGCCGCTGACGGCCGCTCCACGAGCCCCGACTCGGGGTTACCGCGCCATTGCCTCCGGCGCCATGGGCGTCTTGAGGAAGACGGCAAGCAGGGGGGGCGGCCAGGAGTGATACGGCGATGCCGCCGACGCACGCGGTCCAGCCGAACATGTCGAAGATCACGCCCAGCACCGCGCTGCCGGTCAGGCCGCCGAAGAAATAGCTTGCCAGGTAAAGCCCGCTTGCCGAGCCGCGTCGTAAATGTCGCCGATGACGGTCCCGGTCTTGGTCATGACTCTCCCCCTCCCACGACCCAGACCAACACTAACGTCTGAGTCGGGCGTGAGCCGTCCACCGGCATTTGTCCGGGGGTGCCCACGCCGTCGTTTACCGCGTTAGCTGTGATAGGCTGGGGCACGGTGATCATGATGCAGCCCGATCTACGCCCCATGCTCGCCACCCTCACCGACAAGCCCTTCGACGATCCCGGCTGGCTCTTCGAGACGAAGTGGGACGGCTTCCGCGCCGTCGCCGTAGCGGCGCCCGGACGCGCGTCGCTCTATTCGCGCAACCTCAACGACATCTCGAAGAAATATCCCTCGATCTGCGAGGCTCTTAGCGCCATCGAGCACGAGGCGGTGCTCGATGGGGAGCTCGTCGCGCTCGATGCCCACGGGCGCTCGCGTTTCCAGCTGTTGCAGAATGCCGAGCGGGAGCCTGCGCGTCTCCTCTATTGCGTGTTCGACCTCCTCTATCTCGACGGCAAGGATCTGCGGGGGCGGCCGCTCCTCGAGCGCAAGGCGGCGCTTGAGCAGATCCTGCCGAAAAGCCCGCTCCTGCTTTACAGCGCCCATGTGACAGGTGCGGGGATCAAAGCCTTCAACCGCGCCAAGCGCCTCGGCGAGGAAGGCGTCATGGCCAAGCTCGCCACCGGCCGCTACCGCGCGGGCGAGCGCACGCGCGAATGGCTGAAGGTCAAGGCGAGCCAAGAGCAGGAGGTGGTGATCGTGGGCTTCACCGCGCCGCGCCGCTCACGCAAATATTTCGGCGCGCTGGTGCTGGCGGTGCGCGAGGGCAAGGGATGGACCTATGTCGGGCGCGCCGGGACCGGGTTCAACGCCGAGATGCTGCGCTCGCTCCACG
>DFXC01000079.1:3885-4801 GCA_002383105.1 Hyphomicrobiaceae bacterium UBA4118
ACGACCTGGGTGAAGCCGAAGCTCGTCGCCGAGGTGAAGTTCACCGAATGGACGTCGGCCGGCGAGATGCGCCACCCGGTTTTTCTGGGTTTGAGGACCGACAAGAAGGCGACCGACGTGGTGCGGGAGATGCCGAAACCCTTGAGCGAGGCGAAGTCTCGGCCGGGTTCAAGGCGCCGTTGACCCACGTCAAGGCGGGCCTCGCACCTCGTCGCGAGGTTGCCTAGTCGGCGCGGCACGCATTGACGCTTGCGCTCCTAGCGGCTCTTGCCTTTGAAGGTGTGGGTGCCGGGCTTGCCGCCCTTTGAGCGGCCGCGCGACTTCTTCAGTAGCGGGATCTCGCGATTATGCGGGCCCATCTCGTCCAGCGTCGGCTTGTGCGGGCGGGTGAGGGGATCTTGAGTTCCGGCTAATGGCAGTCTCGGCTCATCAATCTCGCTCGCTGCGCGCTCCAATTCGCCTTGTCGCGCCAGAGGATCGTTGGCGATGGCAAGTTCCATCTGGCGCAAGCGCTTGACCTCGTCTCTCAGACGCGCCGCCTCCTCGAATTCGAGGTCGGCCGCAGCGGCGCGCATGCGCTTCTCCATATCGGCGACCACGGCTTCGAGATTGTGCCCGATCAGCGCCTGCTCGTCCTCGCCGAAGCCGGTGCCCGCATCGACCAGCACATGGTCGCGCTCATAGACGGACGCCATGATGTCGCCGATGTGCCTCTTCACGCTTTCCGGGGTGATGCCGTTGGCCTCGTTCCAGGCCGTCTGTTTCTCGCGCCGCCGCGCCGTCTCGGCCATCGCCCGCTCCATCGACCCGGTGATGCCGTCGGCATAGAGGATGACGCGGCCGTCCACGTTGCGCGCGGCCCGGCCGATGGTCTGGATCAGCGAGGTCTCGGAGCGCAGGAAGCCCTCCTTGTCGG
>DFXC01000079.1:5062-5490 GCA_002383105.1 Hyphomicrobiaceae bacterium UBA4118
TCGAGGCCCTCGCGCAACAGGTTGATGCCGACCAGCACGTCGAACGCGCCAAGCCTGAGATCCCTGATGATCTCGATGCGCTCCAGTGTCTCGACGTCGGAATGCATGTAGCGCACGCGGAGGCCCTGCTCGTGCATGTACTCGGTCAGGTCCTCGGCCATGCGCTTGGTCAGCGTGGTGACGAGGATGCGATAGCCTTGCGCCACCACCTTGCGCGTCTCGTCGATGAGGTCGTCCACCTGGGTCGAAGCCGGGCGGATCAGCACCGGTGGGTCGACCAGGCCGGTGGGACGGATCACCTGCTCGGCGAACACGCCGCCGGTCTGCTCGAGCTCCCAGGCGGCCGGGGTCGCCGACACATAGATCGACTGCGGCCGCATGGCGTCCCATTCCTCGAAGCGCAGCGGCCGGTTGTCCATGCAGGAGGG
>DFXC01000078.1:0-18896 GCA_002383105.1 Hyphomicrobiaceae bacterium UBA4118
TGCTCCCAGCTTTCATTGGTCGGATTGACGTGGAACTCCGCGAACTCGTCCTGGGCCAACATATTGATTTTATTGGTACCCCCTAGGAGAATTGAACTCCTGTTTTCAGGTTGAAAACCTGACGTCCTAACCATTAGACGAAGGGGGCAAGCGCTTTGAGCCCCGTGATATAGAAAGCTTTGCCCAAGGCCGCAAGAACGCGCGGCTAGGACCTGCTTGCCCGCGGGTCGGCAGCGTCCTCGATCATGAGCTCGACGCTTTCGCGGCCCTGCCAGCTCGTCCGCCGCAAGTGGCCTACGACGTGGAGCGGCAACCCCTCGCCTTTAAGGAGAAGCGTCCCGAGCGGCGTGTCGGCCACGCGGAAGGCGCAAGCCTCGATGCGCGACCCGTCGGCAGCCTGCAGCGTGCAGCGGATATGGAGGTCCTTCATGCTGCGAACGCGGCTGAGACGGTGGGCCGGAAAGACGAAGCGCGGCTCAGAGTGCCCCGGCCCGTAGGGGCCTGCGCGATCGAGCAGGTCCATCAGCTCCTTGTTCGCGCCGCCGGCGGAGAGAGCGCCGTCAATGGCGAGGTGGCGGATGGCGACCGCTTGGGCCACCGGTTTTGCCAGGCGCTCGAGCAGGAAGGCCTGCACCGCCTCTTGCTTGCGGCGTTCAAGCTTGAACCCTGCCGCCATGGCGTGACCGCCGCCCTTGAGCAGGAGCCCGTCTTGCACGGCCGCCCTCACTGCGGCGCCAAGATCGACGGCAGCAATCGAGCGCGCCGATCCCGTGGCGGTGCCGTCAGGCTCCAAGGCCGTGACGAAAGCCGGAAGATGGAAGCGGTCGGCGATGCGGCCTGCGATCAACCCGAGCAGGCCCTTGTGCCAACCCTCGGCGGCGATAAAGAGCAAAGGCCGATCGGGAGCAGCGGCAAGCGAGGCTTCGGCATGCGCGAAGGCTTCCTCGAGCATCCGCTCCTCGATTGCCCGCCGCTCAGTATTGAGAGCTTCGAGCTTCGCGGCAATGGCCCGCGCCTCGATCTCGTCGTCGCAGCCGAGCAGCCGCGCGCCGAGGCTCGAAGCGCCGACTCTGCCGCCCGCATTGATGCGCGGTCCCAAGATGTAGCCGAGCGTATAGCAGGTGGGGGCTTCGTCGATGCGGGCCACGTCGGCAAGAGCGCGCAAACCCTGATTGTGCCTGAGGCGCATGACCTTGAGCCCCTTGGCCACGAAGGCGCGGTTCGCATCCTTGAGCGGCACCACGTCGCAAACGGTGGCAAGCGCCACGAGGTCGAGGAGGCTAAGAAGGTCAGGCTCGGCGCGGTCGCGGTAATAGCCGTCGCGGCGGAGGGCGCGCGTCGTTGCCACCAGAAACAGGAACACGACGCCCGCGGCAGCGAGATGCCCCTGACCGGAGAGATCGTCCTGGCGGTTGGGGTTCAGCACCGCGAAGGCGGGGGGCAGCGCCTCGTCGGCCTGGTGGTGATCGATGACGATGATCTCGGCACCGGCTGCGTTGGCGGCCGCTATCGCAGCCTCAGCCGTGGTGCCGCAATCGACTGTGAGGATGAGGCGCGCGCCGTCCTTGGCGAGGCCGGTGAGCGCCGCCGGCGTCGGCCCATAGCCTTCGGTGAGCCGGTCGGGGATGTAGGTCGCAGCATTTTGCCCATGGGCCCGCAAGAAGCGCTCGATCAGGGCGACTGACGCCGCGCCATCGACATCGTAGTCGCCGAATACGGCGATCGCCTCGGCGCCCTTGATCGCTGACGCAAAGCGCTCCGCTGCCCTCTCCATGTCTTGCAGGCGCGCCGGGTCGGGCAGGAGGGTGCGGAGCGATGGGTCGAGGTAGCGGGAGACGGTGTGGGTCTCCGCACCGCGGGCGGCAAGCACGCGGCCGAGCAGCTCGGGCAAGCCATGCGCTTGCGAGATGGCCGTGGCGGCAAGCGCTCGCGCGCCCTCCAGGCGCTCGACCCAGCGACGCCCCCGCGCGGAATGTTCAACGCCAAGAAGCGCTCGCGGGCTCTCGCCTTCCACCATTTGATATTTCAGGGCCGCCGTCACGCCACGCCATCCACTCGGTTCGAACTTCCGAAGCGCGAGTGTAGCCGATTCGGGGGCACTGCCGCGTCAGTCGAACTTGCTGATGTCGGGATGTTCGGTCCTGATCCAGCGCACTGTGCGGGTCGAGGCGCGCATCACCACGGTGTGGGTGAAGATCGCCTCCTTGGTGAAGCGCACGCCTTCGAGCAAGGAGCCGTCGGTGATGCCGGTGGCGGCAAAGGAGAGATCGCCCATCACCATGTCGCGCATATGGTATTTGCGACCAAGATCGACGATGCCGGCGGCGCGGGCTCGCGTGCGATGCTGCTCGTTCGCCGCCACCAGCCGTCCCTGTATCTGGCCGCCGATGCAGGCGAGAGCGGCGGCAGCGAGCACGCCTTCCGGCGCACCGCCGATACCCATATAGATGTCGATGCCGGTCTCCAACGGCTCTGTGACGTGGATCACGCCGGCAATGTCGCCGTCGCCGATGAGGCGAAGGGCGGCACCCGAGGCGCGCACCTCCTCGATGAGCTTGGCGTGGCGCGGCCGGTCGAGGATGCAGACGGTGATCTCACTCACCGGCACGCCTTTGGCTAACGCGAGCGCCTTGAGATTATCGGCAGGTGACGCGTCAAGATCGACCAGGCCCTCGGGAAAGCCCGGGCCGATGGCGACCTTGTCCATATAGATGGTAGGCACCTTCAAGAGGCTGCCGCGCTCGGCCATGGCCAGCACCGAGAGCGCATTGGGAAGTGCCTTGGCGCACAGGGTCGAACCCTCTACCGGATCGACCGCAAGATCGACCTTATGTGCTGATCCCCCGCCGGCGCCGACCGTCTCGCCAATATAGAGGAGCGGCGTCTCGTTCTCCTCGCCTTCGCCGACAACGACCACCCCTTCGATGGGCAGGCGCGCCAGCTCCCGGTACATGGCGGCGGCCGCGGCCTCGTCGGCGGCGGCCTCGTTGCTACGGCCTCGCCATAGAGCTGCGGCCACGGCGGTCGCCTCGGTCACCCGAACGATATCGAGCGCCAACGCGCGGTCGAGCTCGGTCTTGGCCGCAGCCTTCAACACGTCCGTGCCTCCCTGCCCTCACGCGATCTTAGTCGCCGCGCGTAGGGTTACACATTCACTATCACAGTTTTTCGATGCGGATCATCTGTGGCTTCGCATCGACATTACCGTCCCGCTCGATCCCGGCCAATGCCTTGCGGATCGCGGCCTCGGTGGTTTGATGGGTGATCATCACCACGGCGGCCGGGGTGCCTTCATGGCGCCGCTTGAAGCCCGGCAACTCGGCGCGCGGCCGCCGCTGCACGATGCTTTCAATGGAGATCCGCTGCTCCGCCATACGGCCGGCGATGGCGGCGAAAGCGCCGGTCCGGTCGTAGACCGAGAGCCGGATGTAGTAGCCGCCTTCGTGGGCCCGCATCTGCGCCTTCTTATACGGCTTCAGGTTCTTAGCCTTAGTGCCGAACGGCGGCAGGATAAGGCCGCGGGCGATGTCGATGAGGTCGCTCGTCACCGCCGAGGCGGTGGGACCGCCACCGGCGCCGGGCCCGATCAGCATGACGTCGCCCACGAAGTCGCCGTCGATAGCGACGCAATTCTGCACGCCGTCGACCTCGGCGATGGCCGTGTCCTTCGGCACCATGGTCGGATGCACGCGCTGCTCGATGCCGCTCTCGGTGCGAAGCGCCACGCCGAGGAGCTTGATGCGGTAGCCGAGATCGCCGGCGGCCTCGATATCGGCAGGGGTGATGGTCTCGATGCCCTCGACATAGACGGACTCAAAACTCGCGCGCGTGCCGAAGGCAAGGCTGGTGAGCAGAGCGAGCTTATGGGCAGTGTCGAAGCCGCCGATATCGAAGGTGGGATCGGCCTCGGCATAGCCTTGCGCCTGCGCCTCCTTCAAGACATCGGCGAAGCTCCGGCCCTCCTGCTCCATGAGGGTGAGGATGTAATTGCAGGTGCCGTTGAGGATGCCGTAGACGCGGGAGATGTCGTTGCCTTGCAGGCTCTCGCGGATGACCTTGACCACCGGGATGCCGCCGGCGACGGCCGCCTCGAAGTTGAGCGCGACCCCGTTCTTCTCGGCAAGGGCGGCAAGACTAGGCCCGTGATGGGCCAGCAGCGCCTTGTTGGCGGTGACGACGTGTTTGCCTGAGCTGAGCGCCGCCTCGACCGCCTGCTTGGCCACGCCCCGCTCGCCGCCGATCAGCTCGACGAAGACGTCGATGTCCGGATCCTTGGCGAGAGCAACCGGGTCTGGCACGAAGCGCAAGCCGGAGATGTCGGCGTCACGGTTCTTGAGCCGGTTCTGCGCCGAGACGGCGACGATCTCGATCGGACGCCCGGCACGCGCGGTGAGCGTGTCCTTGCGCGCCTTAAGGAGCCGCAACAGACCGCTGCCGACGGTGCCGACCCCGGCGAGCCCAATCTTCAATCCATCCGTCATCGGAAAAGGATCAGAACGACCGATTCGCCTTAGAGGCAATGGGAATGACGTTATGCATGGTCTTGGCGGATTCGGAGAGGAACTTCCGAATGTTGCGCGCGGCTTGGCGGATACGCTGCTCGTTCTCCACGAGCGCGATGCGGACATAGCCCTCGCCATACTCGCCGAAACCCACTCCGGGCGAGACGGCGACGGAGGCCTTTTCGAGGAGGAGCTTGGAGAATTCGAGCGAGCCGAGATGCGCGAACATCTCGGGGATCGGCGCCCAGGCGAACATGGTGGCGGGTGGCGAGGGGATCGGCCAGCCGGCGCGGGTCAGGGCGTCGACCAGGCAATCGCGGCGGCGCTTATAGATCGCGCGGATCTCCTCGATGCAATCCTGCGGGCCGTTCAGCGCAGCGGCGGCAGCCACCTGGATCGGGGTGTAGGCGCCGTAATCGAGATAGGACTTCACGCGGGTGAGCGCATGGATCAGGCGCTCGTTGCCCACGGCGAAGCCGACGCGCCAGCCGGGCATGGCGTAGGTCTTCGACAGGGTCGTGAACTCGACAGCGATGTCCATAGCGCCCGGAACCTCAAGGATCGAGGGCGGCGGCTCTGTCCCGAAATAGATCTCGGCATAAGCAAGATCGGAGAGCACGATCAGCTCGTGCTTCTTGGCGAAGGCGACCACCTCCCGATAGAAGTCGAGATCGGCGACGACGGCCGTGGGATTGGCAGGATAGTTGAGCACGAGCGCCGACGGCTTCGGCACCGAGTGGCGCACCGCCTTGTCGAGCGAGGTCATGAATTGGGAATCGGTGCGAGCCGGCAGATGCCTGATGACGCCGCCCGACATGATAAAGCCGAACTCGTGAATGGGATAAGTCGGGTTCGGCACGAGGATCACATCGCCGGGGGCGGTGATCGCCTGGGCCACGTTGGCGAAGCCTTCCTTGGAACCGAGCGTCGCCACCACTTGCGTGGCGGGATCGAGCTTCACGCCGAAGCGCCGCGCATAATAGGCGGCTTGCGCCTTGCGCAACCCCTGAATTCCCTTAGAGGCGGAATAGCGATTGGTGCGGGGATCGTGCACCGTCTCGACCAGCTTGGCGACGATATGCTCGGGCGTCGGCATGTCGGGATTGCCCATGCCGAAATCGACGATGTCGTCGCCGCGAGCGCGCGCCTCGGCCTTGAGCTTGTTCACCTGCTCGAAGACGTAAGGCGGCAGCCGCTTGATTCTATGGAAATCGCTGTTCACGTACGCGCGGGTCCCCACACCCCGATCAGAACCCGAAAGAGAATCCCACTTGAACCATAGAAGCGGGCCGCGGGGCAAGCCGCTCCCGCGTCAAGAGACCAGCCGCTAGTCTTGCTTTGCAGCGGGCTGTGCCGGCGCCGGGGCGGGCGCGTCTTGCGGTGCTGCACTCTCCTCCTTTGCCGCCTTCTCCTGATCGTTCTTCAGCTCGTCGATGGCGGCCTTTTGCTCGCTCTTGGTCAAGGTCTTGTCATAGTCGCGCAAGAGCTCGGTCGAGCTTGCCAGCGGCTGACCCGCGGTCATGGTATCGGCGCAAGCGCCGAGCCCCAGTGGGGGCAGGACGGCAAGAAGGCGTAAAGCAAATCGCAGGCGCATGCGCAGCATTTCGCTCAGAAGACTGTTCTTGTTGGATCCCTGACGATTGGCATTCCCCGTCACTTGCTATATTGCATAGCACAATGAGCTTTTGCGCGATAGGCGCCGGGGAAACGAGATTCCCCTCTCGAGGTGGCTTCAGCAGGGCTAATTGGGGGTAAAACAAGGACAAATTGATGCAGGAGAGAAACGAGGGTCTCGAAAAACCCGAGCCACAGCAATTTCACATCGATCAGTTCGACGCGCTTGCCAAGAATATGGTGCGTCTGTTCGACCAGGGGGCCAAAGCATTTTCGACGCTCGCCGAGCGTTCCAACGGGCAAGGCCCTTACAGCCTCGCCTCTGAAGTGGGCGAGGCAGCGAAGTCGCTTGGCGAGATCGCCCGGCATTGGGCGAGCGAGCCGAGCAAGTTCGTCGCGGCGCAAAACGAATTGTTCCAGAGCTACGCGGACCTTTGGGGCCGCTCCTTCCGCCGCTTTCTCGGCGAAGAGGTCGAGCCCGTCGCGGTGCCCGAGCCCGGCGACAACCGTTTCAAGGATCCCGATTGGTCCAACGGCCAGTTCTTCGATTTCTGGAAGCAGGCCTATCTCATCACCTCTCGCTGGGCCGAGGACCTCACCCGCAATACCGAGGGCGTCGACGAGAAGACGCGTAAGAGGGCGCTCTTCTACCTGAACCAGATGCTCGCCGCAGCGTCGCCGTCGAATTTTCCCCTCACCAACCCGGAAGTGGTCCGCACGACATTGGCGACCAACGCCGAGAACTTGGTGCAGGGCATGACCCACTTCGTCGAGGACCTTCAGCAATCGAAGGAACTACTGCGCATCAGCCAGACCGATCTGTCCGCCTTCGAGATCGGGCGGAACCTTGCCGTGACCCAAGGCAAGGTCGTGTTCCAGAACGAGCTGATCCAGCTCATCCAATACGCGCCGACGACAGGCGAAGTCTATGAGAGGCCCCTCCTCATCGTGCCGCCGTGGATCAACAAGTACTACATCCTCGATCTCGTTCCGGAGAAGTCGTTCGTCAAATGGGCGGTCGATCAGGGCTTCACCGTGTTCCTGGTCTCCTGGGTCAATCCCGATGCCAAGCTCGCGCAGAAGACCTTCGAGGACTATATGCAGGAGGGCGTTCTCACCGCAGTCGACGCCGTTATTCGTCAGACGGGCCGTCCCGACATCAACGCGCTCGGCTATTGCGTGGGCGGCACCTTGCTCGCCTCCACGCTCGCTTATATGGCGGCGAAGGGCGACAAGCGGATTTCCTCGGCGAGCTTCCTCGCCGCCCAGGTCGATTTCAGCGAGGCGGGCGATCTCCTCGTCTTCATCGACGACTCCCAGCTTACGGCGCTCGAGGAGATGATGGCCGAGCAGGGCTATCTCGACGGCTCGCGCATGGCGGCGGTGTTCAACATGCTGCGACCGCGCGATCTCATCTGGCCCTATGTCATCAACAACTATCTCCTCGGCAAGAAGCCCTTCCCGTTCGACCTCCTGTTCTGGAACGCCGATTCCACGCGGCTGCCTGCCGCCAATCACGCCTTCTATTTGCGCGAGTTTTATCATCTGAACCGCTTGAGCAAGGGCGAGATGCAGCTTGGCGACGTTCGCCTCGATCTCGGCCGGGTGACGATCCCGATCTACGAGCTGTTCACCAAGGAGGACCACATCGCGCCGGCAGCGTCGGTGTTCCGCGGCAGCAAGCTGTTCGGCGGCCCAGTTCGCCATGTCATGTCGGGGTCGGGCCATATTGCCGGCGTCATCAATCCGCCCGCCAAGAAGAAGTATCAATTTTGGGCGAATGGCCCCGCGAGCTCCTTACCGGAGTGGATAGCGACAGCAACGGAGACGGCGGGCTCGTGGTGGCCAGACTGGGCGGCCTGGCTTGCTGCCTATTCGGGCGACAAGGTGCCGGCGCGTGATCCGTCTTCAGGCCCGCTTAAGCCAATCGAGGACGCCCCGGGGTCTTACGTCAAAAGCTCAGTCAGCGCGGGGAATGCTGGCGCGTAAGCAGCACCCATAAGGATCGAAAACAGCGGGGACATCGTGTCGCAAGACACGGGCATGAAGACCGGCAGCTACGGGGCTCAGAGCGGCATCACCCTCATCAACAGCGGCGGGATTACGTCGCTGGGCGATAGCATCTACGCCCGCACGGTCGGCGTCGGCAGCAAGGTGTCGGTCCTGAACAGCGGCGATCTTAACGCCAGCCAAGGACCGAAAACGACCGGCGACGGCATCTACGCCCAGACCATTCTGAGCGATAGCCCGATCGACATCGTCAACCAGGGCAACAAAACCGGCGAAGATGACGGCATCGACGCCAGGACCTATGGCGCGAACAGCAACATCACCGTCACCAACAGCGGGGCGATCGATCCCCATGTCGGCGTCTACGCCCTCGCGCTCGGCGCCGGCAGCCGCAACCAGATCGTCAACTCGGGCTCAATCTATGGCCTCGATGCCGCCATCCTGGCGGTGAGCTACGCCGGGACGAAGATCGTCAACACCGGCGACATCTCGGCGGGCACCGATTTTACCATCGGCGTTTATGGGGCGAGCACCGAGATCGTCAACCAGGGCCATATCACCGGCTTCGTCGTCTTGACCAACAGTTCGGACAGCTTCGACAACCAAGCTGGAGGCGTGTTCGAGACCAAGCTGATCAGCTATTTCAACGGCGGCGACGATCTTTTCCGCAACGAGGCCGGCGCCACGGTGCTCGCCGCCACCGATCCCAAGGAGAGCGAGCATAGCTCGTTCGAGGGCCTCGAGCGCTTCGAGAACCAAGGCCTCATCACCATGCAGGACAGGCAGGTGGGTGACAGCTTCGAGATCGCCAACACCGTCGGCGGCAGAGACCTCGCATTCGTCGCCTCGGGCAAATCGACTCTTGGCGTCGACTCCTTCTTGGGGAAACCGGGCTCCGTCTCCGACACCTTCACTATCAACGGCGATGTCAGCGGCAAGACCGTGGTCAAGGTGAACAACACCAATCCCGGGCCCGGCGTATTCAACAAGGTCGGCATCCCGGTCGTCTATGTGAACGGCAACGTCAAGGGCGACGAGTTCTTCCTCAAAAAGCCGATCGACACCGGCTTCTTCAACTACGACCTGTTCTTCAAGCCGACCGGAAGCGGCATCTTCGAGCTTAAGAGCGTACCTGGTGGGGGCGCCCCTGTCCTGCCGCACCTCATCACCAACGTGCAGGACGTCTTCCACACCACCAGTGATACTTGGTTCGACCGCACCGCCGATCTACGTGTGCTGTTGAATGGCGGCGCGCCCAATGCCCCGCAGCCTGGAGACACGGAGGGCGCGCCCGGCATCTCGATCACCCCTGCGGTGTGGGTGCGCGGCGGGGCCCATTGGATCGGCCGCGAGGGCGACGAGACGACAAAGCAGTTCGGCCGCACCTATGAGTACAAGCTCGACGGCAATCTGAATGTTGAGGACTTCCAGAGCGGCATCGATTTTGGCAAGCGGGACCTGCTCTCTGAAGGCGACATTCTCGTCTTCGGCCTACTCGGCGGCTGGGAGCACGCCGATGTCAACTTCAACGCCCTCAATCGACAGTTCAACATGTCTGGCGTCCAGGCCGGCGCCTACGCCACCTTCTCAAGGACGGGCTTTTCGTCGATACGCTGTTCAAGGCGGACTTCCTCAACCACGAGCAAAAGGTCACCGGATTTCCGGACTCCCTCGACGCCACCAGCTTCGGCGTGCGCACCGATGCGGGTTATCGCTTCGGCGGCTTCCGTGGCGGCGCCTTTATCGAGCCGCTTGCCACCATTGGGGTGTTGTGGAGCGACCTGGACAGCTTTGCGCTTGGCGGCAACAAGGTCTCCTTCGACGAAGACCCCAACGTGCGGGGCCGGCTTGGCTTGCGCGTCGGCACGAGCATGGCGGTTTGGGCCGGCACCACCATGGAGCCGTTCGTCATCGGCAGCCTGTGGGGGGATTTGTCGGGCGACCGCCAAGCCACCCTGGTCTCGAGCGGCAGCACCTTTCATTTCGAGGATAACCCGCAAGATGTGTGGGGCGAGGTGTCTGCGGGCGTGAACTTCTTCAACCCATCCGCCAACACCTCCGTCTTCGCCAAGCTCGACGTGACCTTCGGCGACAATATCGAAGGCTTCAGCGGCAAAGCCGGCATGCGGGTCAGCTGGTAGGCGAAAGGCTAAGGGAACAGCGGAAGCTGCTCGAGGCCTGTCGTCTCCTCGAAGCCGTGCATCAGATTGAAGTTCTGCAAGGCCTGGCCGGCAGAGCCCTTCACCAGATTGTCGATGGCCGACACCACGATGGCGCGGCCTTTGAGCCGATCGGCGAACACGCCGATATGGCAGAAGTTCGAGCCGCGCACGTGCTGGGTCGCAGGGATCACGGCCTCCCCGACGACGCGCACGAAGGGGCTCTGCGCATAGGCCTTTGCAAGAGCCGCGCGGAGATCGCCAGCTGTCGCGTTTTCGGCAAGCCGCACATAAGAGGTGCACAGCTCGCCGCGGGCCATGGGAGCAAGATGGGGCGTGAAGCTGACGGTCACCGGCGCCCCTGCCGCGAGCCCCAGCTCCTGCTCGATCTCCGGCACATGGCGGTGGTTGCCGATACCGTAAGGCGAAAGCCCCTCGCCCGCTTCGGAGAAGAGGATGTTCTGCTTGAGCGTGCGGCCGGCGCCCGAGACGCCCGACTTCGCATCGATGATGATGTCCTCCCGCGCGATGAGCTTCGCCTTGGTCAGCGGCAGAAGCGCAAGCAGTACGGCCGTGGGATAGCAGCCCGGGCAGGCAACAAGCCGCGCGCCTTTGATCTTGTCGCGATAATGCTCGGTCAGTCCGTAGACGGCACCCTTGAGAAGCTCCGGCGCGCCGTGCTCGCCCCCATACCAATCGGCGTAGAGGTGAGGATCGCGCAGGCGGAAGTCGGCCGACATGTCGATGACCTTGATGCGCTTCGGCAGCTTGGCGATCTCGCTATGGGCGGTCCCATGGGGCAGCCCGCAAAAGGCGACGTCGACCTTGCTCCAATCCACGTGGTCGGAGCTGACAAGGGCCGGCGCGTCGAGGCTTGCCAGATGCGGGAAGACTTGGGCGAGGCTCTGGCCGGCATGGCCCTTGGCGATGAGCGCTACCAGCTTGATGGCTGGATGAAGCGCGGCAAGCCGGATCATGTCGGCGCCGGTATAGCCGCTGGCGCCTAGCACGGCGGCCTTGATCGGTTTGTTGCTGGCCATGTTCGAGGCTCGCTTATGTGTCTTGCAAAGGAGGATTGACCAAGCCGCCTTCGTCATACGAAAGCCGGTATCCAGCAATGGATCGTTGATTGCCGACTGAATTCCGGCTTGCGCCGAAGGACCTAGCTGTCCACGAAGCGCGAGTTAGCGCTTGGAGAACTGGAAGCTCTTTCGGGCCTTGGCCTTGCCGTACTTCTTGCGCTCAACCGTGCGGGCGTCGCGGGTGAGGAACCCGCCCTTTTTCAGCACGCCGCGGAGCTCAGGCTCGAAGCGGGTAAGCGCCTTGGAGATGCCATGACGGACGGCGCCGGCCTGGCCCGAAAGTCCGCCGCCGCTCACCGTGCAGACGATGTCGAACTGGCCCTCGCGCTTTGCGGCGATGAGCGGCTGGTTGAGAATCATCCGCAAAACAGGCCGTGCGAAATAGGTCGTCTGGTCCCTGCCGTTGACTGTGATTTTGCCGGGCCCCCGCTTCACCCAGACGCGGGCAACGGCGTCCTTGCGCTTGCCGGTGGCGTAGGCGCGGCCCTGCGCGTCGACCTTCTTCTCATAGACGCGCGCCTGTTGGGCGGTGGTCTCGCCCTTGAGCGGAGCAAGGTCCTCCAGCGTCATGGTCTCGCTCATGGCTTTAGGCGCTCCTTGCGTTCTTGGTATTGAGGGCGGCGACGTCGAGAACTATCGGGCTTTGCGCCTCGTGGGGATGCTCGGGGCCGGCATAGACCCGCAAATTCTTCATCTGCTGGCGGCCGAGGGGCCCGCGCGGCACCATCCGCTCCACGGCCTTGTGCAGCACCCGCTCGGGATGCTTGCCGTCAAGGATCTTCTCGGCCGTGCGACTCTTGATGCCACCCGGGTAGCCGGTGTGCCAGTTATAGACCTTGTCGGCGCGCTTGTTGCCGGTGAGCACGACCTTGCCCGCGTTGATCACGATGATGTTGTCGCCGCAATCCATATGGGGCGTGAAGCTCGGCTTGTGCTTGCCGCGGAGCCGCATGGCGATAAGCGACGCGAGCCTGCCGACGACAAGGCCGGCAGCGTCGATGAGGATCCAGGTTTTCTCGATGTCTTTGGGGGTGGCTGAAAAGGTCTTCATGGCTCGTCTCGGATCGGAGGATCGGCGCTTCTAGCGGCTCATCTGCCGGAGGTCAAGGGCAAGGGGGAATATCATGCGGAATCCGTCTATTAGTAATGTGGTATTATAGTACCAGTCTTGGAGAGACTGGCACGGCAACCCGCGCTGATATAAAGGCGTTGCATTCCAGCCAACGAGGTGGGAACAGGCGCGAATGGCAAAGATTGCGACGAAGCCGGCGCTGAAAGACGAAGTCCTGCTGCGGCAGGACATCGGTCGGGTCGCGCTGCTCACGCTCAATCGGCCTGAGGCGCGCAACAGCCTCTCCGAAGGATTGATGGCGGCGCTTTACGGTGCCGTCACCGAGATCGGCGGCGCTGACGCCATCCGGGCCATCGTTATTACCGGCGCCGGCTCCGCCTTTTCGTCGGGGCACGATCTGAAAGAGCTGACGGCACATCGCGGCGACGCCGACAAAGGCCGTTCCTTTTTCGCCACGACCATGACGGCCTGCTCCGAGATGATGCTCGCCATCGTGCGTTCGCCCAAGCCCGTGATCGCAGCGGTGAACGGCATTGCCACCGCCGCCGGCTGCCAGCTCGTCGCAAGCTGCGATCTCGCCGTAGCAGCCACGGACGCACGCTTTGCCACGCCCGGGGTGAATATCGGGCTGTTCTGCTCGACGCCCATGGTGGCACTCAGCCGCAATGTCTCGCGCAAAGCCGCCCTGGAGATGCTGCTCTTGGGCGAGATGGTGAGCGCGGAAGACGCAAAGTCGCTCGGCCTCGTCAATCGCGTGGTGGCAGGGGATCGCGTGGTGAACGAGGCGGTCGAGTTCGGCCGCCAGATCGCGACGAAACCGAAGCGCACGCTCAAGATCGGCAAGGAGGCCTTCTACCGCCAGCTCGACATGCCACTCGACGATGCCTACGCCTATGCCTCCGCCGTCATGGTGGAGAACATGCTCGACGCAGAGGCCGAGGAGGGCATCGGCGCCTTCATCGACAAGCGGCAGCCGCGCTGGCCGCGGTAGTCTATCGCCCCCTGCCCCGCGACCGCATGAACCACGACGTCTACAGCGACGCCTATATCAGGGATATCCTCACCAACCATCGCACCATCGCCATGGTGGGAGCGAGCCCCAACACGTCCCGGCCGAGCTATTTCGCCATGAAATATCTCAAGGCGAAGGGCTTCTGCGTGATCCCGGTCAATCCAGGCCAAGCGGGCAAGGAGATCCTCGGCGAAAAGGTCTATGCCTCTCTCGCCGACATTGTGGAGAAGGTTGACATCGTCGACATCTTCCGCGGCTCGGAAGCCGCGGTCGCCATCACCCGCGAGGCGATCAGGATCGCCGCTCATGTGGTGTGGATGCAGATCGGCGTGCGCAACGACGAGGCGGCAAGGCTCGCCGAGGCGGCGGGCTTACAAGTGGTGATGAACCGCTGCCCGAAGATCGAATATGGCAGGCTCTCCGGCGAGCTCAGTTGGGCGGGGGTCAATTCCCGCAGGCTGTCGAGCAAGCGGCCGCTGCTCGGGGTCAAGGGCGTGCAGCATCGCGTGCTCGCCTCCGGCAGGGATTGAGTGGACCTCTGGTCCCGCGTGGGGCGGGCGTCTTTTCCTCCACCTTTGCTATAGTCGCCTCCACCATTAGTCGTAAGGGAAATGACAATGATCGCGGACCGGAAGCCCGGCTTCAACACGCTTGCCATCCATGCCGGCGCCCAGCCCGATCCCGCGACCGGGGCGCGCGCCACGCCAATCTATCAGACCACGTCCTTTGTCTTCGACGACGTCGAGCACGCCGCTGCGTTGTTCAATCTCGAGACCTTCGGCAACATCTATACCCGCATCACCAATCCCACCCAGGCGGTGCTGGAGGAGCGCGTGGCCGCGCTCGAAGGCGGCACGGCGGGCCTCGCCGTCGCCTCAGGCCACGCGTCACAGATGCTCGTCTTCCATACGCTGCTCGAGCCCGGCGATGAGTTCGTCTCCGCCCGCCAGCTCTATGGCGGCTCGATCAACCAGTTCACCCATTCCTTCAAGAAATGCGGCTGGACGGTCCGCTTCGCCGATACCACCGACGCGGACTCCTTCCGCGCGGCGCTGACGCCGAAGACCAAAGCCATCTTCGTCGAGTCGATCGCCAATCCCGGCGGCATCATCACCGACATCGCTGCCGTGGCAGCCGTCGCCAAGGAAGCCGGCGTTCCGCTAATCGTCGATAACACGCTGGCCACGCCCTATCTCATCCGCCCCATCGAGCATGGCGCCGACATCATCGTGCATTCGCTGACTAAGTTCCTCGGCGGCCACGGCAACTCGATCGGCGGCGCGATCGTCGATTGCGGCACCTTCGATTGGCTCAAGAGCGGGCGGTATCCGACGCTGTCGGCCCCCACGGCGAGCTATCACGGCATCACGTTCGCCGAGACCTTCGGCAATTTCGCCTTCGCCATCGCCTGTCGCGTGCTCAGCTTGCGCGATCTCGGGCCTGCCATCTCGCCGTTCAACGCCTTCCTCATCCTCACCGGGATCGAGACGCTGCCCTTGCGCATGCAGCGCCACTGCGACAACGCGCTCGCCGTCGCGACCTGGCTGTCTCGCCACCCCAAGGTGGCGTGGGTCAATTATGCGGGATTAGCGGACAACAAATATCACGCGCTCGCCAAGCGCTATTGCCCGCAAGGGGCAGGTGCGGTGTTCACCTTCGGGTTGAAAGGCGGCTATGAGGCGGGCATCGCGCTCGTTAGCAACGTCAAGCTGTTCAGCCATCTCGCCAATATCGGCGATACGCGGAGCCTGATCATTCACCCCGCCTCCACCACCCACCGCCAACTCACCGACGAGCAACGGATGCGCGCCGGAGCGGGCGACGAAGTGGTGCGGCTGTCGATCGGGCTTGAAGATGTCGACGACATCATCGCCGATCTCGATCAGGCGCTCGCCGCGGCGTGAGTTTGCGTTGCGGGTGACGCTGCGTGGCTCGCAAGCCAAAAATGATAAACGGCGACGGCGAAGACGGCGATAGCGCCGGCCTGATGGGCGAGGCCAAGCTCGATGGGCACGGCGAGAAGCAGCGTCCAGACGCCGAGCGTCGCCTGGAGCACGGCAAGCAGAGCGAGCGTCAATGCGCTCCCGATCAGCGCAGACGGCGAGCCTCTAAGCGTGAGCCATAGGAGCTGGGCGAGCGTCGCCAAGATGACCGTATAGCCGAGCATGCGGTGATCGAACTGCACAGTCAGAGGGTTCTCGAACAGGTTGAGATACCAGGGCGAGGCTTCGCCGAGCCCGCTCGGCACAAACGCGCCGTTGATCAGCGGCCAGGTGTTGTAGCCGAACCCCGCGTCGAGGCCTGCCACCAGCGCGCCTGCCAGCAGCTGAAGGAATATGAGGGCGAGCACGCCGGCCGCGACCCACACGCCCGCGCGCCCGCGCGCCGATGTGCGTCCAGCCGGCATATCGGCGCCGAGGCCGAACAGGAGCCAAAGCGTGTAGCCGAGGATCGAAAGGGCAATGCCGAAATGGGCGGCAAGCCGGTACTGGCTGACATCGGTGCGGTCGACGAGACCGCTCTTCACCATATACCAACCGACGGCGCCCTGGAGCCCGCCCAGAACGAAGAGGCCGATCAGCCGCGGCAGAAGCGTGCGCGGGATATAGCCGAGAAGCCAGAAGCCGATGAATGGCACGAAAAAAGCGATGCCGATCAGCCGGCCGAGAAAGCGATGCGCCCATTCCCACCAATAGATGGTCTTGAACTGATCGAGGCTCATGCCCCGCTTGAGCTCGGTATATTCGGGGATCTTCTGATACGCCTCGAAGGCCTTTTGCCAATCGGCCTCGGAGAGCGGCGGCACGGCGCCCATGATGGGCTGCCACTCGGTGATGGAGAGGCCCGAATCGGTGAGCCGCGTGGCGCCGCCGACAAGGACCATGGCGACGATGAGCAGCGCGAGGACGCCAAGCCAGAGCCGTAGCGCGCGGGCGTGCTTGGCGGGCATGGGGGCGGCGTCGGTTCGGGTGGCGGCAACGCCTTGGGCAGCGGTCGAGGACATGGGGTCTGATAGCGGGCCTAGCGTCTGAACTCAATCTTGCCCGCCCTGCCCCATTGCCGCAGATGCTAAAGTCCAATGATGCAGCCAAGGATACGCAAGCTCACCGGCACTGTCGTGCTGCTAGTCTTTCTCATGGTCTATGTCGGGGCGGTCGCCGCGGTCGCCGCTGGCCGCATCACGATTGCCGCGCCTTGGGCGCAGCTCACCTTCTTCGTCCTGGCGGGTCTGCTGTGGGTCATCCCCGCAGGCCTGCTCATAGGCTGGATGCAGCGGCCAGACCGGTAGCGTGTTTGAGCCTCAAGCGGCGTTGACCTGCTGGAAGCGGTTCCACAGGGCAAAGGGTGCGCCTGACAGGCAGAGCGCCGTATAGGTGAGCGACTGATACTCCCCATTGAGTGACACCCGCGGCAGAGCCATCAGGTGGCGTCTGTGGGCGGGGAACAGCATGCCTTTCCGCGTCGTCACTGCCGTCTGGAAGCCCACCTGGCGGGCAAGGGCAAAGTCGCGCCGTCCGGCGCTTCCCGGGTCGCCATAGGGATAGCTGAAATGGATGGGGCGAACTCCCAGCTCCCGCTCGATGCGGTCGGCGCTGCCGCCCATCTCCTCGCAGGCTCGCGATACGTAGAGCTTGGAAACGGCGAAATGGCCTTTGGTGTGGGCACCGACGGTGACGAGCGGATCGGCGGCCATGGTCCTGATCTCGTCCCAATCCATCACGAGCCTGGAGCAGTCCGCCGCCATGTCCACCTCATAGCGGTCGGCGAGCACGCGCACCACTTCGCGCTGGGTCGCCTCGTCGATGAGGCGCAGCCACCAATAGATCTCCGCGAAGGCGCGGGTCTTCTCCGGCACGGTTCCCGCCGGCAGCCGCCACAGCTCGCCGTTCCGGCAAAGCTCGATCTCGTGCGCACGGGCGACGATCTCCTCCAGAGCGAGCCACCAGAGCTCCCCGTTCCCGTCGGGATAGTCGGTGGGCACATAAAGCGTTAGCGGCATCGAGCGCCGCTTGAACATGGGATAGGCGTATTTGAGATTGTCGCGATAGCCGTCGTCGAAGGTGAAGCAGGCAAAGCGTCGGTCGTCGCCCTCCTGGAGCCTCAGCACGGCCTCATCGAGGGAGACCACGTCGAGCCCTGCCTCCTGCACCTGATCGAGCACAGCATCGAGGAATTCCGGGGTGACCTCGAGGATGCGATTGGGCGCGAAAGCCTTGGGCTCGTCAGGCTCTGGCCGCACATGGTGCAGGGTGAAGATCACGCCCACGCCTTGCGTATAGGGGGCAAGCAGGCGATGGGCGCCGGTATGATAGAGCCCCGACATCGCTGCCTTCATCACCGCGGTTTTCACCTTAGCCAGGGCTGCTCTCCTTTTCGCGCCATCAACCATTAACCTAGCTCTGCCATGGTCCTGAGCCAGGCTCGGAGTATGAGGGGGTTGTTCCTTGCAAAACGATTGCCGGCCCGGGTGGGGCCCGGCAGCGGCAAGGAGCGGCGGGATGGTATCTGCGTATGACCTCGACTGCCCTTTTCCGCACCCAAGCGGAGATCGCCAGACGCCGCTTCGAGCGGAGCGGCCCGATCTCCGTCGATATGAGCTTCGGCACGATCTCGCTCCGCCTCACCGGGGCTCTGCCGAGCCTCGAGGCTCTGTGGGAGGAGCTGCAAGCGGCCGCGCCCTGCAGCTCGGCTCAGACCTATGACTGGGCGAAAGCCTCGGCACGCCACCTGCTCGGGCCGGAGGGGCGTGAGCCCGTGATCGCCGTCGCTTGCGCGGATGACGGACGTCCCCTCTTCCTGTGGCCGTTCGAGATGGCGCCGGCTGGAATGAAGGTGCTCAGCTGGCTCGGCCAGGACCACGCCAATTACAACATGGGATTGTTCGCGCCAGAGGCGGCGCCGAAGTTCACCGCAAATGACCTCTCCCGCTTGCTGGCTGAGGTCGCGCGCGAAACGGGAGCCGTGGCGGCGATCCTAAGAGCGCAACCCTTCAGTTGGGACGGAATGGCAAATCCCTTCGCCGAGCTTCCGCGCCGGCCCACGCCAAGCAGCGGCTACGCGGTCACCCTCGGCGACTTTGCCGCCCTCTATGAGAAGCGGCTCAGCAAACGCTCCCGCCACGCGCTCGAGCGTAATGCACGCAAGCTCGCCGAGGCCGGCCCGCTCGAATTTGGCTGGGCGGAGACGCGCGACCAAAAGCTCACGCTGCTCGACACGCTCTTTGCCCAGAAGTCCCGCCAATTCGCCGCCATGGGCGTCAAGGACATCTTCGACGCCCACGCCCGCGCCTTCTACCGCGAGGTCGCGCTGCTCGAAGGGGACAATCCAAGCCGGGTCAGGCTCGGCTATCTGAAGCTCGGCGACACGGTGCTGGCAACCTTCAGCGGGACCATCTGCCACAAGCGTCTGAGCGCCGTGCTCTCCTCGCTCGCCGAAGGCGAGACG
>DFXC01000078.1:19219-24031 GCA_002383105.1 Hyphomicrobiaceae bacterium UBA4118
TGACGCTGCCGCTTGCAGCCTCGGCGCGCCTCAGGCGCGCGATCAAATCGAACCGGCATCTCTGGCTCCTGGTGCAGCGGCTTCGCCGGCGCCTGCTCGGCCGCGGGGCCGAGAGCAGCGACTGACGCCTCAGCTCGCGGCGACGCGAGCGAGCAAGCCCGAGCGCGGCTCCTTGCCGTTTTGCTCATAGACCAGGACCGGACAGCCGAGAGCCGAGAAATCCGAGAGGTCCTGCGTCAGGCTCTTGGCCCCCGCTCCTGGCGGCAGTACGGCGACCACCACCGGCAGCTCGAATTTGAGCGCCGGCGCCAGCGTCCTCACCGCCTCGCGGTCGGCATGGAAAACGACGCAGTCATAGACTTGCGTGAGCGCCTCGAACACGCGCGTGAAGCTTTCAGCCTCGTCGCCCTTGGTTTTGACCTTCGGATTGCCGGCAGCAATCACCTGCAATGGCGTGTCGGCATCGATCCTGACGACGTCATCGAAGCCGGCGCGGCCGGCGGCAAGATCGGTGAAGCCCGGCGCGCGCGGCAATCCGAGAGCCCCCGACACAGCCGAGGCGCCACGCGTCAAGTCCACCAAAACCACCTGCTCGCGTCTGGCAACAAGCGCTCGCGCGATATGGATTGCCTCGGGGGTCGCGTCGACCTTGGCCGAGACCCCCGCCACGAGAAGAGCGCGGGGCGCGCCGCCGCCCCCTTTGGCCGAAGCCAGGATGTGATTGAGCAGGGCATCGAGCGATTTCAGCACCGGCCCGACCTTGCTAGTGCTGCCCTTCGGCGTGGAGGCGCCTCCGTTGCGGACCGAGTCGCTGGCCGGCTCCGAGGCGGCAGCCGCGATTCTTTGATTGAGATAGTGGCGAAGATCGTTTGGCCTCAGCGGCATCCCGACAGCGTCGGGCGTGCTGCCGGCGGGCGTGTCGGTGCTCTCCCCGGCCTTGCCGTCGCCCGTGGGAAGGACCCGGCGCAAGCGGTCGAGCAAACCGACCGTAGGCTGCGGCTCGACGGCTGGCGGCTCGCCCGCGCCGAGAGACAAGCCCCAGCGCAAGCGGTCAAGAAGACCTGCCGCGGCCGACAACTCGCCTGCCGAAGGATCGGTTTCGGCGGACTGAGGCGAAGCCGTGGGCGCATTGGCTTTAACGGCTTCGGTCTGTCCAGCCCTCATACGTAGCCATGCCGGCCGGGAGGACGGCTCCTTCGGTTGTTGTGGGCTTGCCGTCGCGGCCATGGGCGGGGGCGCGGCAATGGGCTCACCCGATGCCGCGGCGGGCCGCGCGGGCGGCTCCCGGCGCGCCTTCAGGCGCGGCTCACTCGCGCGTAAAGGCTCGCGCTGTTCGGCTGGCGCGCCGATCATCTCGCGTGCCAGCACATAAGCGAGCGCAAGGAGAGCGGTGACCGCCGTGACGAGCAGCGTGATGGGGCCGATCTTCGGAAAGGACGGCAGAACCGATGCGTGGGCTCGGCTGACGATAGCTGCTTGCGCGGGTACAGCTCCCATGTCGTGCCGGGCGCTCGCGTCGCGATAGCGGGCAAGATAGGATTCCAGGAGATCGCGGTTAGCCTTGGCCTCGCGCTCAAGCGCCCGCAGCTTGATCTCGGCCTCGCTCTGCCCCGAGGTCTGCGTCTTTAAGTCGTTGAGGCTGTTGCGCAGCGAGGCCTCCCGGGCGCTTGCCACCGCCGCCTCGTTCTCGAGGCCCTTGACGATCTTGGCCGCCTCGTCGCGGATTTGCGACCTGACGTCGGCAAGCTCAGAGGTGAGCTGCTTGATGCGCGGGTGGGACGGCATGAGCGTCGCCGACAGCTCTGCCAGCTGGCGCTGGACCTGCACGCGCTGATCAATAAGCCTGCCGATCAGCTCGGATTTCAGCACCTCGGGCGTGGCGTTGATATCGCCGTTGTCGGCGAGCATCTGCTTGATCAGTCGGGCGCGTGCCTCGGCCTCGGACTTCTGCGCGTTGGCGAGAATCACCTGGCTGTTGAGCTCCGAGAGCTGCTGCGCGTTGAGGGTGACGTTGTTGCTGCCGGCGAAGAGGCCTTGGCTTGAGCGAAATTGCTCGGCGGCGGCTTCCGATTCGGCCACCTTCGCGCGGAGCACCTCGATCTGGGTGCTGAGCCAGGCGGTTGCGTCCTTGGTCTGCTCGAGCTTGGCGTCGCGCTGCCAATTGATATACGCGTCGGCGAGCTTGTTGGCGGCCTCCGCCGCAAGCGGCGAGTCGCCCGAGGTGTACTCGACAGCAATCACGCTCGACTTCGTGAGCTGGAATACCGAGAGGTGCTCGGCAAAAGCGGTGGCGGCCTTCTCCTCCTCGGACTTCGGCGATCCGCGCCCAAGCCCCATCCGATTCAGGAATCGCCTGAGAAGGCTGACGCCGGCGTCCTTGGCAAATTCCGGGTTGTTGGTCAGGTCGAGCGCCTTCACGACCTCTACGGCAAGATCGCGGGAGGTGAGCACCTGCACCTGGCTCTGCACCGCCTGCTCGTCCAGCGCTACGACCTGCTGGTCGCGCCCCTGGTCGGATTCCGGCCTGGTGAACGCCGATTCGTCATTCTGGATGAGAATGCGCGCTTCCGAGGTGAAGAGCGGCCGCATCATCGATAAGCCAACGAAGGTGACGATCCCTGCAAGGATGGCGAGACCGGCGATCCAACCCTTGGCGCGCCAGACCGCACGGCCGAGCGTCGCGAAGTCGATATCCTCAGTGACCGGGCGGTGCTTGTGCGATTTTGTCAACTGACCGAACTCCTAAACCTTCGGTCTCATTAGACCGCTTCCTCGTAACCAAATGCTTAAGGTGCGGCCTTTTTCGGAACGGATGCTCAGCATTCGTTAACTATGAGCTGTGTAAATCTGGAACATGGGACGTGAGCGACGAGTCAGAGCTGCGCGATTTGCACTTCTGGCGCTTGCTGTTGTTACGGCTGCGCTGGGCGGATGCAACATGCGCGCCATACCTGGGTTAACGACGCCGGACTACGCCCTGTCGACTCCCGCGCCGCTGCCCCCACCCGGCCCCCTGCCCCTGACGCCGGCCTCCTCCGGCATTCCTGGCGCCCCTGCCGTGCCTTACCCGACCTATCGTCTCGACAGCGGCGACCAATTGCGCGTCATCGTGTTCGGGCAAGACAATCTCTCGCGCCTCTACAACGTCGACAGCGGCGGCTCGGTGGCGTTGCCCTTGATCGGCCCGATCAGAGCGCGCGGTCTCACCACCGCTCAGCTCGCCAACGACATCGCCAATGAGCTGAAGCAGAAATACGTCAAGGACCCGAAAGTCAGCGTCGAGGTCGCGACCTATCGGCCCTTCTTCATCCTGGGCGAGGTCAACAAGCCGGGACAGTATCCCTATGTCAACGCGATGACAGTGGAGGCCGCGGTCGCTATCGCCGAGGGCTACACAGAGCGCGCGAAACAGCGGATGGTGCGGCTCACCCGCAAGTTCGGCGGCGTGATGAGCACGGTGTGATGGTGCCCCCCGATTATCCGGTGCAGCCCGGCGACACTATTTACGTTCTCGAACGCTTCTTCTAAAGCTCACACAGCCGTCACCCAAGGTGCCTGAACTCGGGGTCCAGTGAGCTCTACACTTCGCATCCTGCATTGCCTGCGCGCGCCGGTCGGAGGCTTGTTCCGCCACGTCCACGATTTGACGCTCGGCCAAGCCCAGCTCGGCGCCGAGGTCGGCATCATCTGCGATTCCAACACCGCGGGCGATGGGGTGGCGCTCGGCCGCCTGGCCGATAACTGCGCGCTTGGCGTCACGCGGATTCCGATGAACCGGCGGATCGGCCTCGGCGACTGGCGCACCACCGCCAAGGTTTCACGGCTGGCCTCGAAGCTTGGCGTCCATGTTCTGCACGGTCATGGGGCCAAGGGCGGCGCCTATGCGCGGCTCGCCGGACGCAAGCTGAAGCGCCAGGGAACGAACGTGAAGGCGATCTACACGCCCCATTGCGGCAGCCTGCACTATTCGCCGGCAAAACCCATGGGGCGCCTCTATATCACGGCCGAGCGCATGCTCCTCCCCTCGACCGACGGGATCATCTTCGAGAGCGTCTTCGCGGCCAACAAATATGTCGAGCTCATCGGTCAGCCGCACTGCCCCGCGCGGATCGTGCTCAACGGACTTTACCGTCACGAGTTCTACGAGCCGATGCTCGCCGACGATGCGGTGGACTTTGTCTATATTGGCGAGCTCCGGCACTTGAAGGGCGTCGACGTTCTGCTCGAAGCTCTGGCCGCCCACCAGACCATCTTTCCCGGCCGCGCGCTCATCGTCGGCAGCGGTTCCGACGAGCGAAGTTTCAAGCGGCTTGCCCGCAAGCTTGGCTTGAATTCGAGGGTCTCTTTCGCGGGGCCGCAGCCGGCACGCACCGCCTTTGCCCGCGCCCGCTGTGTCGTGGTGCCTTCGCGGGGGGAATCGCTTCCCTATATCGTGCTCGAAGCCGCCGCGGCGCAGATGCCGATGATCACGACCAATGTCGGCGGCATCCCAGAGATCGTCGCCGGCATCGACATGCCGCTCATTCCGCCCGGAGACGTCGGCGCGCTTGCCAGCCAATTGCGAGCCTTCCTCGCCAGCCCGAAGCCATTTCTCGAACGCGCAGCCTTGCTGCAGAAGCGTGTCGCGGAACGGTTCAGCGTGGAGAACATGACGCACGAGGTCATCGACTTCTACATTTCGGATATCGGCGCGGGCCTTAGTTAGCTGGGCCTGATTGTCACAGGAAGCCGCCTCCACATCCCCGGATCGCGCTCCTGCCACCCTCTGGCGCGATCCCGCAACACTGCCTTAACCATAGGTCGAGCGCAGGC
>DFXC01000158.1:0-2307 GCA_002383105.1 Hyphomicrobiaceae bacterium UBA4118
AGATGTGTATAAGCCGAGTGTCCCATGGCTCCGCTTGGTGCCAGATGCGGACGTGTCGCATCAATTTCGACGACCTTGCGAGTTCGCCATCTCGGCGACAGAACTGAATGCGACTAGCGCACCCCCGCCGATTTTGTACACTGGCTCCTTGAGGAGGCTACTTTCAATGGATGCCACCACGATCCGCACCACCTGCCCTCGGGATTGCTACGATGCGTGTGGAATGCTGGTGAAGCTGTCGGCAGACGGCGGGATCAATGTGGTGGGCGATCCTGAACACAGCGTCAGTCGGGGCGCGTTATGCGGCAAATGTTCGATTGGTTACAACGGGGTCTGGCGCGATGCGAGCGTGCGCCTGACGCGCCCCTTGAAGCGGGTTGGACCCAAAGGCACGGGTCGTTTCGAGCCGACGAGCTGGAATGAGGCCATCGGCGATATCGCAAATCGTCTCAACACGATCCGCGGCCGCGATGGCGCAGGGGCTATCTTGCAGACCCACTACACGGGAACATGCTCGCTGATTGCCGGCAGCTTTCCCTTGCGGTTCTTCAATAGTATCGGCGCCACTGAGGTCGACCCGGATACGGTGTGCAACAAAGCTGGGCACGCGGCACTCCAGCTCATGTACGGAGAATCTACGCGCGGTTTCGACCCGCGCACCATCGACGGCTCGCGATGCGTGATGATCTGGGGCGCCAATCCATCAACGTCGGCGCCCCATATGCATCAATATTGGCTCTCCGAGACGCCGGTCCCCAAGATCGTCATTGATCCCATTCGCCACGAGACGGCGGCGGCGGCCGATATACATTTGCAGCTCTATCCGGGCACCGACGGCGCGCTCGCTTTCGCCATGCTGCATGTCATATGGGCGGCAGGCCGCATCGATCGGGCCTTTCTCGCCGCGCGCTCACAAGGGTGGGAGGAGATCGAAGGCCAATTGGCCGCATGCACTCCGGCATGGGGTGAAGCTACAACCGGCGTGCCGGCTCGCCTGATTGAAGACGCGGCACTTTTGTACGCAGCAGGACCTTCGCTGCTGTGGATGGGTCAGGGTTTTCAGCGCCAGTCATTCGGCGGTAATGCCATGCGCGCCGTTGGGTTGTTGCCCGCAGCCACCGGCAACCTTGGCAGATACGGGGCCGGTTTCCTCTACCTCAATGGCTGGGACACGCGCGGCGTCGATGCGGGCTATCTGACGGCCGCTCACCTCAAACCAAAATCTGCGCACTCGATCAGCCATATGGATCTGGCGAGCCGGCTCGAATCGCCCGAGACCAAAGCAATCGTCACTTGGAATAACAACATCGCCGTGTCGAGCCCCGAACAGCGGCGCCTGCGGCGCGCGCTCGCGCGTGACGACCTGCTGCAAGTCACTCTCGATCTGTTCCAGACCGACACCGCCAACTATGCCGACTACGTGCTCCCGGCGGCGAGCTTCCTCGAATTCGACGACGTGGTCATGTCCTACTTCAACACCAGCATCTCGGCGCAAGTGAAGGCAGTGCCGCCACTCGGTGAGGCGCTGCCCAACCAAGAGATCTTCAGGCGTCTGGCGGCGGCCATGGGACTGACCAATCCGGAACTGTTCGAGACGGACGCCGATATGATCGCCATACTTCTCGATCAGGCAAAGCCCGGCCTGACGTTCGAGACGCTGGCTGAAGCCGGCACGATCGAATATCCGGTTCAACCGGTCGTGCAATTCGAGCACCATGACTATCGGACGTCGTCGGGCAAGATCGAGTTGACGGGCAGCACCTTCATCGATGCTGGCCTGCCCCGCGCGCCCTTCGCCTCAGCCGAGGCGCGGCCCGCTGGCGGCGAGCTGCGCCTGCTCTCCCCGGCGTCGAAATGGCTCATGAACAGCAGCTTTGGCAACGACCCCAAGATACTGAAGCAGCTTGGAGAGGATGAGGCGTTTGTGCACCCCGAGGAAGCGCAGGCTCGAGGGATTGCGAGTGGGGCCCGCGTAAGGATCGCCAATCCAACGGGCGCAATCACGCTGCGCCTTCGCGTTTCGCTCGATGTGCCGAGGGGCGTCATTCTGGCCCACAAGAGCCGTTGGACGGCAAACGGCACCCGCAATAATGTCAACGCCCTCAATCCAGGCAATAAGGCGGACCTCGCGGAGAGCTGCGCCGTGCACAGCATCAACGTGTCGCTTGCCCCTGCCTAAATGCTTGTGACTTCCGCTTAGGGTCAGTAGCTGACGTCACAGCGAGCCATCGAGCGGGTCCGCTTTGTGCCACAAGCAGACACTGGGGCCTGGTGTCGAGCTAGCTGAAATCAGGCTGCCGGCGAGCA
>DFXC01000158.1:2561-3184 GCA_002383105.1 Hyphomicrobiaceae bacterium UBA4118
CCGGCTCGTCGGCGTGTCATCGGAGCGGCAACCCCAACGGCCGTCCGAAGGGCTCGCGCAATAGGATCAGCGAAACTGCCTTGAAAGCGCTTGCCGATGACTTTGACGCGCACGGCGTAGCGGTGATTGAGAAAGTCAGAACCGAGCGCCCCCACGACTACCTCAAGATAATCGTGGCCGTGCTGCCGAGGCGAATGGAAATCGAGGACGCATTTGCCGACAAGCCCCCACACAAAATGACCGATGACGAGCTTGAAGCGATTATCTGGAAGACGCAAAGGCAGTTGGAAGCGATGGGCGTTGAGCAGCCACTTTCCCAAGACGACCTAGCCCAGGCCAAGGCACGTCGCCTTGAACGCGGGGACCGGGAATGACCGATCAGCCCAAGGACGAAGTTGAGACGATGCTAGCCGCACAGATGGCAGCCATTCATAGCGCGGTCAAATGCTACTGTGGTCGGAGCGGCGAAGCTTTACGAGCCAGGCCTTAACAGGTTGGCCCGCACGTTCACGATGACCCGGTGCTCCCAGGGGAAACAAGAACTTTTGGAAGCATGGCCGATACTCCACAGAGATAACCGAGACGCGACGGTACGTGCAGGCGATTGCTCGTCTCGCGCTGAA
>DFXC01000101.1 GCA_002383105.1 Hyphomicrobiaceae bacterium UBA4118
ATCGAAGTGATGGTCAGCTTCGCCAATGGCGGGAGCCTCACCCCTGAGGACCTTGCGCTCATCGAGGCCATTCGCAGCGAACGGTCCATTCTCGCAGCGAGCCGGGCAACCGGCGTCTCCTATCGCAAATGCTGGCTGATGGTCGATGCGCTGAACCGGACCTTCGAGACGCCGGTGTTCGCTACCTTTCCCGGGCGGCGCGGCGCCGGCGCGCAATTGACGGATTTCGGCGAGCGGCTGGTCGCGCTCTACCGGTCCATGGAACGGCGCTCGCGGAGCGCAAGCGCGCAGAGCCTCGCCGAGCTTAACGCCTCGCTCAATCGGTCCTATCGGCCACGGGCCAGCGGCGGGGCAGGGGAAGACGTTGCGCCTCAACCGCGTCTTTCCCGATGGCGACGCTCTTGATCATGGCCCAGGCGCGCAGGCGAAGCTCGAGCCCCAGCCGCTCGACGGACTCCGCGGTCACCAGGGCATCGAGAAGGGTGGCGCCGAGATTGAGGGTGACGCGCACGTAAGGCAACGCGAGCGGCTCGATCTCCACGATGGTCCCGGGCAGGCGATTGGTGATCGACACATCCATCGGCCGCGAGAGCGCGATCGACACGTCGCGCGCATAGATCGTCACCTTCACGCCGGAATCGACCGGTGCGGCGACGATGGGCACGCGCAGCTCACCGTCGCCGAAAAACAGCGTCGAGAGACCATGGCGGGAGTCGTGCCGGAGGACCCGCGCATGTAGCGTCGTGGCAAAGGACGGCGTCTTGGATGCCTTGGCTGCTCGTGGGCGCCCGGCGTGCTCGGTGCTCATGGGTTTGACTCTACGCCTATCGGGCAGGCAGGGACTCTGACGCAAGCGCGCTGTGAATCTGCGCCACGACCGCGGCGCCTTCGCCCACGGCGGCAGCCACGCGCTTGGTCGAGCCGGCCCGCACGTCGCCGATGGCGAATACGCCTGGCCGATTGGTCTCGAGTGGCAGGGCAGCGCGGCCGATCGCACCGTTCCCTTGAGCAAATGCCGCCCCGGTGACTACGAAGCCCTTCTCGTCCACCGCGACGCAGTCATCGAGCCAGCTCGCGTTCGGGTCGGCGCCAATGAACAAGAAGAGATGGCGTAAGGGGCAGGTGTGGGTGGCTCCCGTGGTCCTGTCGCGGAACACCGCGCCGGTGAGCCCGGTGGCCTGATCGCCTTCGAGCCCTACGATCTCCGTCTTGGTGTGAAGCTCCACATTGGGAAGGGCCCTGATGCGGTCGATGAGGTAGCGCGACATGGAGACTTCCAAGCCTTCGCCGCGCACCACGAGATGCAGCTGCTTGACCTTAGGCGCGAGGTAGACCGCCGCTTGTCCAGCCGAGTTGCCGCCACCGATCAGGGCCACCTCCTCGCCTTCGCAGAGCTTTGCCTCCACCGGCGAAGCCCAATAGGAAATGCCGGCGCCCTCGAAGATCGACAGGTTCGGGATCGGAGGCCGGCGGTAGCGTGCCCCGGAAGCGACCACCACGGTCCGGGCGCGCACCACCGCGCCATTGTCGAGCTCGAGCCGCAAAGGTCCGCCCGAATTGCCGCAATCGAGCCGCGCCACCTCGAGCGGAATGGCGATCTCGACGCCGAACTTGAGCGCCTGGTTGAAGGCGCGGCCCGCAAGGGCCATGCCGGAGATGCCGGTGGGGAAGCCGAGATAGTTCTCGATCCGCATCGAGGCCCCGGCCTGTCCGCCGAAGGCCCTCTGATCGAGGACGATCACGGAGAGGCCCTCTGAGCCCGCATAGACGGCGGTGGCGAGCCCTGCGGGACCGGCGCCGACTACAGCGACGTCATAGACGATCTGCGGGTCGAGCTCGGGCGTGATGCCGAGGCAGATTCCCGCCTCACTATCCGTAGGACGCTTCAGCACCGTTCCGTTCGAACAGACCAGGAGCGGCAGCTCCTCCGGCAGAATACCCAGGCGTTCGACCAAGGCGCGGCCGCCTTCCTCGGCGGAGGCATCAAGCACCGCGTAAGGGTAGCCATTGCGGCGGAGAAAGCCTTGGAGCCGGACGAGGTCCGGTGTGCCCGGATTTCCGACGAGGACTGAACCTGCGCCGCCCTCCTCGATGAGTCCGACCCGCCGCAGGATAAACGCGCGCATCATGATCTCGCCGACGTCGGCGGAGCCGACCATCAGGGCTCGCACATGGGGGCCGTCGAACGGTAGTGCGGTGCAGCCCTCCGGCCCCGCCCGTCCGGTCGCAAGGTATCCACGTCCGGCGAGCTGGTTGACCTCGCCGGAGAATTGCCCGGCGTGGTGGGTTGTGATCGCGACCTCGCGGGCGAGACCATCCCGCCGCACCACCTCGATCGCGCCCTTGAGCACCAGCCACGCCGGTGCATTTGGTTTGCTCACATCAAAAACGGCATCGCCCGGTGCGAAAACCTGTTCCGGTCCGCTGGCGAAGCGCTTCGCGGTCTCGACCTGCGCAGCGTCGAGCACGGGAAACATCTGCTCACGTCTTGTGTCGATGATGCTCATCGTGGCTTCTCGTGGAGGGGAATGCTGCTGCAAGCTTAGCACGCGAGCAGGTCCGCGCCCGCGTGACAATCGAGACCTGACCCTAAACCCGCAGCCCCTAGGGCGCGTTCCCGGCCGGACGGAGACGCGCCAGCTCCGCCTCCAAGGCCTTGATCCGCGCGTCGCGCTCGGCGAGCACCGCCGCCACTTGCGCGGCCTCGAAGCGGAGCGGGATGTGCTGCGGGCAGTTCGCGTCCCAGGCCGTGACGGTGAAGAGGATCGCCTGCTCGGGCCGCGCCTTGTAGCCCTCAGGCATAAGCTTGGCGATCAGCTCCGCATCTCCCTCGACGACGCGCGCGGTCCCCCAGATCTTCACCCGCTGGCGCGCGCCATAGTCGATCAGGAAGAGGATGGCCTTGGGGTTATCTGAGAGATTGCCCTGGCTGATATATTGCCGGTTTCCGGTGAAGTCGGCAAAGCCGATGGTGCTCTCGTCCAGCACCTTGAGGAAGCCGGGCGGCCCGCCGCGGTGCTGGATATAGGGCTGGCCATCCTTGCTCGCCGTGCCGAGGAAGACGCTGATCTGGCCTTCGATGACATGGGCGAGATCGGGCGTGATGTGGGTCTCCCACGAGCCGCGCTGCTCCACATTCGCGTAGCCGCGGCGCGAGCCCTTGCGCGTCTGGATTGCCTTAACGGAAGGCGTGAAGGCGATGTCGCTGGAATAGGCGGCGGGCTCGTTCATGAGAAATTCCTTTACAGACCGAGATCGCTCAACGAGGGGTGGTCGTCAGGGCGGCGGCCGAGCGGCCAGCGGAACTTGCGATTCTTCTCGGCGATCGGCAGGTCGTTGATGCTGGCGATGCGCCGCCGCATCAGGCCGTTCGCTTCGAACTCCCAGTTCTCGTTGCCGTAGCTGCGGAACCAGTTGCCGCTATCGTCGTGCCACTCATAGGCAAAGCGCACGGCGATGCGGTTGTCGCGAAAGGTCCACAGCTCCTTGATCAGCCGATAGTCGAGCTCGTGGGTCCATTTGCGCTTGAGAAAAGCCATGATCTCCTCCCGGCCCGTGAGGAACTCGGCGCGGTTTCGCCACACGGTGTCGGTCGTATAGGCCAGCGCGACCTTCGGCTCGCGCGTGTTCCAGGCGTCCTCGGCCTTGCGCACCTTCTCGGTGGCGGTCTCGAGCGTGAAAGGCGGAAGCGGTGGGCGTTGCTCGGTCATGTCGGCCTCATCTTGTCACTTCGGCGCGACCTCACGGTCGAGTAAATCGCGGATCGACGGAACCATGGCATCGATGGCGGTTCGCTACCCGTGTACCTAATGTCTTCGGACGCTGCACAGTATCGGTTTTATTTGGAAGTCATTCTCTCGGATTTCGGAAAGGTAATCCCGGCGTCAGGCCGCGCACAGGGCCGACCAGGCTATCGCGACGTTGGCGCCGACATAGGCCGTCAATGAGCACGACCACATGCAATCGAAAGCAGCAGGCTCATCACAAGATGCTTTTGGCGTAGAGGTCGGTGCGGCGGTCGCGGAAAAAGCCCCACTCGGCGCGGTAGGTTGCGATCTCGGCGAGATTGAAGCTCGCGACCAGCACGCCCTCCTCCGTCTCGCCGAAGCTCTCGACGAGCTCGCCGGTGTGATCGGCGATGAAGGAATGGCCGTAGAATTTTTGCGTCGCGCCGTCATTCTCCTCGATGCCGATGCGGTTGGCGGCCACGACTGGCACGGCATTCGACACCGCGTGGCCCTGCATCGCGCGCCGCCATTGCTTGTGGGTGTCGAGGGTAAGGTCGTAAGGCTCCGAGCCGATGGCGGTGGGATAGAGCAGCAGCTCGGCCCCTTCCAGCACCATGGCGCGTGCCGCCTCGGGATACCACTGGTCCCAGCAGATGCCGACGCCGATCACGCCGGCTCGCGTCTTCCACGCCTTGAAGCCGGTATCGCCGGGACGGAAATAGTATTTCTCCTGATAGCCGGGGCCGTCGGGGATGTGACTCTTGCGATAGATGCCGAGGATTTCTCCGTCGGCATTGGCAACTGCCACGCTGTTGTAATGACGCGGTCCATCCTTCTCGAAGAAGGAGATGGGGATGACCACCTTCAGCTCCTTGGCGAGCCTAGCAAGCGGGAGCACCGCGGGATGCTCTTGCACAGGGTAGGCGGTGGCGAACCATTTCGGGTCCTGCCGCGTCGGGAAGTAGATGCCCTGGAACAGCTCGGAAGGCAGGATGACCCGTGCGCCTTTCTTCGCTGCCTCGCGGATGAACCCCTCCGTCTTGGCGATGTTCGCCTTCATGTCGGGGCCGTAAGAGGCCTGGATGGCCGCGACGGTGATCGTGCGCTCGGTCATCTAGAGCGGCTCCTGTTGCGTGATGCAATGGAACGAGCCGCCGCCCGACGTCCCTTGGCCGAGAAGTCCGCGCGAGGAGACTCCGATGACCTTGCGGTCGGGAAACACGTCTCGCAAGGCTTCGAGTGCAAGCGCGGCAGTGGAGGTTCCATAGACGGGCACGACCACGACGCCATTGGCGATGACGAAGTTCATGTGCGAGGCGGGGGAGACTTCGCCCGCCTCGTTGAGGACCAGGCCGGCACTCGGAATGCGAATGACCTCAAGCTTGCGGCCAAGCGCGTCCGTCGCAGTTTCGAGCGTCCGCGCGATCGCGTTGAGGGTCGCCGCATTAGGATCGTCGGCGCCGGCAGGGGACTGGCAGACCACATTGGCCGCGCCCACGAAACGGGCGAGATTGTCGATATGGCCGTCGGTGTGATCGTTGATGAGGCCTTCGTCGATCCAGACGATCTTCTTGGCGCCGAAGGCCTCTCCGAGTGCCGCTTCCGCCTCCTGCTTCGTCCAGCCGTTGCGATTTTCGTTCAACAGCGTCTGCCGCGTGGTCAGGATCGTGCCTTGACCGTCATGCTCGATGGCGCCGCCTTCCAGCACGAAATCAAAACAGCGCGTGGGCACGCCCGCCAGAAGCGCGATGTCGTCGCCGACGGTGGCATCGTCGGGCAGGTCGAACTTCCCGCCCCAGCCATTGGTCCTGAATCTGAGGGCAACCTTGCCTTTACGCGTTCGCGCAAAGATGGGCCCCGTGTCGCGGAGCCAGATGTCGCCGTATTTGGCGGGAACGATCTCGGCCACATCGTGCAAGGCCGCGCGGGCCGCGGCTTCCGCCTCGGCGCCGTTCACCAGCAGCCGGACCCTGTTAGTAGGGCTAAGCGCGCGCACCATCGCTGCTACGTCGCGGCGCGGCGTTGCGAGGTCCTCGTTCCACTCACCCGCGTCGGCGGGCCATGCGGTCCAGATGGCCTTTTGCGGCGCCCATTCGGCGGGGACGGAGATCGCTCTTTCTGTCACAGAGAATTCCATGGAATGTTACCTATAGATAGGCGAAACCTTCCGCTACCCTCCCGTATCGGAGCGGCGACCTCACATTTCTTTCGAGCCGTCTCGGGTGGGAACCGCGACTGAACGAGACCTCACATGATTTTCCGGCAGCTCTACGATAGCATCTCAAGCACCTACACCTATCTCCTGGCAAGCCGCCATGGCGGAGAGGCGCTCATCGTCGATCCGGTCCTCGAACGGGTCGACCGCTATATCCAGCTCCTGCGCGAGCTCGACCTGCGGCTGGTGAAAGCCATCGACACGCATCTCCATGCCGACCACATCACGGGACTTGAGGCGCTCAGCGAGCGCACGCGCTGCATCACGGTGATGGGGGAGCAGAGCAAGGCCGAGGTCGTCTCCATCCGTGTCGGCGACGGCGACCGGGTCGACATCGAGGGCTTGAGCCTCGAGGCGCTCTACACGCCGGGCCACACCGACGATTCCTACAGCTTCATCATGCCCGACCGGGTGTTCACCGGCGATACGCTGCTCATCCGCGGCACCGGCCGCACCGACTTCCAGAACGGCGATCCGCGCGCGCAATACGACTCGCTGTTCGGGCGGCTGTTGAAGCTACCCGACGAGACGCTGGTCTATCCCGCGCACGACTATAAAGGCGACACGGTGAGCACCATCGGCGAGGAGCGGACCTTCAATCCCCGTCTGCAAGTTAAGTCGGTCGATGAGTATGTCAGCCTCATGAACAGCCTCAACCTGCCCAATCCCAAGATGATGGACGTCGCCGTCCCCGCCAATATGCGGATCGGGCTTGCTCGAGACATTGTCACCGGGCGGGGCTGGACGCTCACGGCCGAAGAGGCAAAAAAATTCCTGGGCAAGCCCGACGTCGCCTTGATCGACCTCAGGGAGGACCAGGAGAGGCGGAAGGATGGGATCATCCCGGGGTCCCTGCACGTTCCCTATCCCGACGTCGAGGAAAGCCTGAAGGCGGAGGGCCTGCTGCAACAACTCGGCAAGGCCGGCGGCAAGCATCTCATCTTCTTTTGCACCTACGGTCAGCGGTCGGCCATGGCGGTGCAGGCGGCGCAAGCCGCGGGGCTCAGCACTGCGCGCCACATCCGCGGCGGGTTGCAAGCCTGGCGGCAGGCCGAAGGGCCGCTCACCCGTTAGAGTTCCGGGGTTTCCCGGCGCTCGCCGCGACAGGCTCGACGCCACGCAGATAAGCCACTAAGAACGGGTTATGTTCGCTTCCCCCCTTCGCGTTGCCGCGGTCATCGCCGCCACGCTTCTCTGTCTCGCCCCCTTCACCACGCGCGCGCTCGCCAATGCGAAAGTGTGCCGCAATCTCGAGCAGCGCTACGAGCAGATCGAGCGTGAGGCGGACTCAATCGAGATCAACGCCACTCTGTTCTCCGCAGCCGACAAAGGCTGCGAGGACCTTGCCCGCCGCCTCCTCGACAAAGGCGCCTCGCTTGAAGCGCGGGATCGCTTAGGCGCAGAGCCGCTCGCGCGTGCCGCTGTAGCCGGCGAGCGTGAGCTGGTCGCGCTGTTCCTCGACAAAGGCGCACCGATCGATGCGCGAAACATCGAAGGCTCCACCGCGCTCTTCCAGGCGGCAGAGCAAGGGCGGCCCCCCGTCGTGCGCCTGCTGATCGAGCGCGGCGCGAACATCAGCCTGCCTGGCCGCAATGGGATCACGCCGCTCTCGGCAGCCGCCTATATGGGCAGCGCCCCCATCGTGCAGTTCCTGATCGAGAAGGGCGCCGACCCAAAGGCGAGCGACAAGACGGAAAAGACGGCCATCATCTATGCGGCGGGTCGCGGCTTTCCGGCCGTCGTTCGCCTGCTTCTCGACCACGGTGTCGACGTCAATGCGCGCTACGGCAACGAGCTCACGGCGCTGATGTGGGCGGCGGGCTATTCCGATGAGGCCGGTGTAAACGACGTCATCGAGGTGATGACGCTCTTCCTCGACCGCGGCGCCCGCCTCGACGATCAGGATAATCGCGGCCGCACGGCACTCATGATCGCCGCCGAGCTCAACCACGAGGCCGCCGTCGATTTGCTGCTCGCCCGCGGGGCCGACAAGACCCTCAAGGACAAGCAGGGCAAGACGGCAGGCGATCTCACCTCGCTCACGGCGCTGCGCGAGAAGCTTGCCGGCCGCTAAGCGCTACTGGCTCTGGTTGAGATACTGGTCGATCTGCAGGCCCGCGAGATAGTCCGCCAGTGCGGCGATAGCATCGGGCGACGTCGCATTCATGAGATCAGACATGCCCGGATTGTTGCCGCGCGTCCGGGCGCGGAAGTCCGTCATCGTCTTAAGGAGATAGTCGTGCTGCTGGCCGGCGAGGCGGGCGGTGGAGCCGTCGCCCTGAAAGTGGTCAAGATGGCAGCCCGTGCAACCGACGGACGTGTTTGCATTTAGCGCTTTGGCGGCGACGTCTTGGGGCGCCGGCGGTTGTTGCAGATTGGGCCATTTGAGCTTCGAAAAATAGGTGGCGAGCGGGAGCAGGTCCTCCCTCGCGAGCGTCGCGGCAACCGGCGACATCAAATCGTTTTTGCGCGCGCCGCTTTGGAAGTCGCGCAGCTGGAGAAAGAGATAGCCCGCATTCTGACCCCAGATCACCGGGGTTGTCTTGAGCTGAGGAATGCCTTGCTCGCCGTGGCAGGCGGCGCAGAGCTTCGCCTTGTCCTCGATGGGATCGGCGGCAAGCGCGCCCGAACTGATGAGCAGGAGGGCGGCCAACGGCAAGGCAATTCTGCAATTCATGGCATCGGAAACATCGACGGAATGTTCCTTCGTTGTAAAAAGGACGGGGCACTAGCCATGCCCCGTCCCTCAGTTTTGCACGTCTAACGTCAAGCAGGCAACGTAACGATCAATCCACCGTGAAGGCGATGATGTTGTTGCCGCGCTTGAAGTCGATTTGGGTGTTTCCGCCCGCGCCGACCACAATGTACTGCTTGCCGTCCACCGAGTAGGACGCCGGCGGCGCATTGACGCCAGCCCCTGCAAAGAACGACCACAGCACCTTGCCGGTTGCGGCGTCGTAGGCCCTGAACCAGCCGTTGCCTTCGCCGGTGAACATAAGACCGCCGGCGGTGGTGAGCGCGCCGCCCATCATGGGCAAGGGCGTTTTGACCTGCCATTTGATCTTGCCGGTGTTGTAGTCGACGGCGGTGACGTTGCCGAACGACTCCTCGGTCGCGATCACCTTGAAGGCGCCGCCGAGCCAGAGCTTGCCGCCCGGATAGGGCGAGCTCTGGACCTGGTAGGTCATCGGCTGGTGGAGGTTGACCGCGTAGGTCAGCCCAAGCTCGGGGTTGACCGCCATCACCGACCATTCGACGCCGCCATTGGCGCCCGGCAGCATGCGCGCACCCTCAGCCGTCGGCAATGTATACATGCCGTCTTGCGACACCATCGCCTCGGAGAAGCGAATGAGGCTGCAATCCTTGCGGCTGTTGACATAGACGTGCCCGGTCTTGCCGCCGTGAATGACCGCCGGCACAACGTTGCCGTCCTTGTCCTTGGCATCGACCAGCACCGTCGGGCTCGTGTCGTCGAGATCCCAGAGGTCATGGGGGATGTACTGGAAGTGGCAGGCATATTTGCCAGTGTCGAGGTCGACCGATACGAGCGACTCCGTATAGAGATTGTCGCCTGGCCGGACGGAGCCGTCGAGGTCAGGCGAAGGATTGCCGACCACGAAGTAGATGCGGTTGGTCTTCAGATCGACCGACGGGTTCTGCCACACGCCGCCGCCGACCGTCTTGTAGGGATCGCCGGTCTTGGCGAGCTGCGCCTTCTCGGCCGCGATGTCGCGATGCAAGTCTTTGCCCGTAGCGTCTGTCGCCGCCCATACGCCAACGGAGTTCTCGGGGCTCGTGTCGAAATTCCAGATAAGCTTGCCGGTCTTGGCGTCATAGGC
>DFXC01000151.1 GCA_002383105.1 Hyphomicrobiaceae bacterium UBA4118
GCTCGCCTCGTCACTCGTCTGCTCGCTTGGCGTGGTCTCTGTTTGCGTCATTTTCCATCTCCATCTCGTAGAATCTGACGGACGCCTCGTCGGCATTGTGGAAGGAGCCCGAGAGCACGCCCCAAACGAAGACGCAGAGCGCACCAAGGCTCATCAGCATGGCGTCTGCGTAGGGTCCAGTGACCTCGAAACCCTCCATGACTCATTCTCCCTTGGTAGCGGTTGGTCCGGCGGTGCCGAGTGCCGCAGCCTTTTGCGGCGAGCCCTGGCCCGGAACATAGGCATTCTCCGGCGTATCCGCCTTGAGGTTGAGATCGTCCAGCGCCGCGCGATCCGTGTCCGCGATCTTCAGCGGCTGTCCCGTGAGCGGGTCCTTATAGGCGGAAAGCGCCAGAATGTAATAGGCCAGTGCCCACCGGTCTTCATCGGGAAATGCGTCCCGATAGGAGGGCATGGGCGTGCCGCTCAATCCGGTCGTCACGGTTCGGAAGATGTCTTCGACCGCCGGGCCGGACTTGAACTGGCCGCTGGTGAGGTCGGCCGGCACCATGGTGAAGCCTAGATCATCCTTCAGCCCGGCAGCTTTCTCGCCATCGCCCTTTCCGCTTTTGCCATGGCACTCCCAGCATTTCGCTTGCTCCCAAACTTCCTTGCCGCGATCAAGGAGCTGCTGCGACGGAGCGGGCGGCTTTCCGATGTACAATGGAGGACCGGGCGGCTCCTCGGCGAAAAATGCATAGGGCTTGGCAGGATCGGAGCGGTCCACCGCCAGCACATATTTGATGTACTGGATAACGGCGAGGCGATCGTTGAGGGGCAGGTCATACCAGGGCGGCATCGCCGTGCCGCGGACCCCGCGGCTGATCGTCCGCAAGAGGTCTCCGTCGGTCGGCACCGGTTCCTTGGTCAACCTGAACTTGAATACAGCGGCCGTGAAATCGCGCGGGCGCTGGTTGTAGAGGAAGGTCGCCGCCGGCCCATTGCCGTCGCCATTCGCCCCATGGCAGCCGAGGCACCGCCGCTCATAGACCTCCTTGCCATGGGCGATCCATTCCTCCGAGCGCGGCAGCGTGACATCCATAATTTCGAGACTCTGCGGCTCGAACAGGTCGCGCCACTTGCCGCGGTTCATGCCGAGCTTCTGGACATAAGCGACGAGTGCTTGCAGGTCTGGTGTCTCGGCGGCGATCTGGACCGTGCTGCCTTTGTATTCCTCGCGCGGTATCAGGATGATCGGAGCCTTGCCGCGCGCCTGCGTCGGCACGAACAGGAGACCGTCGGCATTTGGCGTGAGCCTGATATGCTCCTTGCTCGCAAAGTCGAACAGCCGTTCGGTGAGCGGCGTTTTTTCCAGCGTGCGATTGCCGGCTCCGTCATCGACGATCGCGACCGCCTGCGCTGGTGTGTCGAAGAGCCCCCGGTACGGCGCCATGATCGAGTCCGGGGAGAGCATGCGCGGATTCCAGAAATGGGCAAAATGCCATTCGTTGCTGAATTTGAGCCCGACCCGCATCAGATCCGGTCCGATGCGCCGCGTGCCGAAAAGGTGCGGCACGTCGTAGACGTATTCGCCCGCCTCTGTCACCGGGCCCCAGCGGCGCGTCTCGCCGGTCACCGGACGCACGTATTGGGAATGGCAATACCAGCAGCCCTCGCGCAGATACACATCGCGACCGCGCTGTTCCAGCGGCGTGTACGCGGTGGCCTGGGTCAGCATCCACTTGAGCTGACCGAGATCGGTGCGGACCACTGCGGTCACCCGAGCGGTGCGCGCGGAGGGTTCGAAGAAGGGCAGGAAGCCTTGGGTGATGAGGGCCAGGAAGAAAAAGGCGATTCCTGCCACTAAGGTGACGAATCGTGCGCTCATCAGGCGGCTCCACCAGCCGGGGCCGGAGCCGCGCCGAATGCCGGTCTCTCCGCCGCCCCCACCGGCCGGGCCAGCGCCGTCATCATCAGATTGATCACGAGAAGCGTCATCCCGATGTCCATGCTGACGCCGGCGACGGTGCGCACGAACCAATAGGGTCTCATCGAGAGCACCGTGTCGAGCCATTCGGTGCCGGCCATCCATTGGAAGCCTTGCTGCAGTCCGCCGGCGGTCAGCACCAGACCCATGGTGGAGATGCCGACGGTGATCAGCCAAAATGCCCAATTGCCCAATTTGAACGACCAGAGCTCACGTCCGCAGGCCCGCGGCCAGACATAAACCAAGCCACCCATTGCCCAGACCACGAACGTCCCAAACACGGTGAGGTGCGAGTGCGAGATGACGAAATCCGTGAAATGAGTCGGCTGCTGGATCGAGCGCAAGGCCTCTGTCGAGCCCTGGAAACACCCGATCAGATACATGATCGAGCCCATGATCAGAAACTTCGCCGGGAGGTTCCTCCCGAGGGTGTCCCAGCGCCCCATCATGGTGCCGAAAAAATTCACCAGCACCGTCCACACCGGAATGATCAGCAGCATGGAGGTGACGATCGCGATCGTCTCGGCCCAGTCGGCGATCGGGCTATAGAGATAATG
>DFXC01000073.1:0-2159 GCA_002383105.1 Hyphomicrobiaceae bacterium UBA4118
GGCGATGATCATTGCAACTGAGCCCCGAGCCTGGTCATGAGAGGCGCGAAGCCGGGGAAGCTCGTCGCGATCATGCTGATATCGTCGACGGTGACCGGATTGGCGGCGCCAAGCCCAAGGGTGAGGAACGCCATGGCGACGCGGTGATCCATATGGGTCGCGACGAGACCGCCGCCTTTAACTCCTCTCCCACCCTCGACCGTCAGATCGTCGCCTTCGACGTGCGCCACCACCCCGCAAGCGGCAAGGCCCGCCGCCGTGGCGCTTAAGCGATCGCTCTCCTTCAGCTTGAGCTCGGCGAGACCCTGCATGCGCGTCTCGCCTTCGGCAAAAGCGGCGACGCAAGCGAGGACCGGATATTCGTCGATCATGGAGGGCGCGCGTTCCGCCGGCACGCTGACGCCGCGCAGCGCGCTCGCTCGGACTCTGAGATCGCCCACCGGCTCGCCGCCTTCATGGCGGCGGTCGAGCACCTCGATGGATGCTCCCATCTCGCGCAAGGTCTCGATGAAGCCCGAGCGCGTAGGGTTCATCAGCACGCTCTCGACGACGATGTCGGAGCCCGGCGAGATCAAGGCCGCGGCAATCATGAACGCTGCCGAGCTCGGGTCTCCAGGCACAGAAATCGCCGCGCCATGAAGCTCGGCGTCGCCGCAGACGGTCACCGCGCGCGCGCCCTGCCCCCGATCCTCGATTTCGACCTCGCCCCCGAAATAGGCGAGCATGCGCTCGGTATGATCTCGCGTCGCCAACGGTTCGACGATTGTGGTGCGGCCCGGCGCATGCATGCCGGCAAGCAGGATGGCCGACTTCACTTGCGCCGAGGGCACAGGAAGGTCGTAGACGATGGGAAGGAGGTCTTGCGTGCCGCGCACCACGAGCGGCAAGGTCGCGCGCTCCGCCTCACCGTCGGCTTGCAGGCCCATGGCGGTCAGCGGCGCAAGCACCCGCCCCATGGGCCGGCGCCGCAAGGACGCATCGCCGGTGAATTTGACCTGCATGTCGTGGCCCGCGACCACGCCGAGCATGAGCCGGCTCCCGGTGCCGGAATTGCCGAAGTCGAGCGCCGCGGACGGCGCGCGCAAGCCGCCCACCCCCTGACCCCTCACCTCGAAGGCCCCGTTCGACCGGGTAATCTCGGCGCCGAGCGCGGCCACGGCCTTCGCCGTGGCCATCACGTCCTCGGCCTCAAGCAGCCCGGTGATGCGGGTGTGGCCGGTGGCCAGGGCCCCCAGGATCAGCGCGCGATGGGAAATCGACTTGTCGCCCGGCACGCACGCGCGGCCGGAAAGGCGCGCGGAAGGACTGGCGGTCAAGGGCTGCGGCATGGGCTCTCAATTTCGCGCTTTCGGGGCGGTCGATAGCTTTTGACAGTACCGGTGAGGCGTGGCAATGGGGGAGCAACTCAAGACAAGCATCGAGGAGTGTCAATGTCGAAACCCGCACGGGGAAGCAAGCGTGTTTGCCCGAGCTGTGGGGCGCGGTTTTACGACTTGAGCCGTACGCCGATCGTCTGTCCCGTCTGCCAAACGGTCTATCAGGTGACGCCACCCCCATCGCGCCGCGGCGAACGCGCGGCGCCAGTAGAGGCCAGAAAAGTCGTCGTGGAGCCGGAGGTGGAGGACACGCCGGTGATTGAAAGCGCCGACGTGATCAGCCTGGAAGACGTCGCGGCCGAGGAGGTCGTGGTCGAGGAGGACGAGGAGATCGTCGATCTCGGCGAGGACGCGCCCGTGATCCCGGCAGCAGACGACGACGCCACCTTCCTTGAAGAGGAAGAGGAGGGAGAGGCTGACGTGTCCGGCATTGTCGGCGGCGGCCCGGGCGAGGAGACCTGAGGTCCGAGAAACCGGAATGACGCAGAGGGTGCCAGCTTAGGAACCCATCTTGCATTTTTCTTGAACCGGCAAGACGCCCAGCCTAAGTCAGGGGCAGAAATCAGGCCGAGCTCGGCACCCATTCTGATTTCTGATTTTCCGGTTTCTGAAGGGGCCATAGCTCAGTTGGGAGAGCGCGTGAATGGCATTCACGAGGTCGGCGGTTCGATCCCGCCTGGCTCCACCAAATTTCTGGACAGCAAGCATGCGAGATCTGAGGCGATGGGAGCTGGAACTGCCGCCGGTCCGCGTGCCGTCGGTCGCGACGGGAGCGCTGGCGAT
>DFXC01000073.1:2243-3872 GCA_002383105.1 Hyphomicrobiaceae bacterium UBA4118
GGAGCGCTGGCGATCGGGGCTCTTGCCATCGCCCGCTTGAGCATCATCCGTGCGAGCGCTGAGAAGGTGCATCTCGGTACGGTCGAGATCGACGATCTGACCGTCAGGCGCTTGCGCGTGATCGAGAACGTGCCCGCCGACGGCGAGACGACAGAGACGGCTTAAGGCCTACTCGCTGCCGGCCACGGCGACGACGACATTGGCGGCACGTGCCGCGCTGACCCGCAATGGCAGGTCCTGATCGTAAGCGCCCGGCGCGATCGCGATGGTATCGCCCGCTTTCGCCACATCAACGGCGTGCTGCAGCGTCTTGAAGGCCGTTTGCGGGGTGCGGCCGTCGGAGGCATCGCTACCGGCCTTGGAACTGACGTACCAGATCATTGCTCTAGCAAGACAAAAGGGAAGAGGTAGCTTAGGGCAAGCAGGGCTCCGGCGATAGAACCGAAAGACGAGCGTGTCGCGCCGCCGCTCTGCTTGAATTTGCTGCGGGATTTCCCCATATGCGAGCCCGGATATAACGCTCGGTGCCGCGGCGGGCTGAGCACATTTTCTTGAGGTGCCGACTGGGCCTCAAAAACGCCACCGGCGCAGCCGCTTGTCTCGAAGGGCTCTCGCTCGATGTCGCGCATGACACTTCTCGATGGCAATCTATGGCTGAGCCTCTCAGCCGAGCGCGCTCAACACCGCTCGGCCAAGGCTGGCGAACCGGGCTACCCTCCGCACAATATCGAGCTGTTGCCGGGAGGGGAGAGAGGGCCGGAGGCCTTGCGCATCACCCTTGCGGTGGCGGGCTTCAGGCCGGACGAGCTCGAGGTCAGCGTCGAGGACGGCGAGCTCACCATCCGCGGCAAGCAGAGCGAAGAGGCGGCCAAGGACTATATCCACCGCGGCATCGCCGCGCGCCAGTTCAAGCGGACCTTCGCACTCGCCAATGGTGTCGAGGTGCGCAAGGCGGAGCTGCATAACGGCCTTCTTGCCATCGAGCTCGAGCGGCCGCGCAAGGAGAAAAAGGTGCTGAAGGTCGGCATCGCCGCTGCCGAATGAAGTGAAGTCGCGTGACACCTGAGCCGTGCCCCGCCAACGACTCGTAAGGAGGAGTAGACGTCGATGAACGAGTTCGAAAAAGAAGATCGCCTGCCGCGCACGCCCATGAGCCGGAGCGAGTTCGCGCAGCTTGGCGACGGCGAGGTGGCTTACATCAAGCAGCTCGATCCCGAAATCGCCGAGAGGCTGTTCCCGGCGTTGCAGACCGCGCCAAAAGGCATCGACCTCTTTGCCGTGCTCGGCGCCGACGGCACACCGCTGGCGCTCACCGACAGCCGCAACGCGGCCATCGCCAACGCCATCGAGAACGACCTCGTGCCGGTGAGCGTGCACTGACATTTCCTCAAATCGCCAGCCGAAGTAGGGTCTCGCGCCTTAGACTTTGCCGAGGCGCGCAGAAGGGGAGAATTGCATGCGGGCGACTAAATCTGGCAACGTCGTTTTCCGGATCGGGCTAGCGTTCGTCTTTGCCTCGATGCTGGGCGCTACGGGCGCGCGGGCCGAGAACAAGCTCCTCGCTGAGGCTGTCGATTTTACCGGGACCTTCATTTATCTCGGCGCCAAGCCTCCAGGCCTCGTCATCGG
>DFXC01000073.1:4016-7286 GCA_002383105.1 Hyphomicrobiaceae bacterium UBA4118
GGTGGCCGACGGCAAGGTCGGTTTCACCGACAAGCTGCAAGATCGGCTCGGCTGGGACGTGAAGATCCCCGAGCGTGACGGCAAGTCGATCACGCTCATTGATCTCGCCACCCATGCCTCCGGCCTGCCGCGCGAGGCGGAGGTCAAGGCCGTGGGGAACAACCCGACCATGATGGGGACAAAGGAGGACTACATCGCCTCGCTGACCCCTGATGTCCTGCTGTTCGCGCCTGGGACCGGTATCCTCTATTCCAATTTCGGCTTCGACTTGCTGGCGCAGGCCTTGGCCAACGCGGCAGGCAAGCCTTACGCGGACCTCCTGAAGGAGCGGGTGCTCGACCCTGCTGGGCTCAAGGATACGCACTTCGATCTGACCGAAGCCGACAAGGCTCGGGCGATGCAGGGCCATAATTTCGACGGCTCGCCACTTCCCTTCATCGAAACGGCGCCGATCATCCAAGGGGCCGGCGGGCTCTACTCCACCGCCAACGACATGTTGCGCTGGCTCGGCTGGCATCTCGACCGCTTCGCCGCCAAGGACGCGGAAATGCGGCTCCTCGACCATGCAAGCTATCTGCACCGCGACGGACTCACGCCAGTGTTCGGCATGGACGAGGGCGGCGAGATGGACGCGATGGGCTTGGGCTGGGTGGTGCAGGAGCCGGACGGCGCGAGGCCGCTCATTCTGGAGAAGAGCGGCGGCCTTCAGGGCGAGTTCAGCTATGTCGCCTTCGCGCCGCATCGGCGTCTTTGTTTCCATCAACGCGTTCAGCGTCGAGGGCTTCGATGCGATGTCGAAGGCGGTTAACGAGCTGATCGCCGAGCTCGCCCCGCGTTAACGCTAAGCGGCGTGGGAGGAGGAGGTCTCCCCCTCGGTCAAGACGGCGTAAAGCGCGGCGGCGTCCCTTGAGGCCCTGAGCTTCTCCACCGCGCTTCCCTCGCGCAAGAGCCGCGAGATGCGGGCGAGCGCCTTGAGATGGTCGGCCCCGGCCCCTTCGGGAGCAAGCAGCAGGAACACGACGTCTACGGGATCGCCGTCGACAGCGTCGAAGTCGATCGGCTCGGCGAGTCTGGCAAAGATGCCGACGATGCGCTTCAGCCCTGCGAACTTGCCGTGGGGAATGGCGATGCCCTGGCCAAGGCCGGTCGAGCCGAGCCGCTCGCGCTGCAACAGGATGTCGAAGATATAACGCTCCTCGAGCCCGGTAAGACGGGCGGCGCGAGCCGAAAGCTCCTGCAGGAGCTGCTTCTTGTTCTTCACCTTGAGCGAGGGAACAACAGAATCGGGGGAGATGAAATCACCTAGATGCATCGACCTACCCATCCGATTAAAGCGGAGCGACCGGGCGGAAGTTCCGCCTAGCGTCGCTTGCGCGCTTTCTTACCCGCGGGATCGATCCAGCCGATATTGCCGTCCTCGCGACGGTAGACCACGTTGATCTCCCCGTGGCTTGCGTTGCGGAACACGACAAAGGGCTGATCGGCTAAATCCATCTGCATTACGGCGTCGCTGACCGCCATCTCGTGCACCACGGTCTCGGCTTCGGCAATGATGATCGGATTGTCCTCATCGCGTTCCTCGTGCTCCTCTGGCGAGGCTTGGATGACATAGGAGGCCGCCGACGTCTGCTTGCGCGGCGTCTCGCCGCCCCCATGCCGGTTGAGCCTCCGCTTGTAGCGGCGCACTCGCTTCTCGAGCCGTTCGCAGGCAAGATCGGCGCTCTGATAGGCGTCAGGCGCCACGCCATGGGCCTCGAGACTCATGCCCTGCCACAAATGGATCGTGCAATTGGTACGGAAACCCCCGTGCTCCTTCTCGATGCGCACATGCCCCGTCGGCGCGCGCCCGATGAACTTCTCGACGGTTAGTACGACGCGCTCCTGGACGTAACTGCGCAACGCCTCTCCGACGTCCAGATTCTTTCCCGTTACTTGTATCGTCATTGCCCTAGGGAAGACTGTCGAAAGACCCCTCTTGACCCGCGCTTCCCGGGGCGCATGCCGCTTCTTGAGTGGGCCGACTCGCGCCACGGCGAACTAACGCCCTGGGCCCAACTTCGTTCGGCCTCCACCGCGGGGCGGGAAGCTAGACCCCCACTCCCAAGGTGTCAAACCATCAATTTCAGGCTTACCTCTTTACACGATTCGCGTTGCTGGCCAGGGCATTAGCATGACCTCACAGGCTTGCGCCATGGGCGATGCGCTTCAGCCGCCGGCGCTGCACCGAAGAGGGAATGCGCAGCGCCTCGCGGTATTTCGCAACCGTCCGGCGCGCGATGTCGACGCCGTCGCCTTTCAGCCGCTCGACGATCTTGTCGTCCGACAGCACGTCGCTCACGGGCTCGGCCTCGATCATCTCGCGGATGCGGTGGCGCACGGCCTCGGAGGAATGGGCATCGCCGTCTAACGTCGCGGCGATCGCCGAGGTGAAGAAATATTTGAGCTCGAACAGGCCGCGATTGGTCGCCATGTATTTGTTGGCGGTGACGCGGCTGACCGTCGATTCATGCATGGAGATGGCGTCGGCCACGGTCTTCAGGTTCAACGGCCGCAAGTGCCGTACCCCATGGGTGAAGAAGCCGTCCTGCTGGCGCACGATCTCCTGCGCCACCTTTAGAATGGTGCGGGCGCGCTGGTCGAGGCTCTTGACCAGCCAATTGGCGGTCTGCAGGCAGTCGACGAGATAGGTCTTGTCCTCCTTGCGCGTCGTCGATTTGCAGACGGTGGCATAGTAGGACTGGTTGACGAGAACGCGCGGCAGGGTGTCGCTGTTCAGCTCGACGTGGAAAGAGCTGTCGGGGAGCACGCGCACGAGCACGTCGGGCACGATCGGCTGCGATGGGCTTGAGCCATATTTCAGCCCGGGCTTCGGATTCAGCCGCTTCACCTCCTGGATCATGTCACAGAGGTCTTCGTCGGAGACGCGGGCCGCGCGCTTCAGGGCCGGCAGATCGTGGACGGCAAGGAGGTGCAGGTTCTCGATCAAGGCCGCCATGGCCGGGTCGCAGCGGTCCTGCTCCTTCAGCTGGAGCATGAGGCATTCGCGCAAGTCGCGAGCGAACACGCCGCACGGCTCGAAACCCTGCATCACACGAAGCGTCTCCTCGACGAGTTCGAGCGGGGCGCCGAGGAGATCGGCGAGTGCGGTCAGCTCGCCGCGCAAATAGCCGGCCTCGTCGGTCATGTCGATGAGGTGCTGGCCGATCAGCCGTCTCGGCGGATCGGCGAAGGTAAGCGCCAGCTGCTCGGCAAGATGGTGGCGAAGGGTCC
>DFXC01000073.1:7499-7646 GCA_002383105.1 Hyphomicrobiaceae bacterium UBA4118
GGCAAGATGGTGGCGAAGGGTCCTCTCCTCGGCCACATAAGCTTCGAGATTCGAATCCTCGTCGATGCCGGAGCGCGACCCTTGGGCGAGCGTCGCCCAGCCGGAGTCCTTAAGCACACCGGGGGAAAAGCCGTCGGCATCGGGAAA
>DFXC01000081.1:0-180 GCA_002383105.1 Hyphomicrobiaceae bacterium UBA4118
GCGGTGATAGTTGAGCTCGGCGTTGAGATGCAGGAACACGCCCCCGAGCCCGATCGCCGCCCGGTCCATGAACACGAACTCGCGCGGCACCTTGACCGGCCCCTTGTCGCGCAGGCCCTGATGCACCTTGAAGGCCTCGCGCCGCCCATACATGCCCGGGCTCACCTGCTCGGCGATGGT